>JBFWLP010000057.1:0-21902 GCA_050252075.1 Burkholderiaceae bacterium | reverse complement strand
GACACCCCAGATTCCCGGTAAAGTAATGACGGTGTCGGGCGATCGTCTGGTCGATGAGGTGACCAAGATGCCTTATTACCGGGCTCAAATCGAACTTACCCAGGAAGGCGTCAACCTGTTGGGTGGCAACGAAGTTCGCCCGGGTATGCCGGCCTCGGTGCTTATTCGTACCGGCGAGCGCACCATGCTCAGTTACTTGCTTAAACCCATGCTCGATCGTCTGGATAAATCCTTCAAGGAGCAATAAGCATGCGCAGGGTAATGTTTCGTACGGCAATCGCGGGTCTGGCGGCCTTGCCCATGGTGTGGGTAGGCATGCCGGTCTCGTTTGCCCAGTCGAAGCCTCCCGCCGTGCAACAGGCCCCGTCGTCCGACAAATCTGCCAGTTTTGATTTGTCCAGCGCGTGGCGGGCCACCCTGCAGTACGATCCCACCTATCAGGCGGCCATCAGCGAGCGCGAAGCCGGCCAGACGAACCGGGCCATCGGTCGCTCCAAACTGTTGCCGCAAGTCAGCGCGTCGCTGGGGCGCAACCGGGTGCGCGGCACCCTGGAGCAGCCAACCAACTTTGGCAACACAGTCAGCACCGATCTCGATTACACGGCCAAGACCAACGAAATTCGTGCCACCCAGACGGTCTTCAACTGGAGCACGTTTGCCGAGTACCGGCAGGGCCAGGGCCGTGCCGATTACAGCCTGGCCATTTTCGACACCAAGGCCAAAGACACCGCTGTACGTATGGTGAACCGGTATTTTCAGGCTTTGCTGTCGTATGAACATGTGGTGCTGGCCAGAAACAACCTGCAGGCCAACGAGCGGCAGGTGGTGGTGGCCCAGCGTCACTACGACGCCGGCGAAGGCACCATTACCGACATTCGCGAGGCCGAATCATGGCGTGATCTGGCGCGTGCCGACCTGATCGCCGCGCAAGACGCGCTGGTGGTGGCCCAACGCGAACTGCAGGAGATGGTGGGCGCCACACCGGTGCGCATTGCCGGCCTGAAGCCCGATTTCAAACCGCAGCCCCTTGTGCCGGCCACCCGTGAAGACTGGCTGGCCATGGCCATGAACAACAATGCGGAAATCCGGGCCGGTGAGCAGGGTGTCCGCATTTCCGACGATGAAATCGATCGCACCTTCGGCGGGCATTTGCCTACGCTTGATATCGTGGCGTCGCGCCGTGTGGTGTCCAACGAAACCCTGTCCACCCGAAATCAGGACAGTTCCACCACCTCGTTCGGCGTCCAGCTGTCCTTGCCGGTGTTTTCCGGCGGCCTGACCAGCGCCCAGGTAACGCAGGCGCGCTATAACCGCGACCGCTCCTCGCAAGAGCTGCAGGCAACGCGGGAACGGGTGGCTGTCGAAGTAACCCGGCAGTATCAGGCGGTGGTCAGCGGCGCCGAACGTACTGCCGCCTTGAAAGTGGCGGTGGAATCCAGTTTGCTGGCGCTTGAGGCGGTGGAAAAAGGCTATCAGGCCGGCACGCGCAGCATTATCGATATTCTGGACGCGCAGGAACAGCTGTATCGGGCACGGCTCGATCTTACCCAGGCCCGTCTTGAATATGTTCTGGCCCGGCTGATGCTGGCCGGTGCCGCCGGGCAGCTCGATGCCCAGGCCATCGATCAGGTGAATTCCGGGTTCTTCGGCAAGGAAACCATCGAGCTGTCGGCCGGCCAGGCCTGATCGTCGCCGGCCGTCAGGCTTCAGGTGCGCGGTACAGTTGCTCCAGGGCGCGGCGCAGTTCGGGTGGCAACGGCACCGGCCGGCGTGTGGCTTTGTCGACATAGACATGCACAAAATGGCCGTGCGCGGCTGTGGTGCTTTCGCCCTGAACAAACACACCCACTTCATACCGTACGCTCGATGAGCCAATGTGCGCAACCGCCACACCGGCGTCGAGCTGTTGCGGAAAAGCAATAGGGGCGAAGTAATGGCAGCCGGTATTCACCACCAGGCCGATCACTTCACCGGCATGTATATCCAGCGCGCCGGCCTCGATTAGATACCGATTGACGGCGGTATCGAAGTAGGAATAGTAGGTGACGTTGTTCACATGCCCGTACACATCGTTGTCCATCCAGCGCGTGGTGATGGTCTGGAAATGGGGGAAATCGGTGCGGGGGCGGGGGCTGGGTCGTGTCATGGCTCTGGAAATGGGCTGCGTGATGTGTTGAAATCGTTTCTTTTTTGAACAAAAGGTGGGGTGTAGTATGACCTGTTACAAACTGGGCGACCTGGTTCCCCAAATTCATGAAACCGCCTATGTTGCGGCCGAGGCCACGATTATCGGTCAGGCGCGCCTGGAAGCCAACACCAGCGTCTGGCCCGGTGCGGTCATTCGTGCCGACAACGAGCCTATCGTCATTGGGGAAAACTCCAACGTGCAGGAAGGTGCCGTCTTGCATAACGACCCGGGCAAGCCGCTTACGCTGGGCAAGGGCGTGGTGGTGGGTCACCAGGCCATGCTGCATGGCTGCACCATCGAAGACGATGTGCTGGTGGGCATTCAGGCCGTTGTGCTGAACGGCGCCGTCATTGGCAAGGAAAGCCTGGTCGGCGCCGGTGCCATCGTGACGGAAAACAAGGTGTTCCCGCCGCGTTCCCTGATACTCGGCGCCCCGGCCAAAGTGGTGCGCACCTTGTCCGACGACGATGTGGCCATGATACGCAAGAACGCGCTGGGCTATGCTGAACGCGCCGCCCGCTTCAAAGCCGAACTGACCCCCATCAACTAATCTGCCGGAGCCTGCAGCACTATGTCCCGGCCTCAGCCCAGCCGTCCCGCGCCCGCGTACGGCGCCACCCGTCCCATGGCGGGTATCGGCATACTCATTCTTTCCAGCTGGGCCCTTTCCACCCTTGACGCCAGCGGCAAGTGGGTCATGGCCGGCGGCGTGTCGCTGGTCATGCTGTGCTGGTTCCGTTATGTAGTGCATCTGGTACTGGTACTGGCGCTGGTGCTGCCGGCCCGCGGTACGCGGGTTTTGCGCAGCGTGCGCCCCCGGGCGCAAATCATTCGCGGCGGCACCATGCTGGCCGCCACCATGTTTTTCTTCACCACGCTGCATTATTTGCCGCAGGCCGAAGCCACGGCCATCAACTTTCTGGCGCCGCTCATTATGCTGGCCCTGGCACCGTGGGTACTGAAAGAGCCCGCCCGCGTATCGCGCTGGGTGGCTGCCGGTGTCGGTTTTCTGGGTGTGCTGATCATCATCCGTCCCGATGCCGGGTTGCATCCGGTGGGTACGGCGCTTGGGCTGTTTACCGCCTTCCTGTTCGCCGGCCAGTTTATTGCCACCCGCAAGGTGGCGGTTGACGATCCGCTGACCACCCTGGTCTGGAGCGGCGCGGTGGGTAGCGTTGCCTTGACGCTGATGATCCCGTTCGTCTGGAATGATGTCATGGCCGTTATTCCCACACTCGATGCCTTTCACTGGCTTATTTTGCTGTCCACGGGTTTTTGGGGGGCGTTCGGCCACCTTATGCAAATCCAGGCCTATCGTTTTGCGCCGGCATCCATGCTGGCACCGTTCCTGTACCTGCAAATTGTGGCGGCGGCGTCGCTGGGATGGTTCATCTGGGGGCAGTTTCCCGATGCCTTCACCTGGCTGGGCATTGCGGTCATTTGTGCCAGTGGTATCAGCATAGGCTTCATTGAATGGCGTGGCCGGAAACTATAATCGCGCCATGACTTGCAAAATCCTTATTGTTCGCACCTCTTCCCTGGGCGACTTGGTGCACATGCTGCCGGCAATCACCGATATTGCCCGTCATGTGCCGCAAGCACAGATCGACTGGATCGTCGAAGAGAGCTTCGCCGATATACCGCGCTGGCATCCGGCCGTCCACGACGTCATCACCGTGGCGCACCGGCGCTGGCGAAAGCAGTGGTGGTCGGCACAGTCGCGGGCCGAAAGGGCGGCGTTAAAGCGCGATCTGGCGGCACGCCGCTACGATGTCGTGCTCGACATGCAGGCGCTGATGAAATCAATCTGGCTGGTGCGCCAGACACACGGCAAGCGCCATGGCCTGGATCGCCGGTCGGCGCGCGAGCCGTTGGCCTCGTTTTTCTACGATGTCAGGCATGCCGTGCCGTTCTGGCAGCCGGCGATCAAGCGGCAACGCGATCTGGCCGGCGCCGCCTTCGGGTATCAGTGGGAAGGGCCGCCGGATTTCGGCTTGCAGCGTTTTACCGATGGCATTGCTATCGAGCCGTACGCGGTCATCATGCCGTCGGCCAGCCGCGACGACAAATTATGGGATCCCCAGGCCTGGCATCAGGTGTTTGCCCGCTTGCGTTGTGCCGGGCTTGGCCTGAAGGTGCTGGCGGGAAACGCCGCCGAAACGGCCCGTGCGCAGGCCTTGATGCAGGGCGTTCAGGGGGCCCAGGTTTTGCCCCGCATGGGGCTGACCGATGTGGCCAGGGTGCTGGCGCCGGCGCGGCTCATGGTCGGGCTCGACAGTGGCTTGACGCATTTGTCGGCCGGGTTGGGCCGGCCCACTATCGGCATTTACAAAGCCTCAACACCGGTACGCACGCCGCTGCAAGGCGCAGGATTCACCGCCAGCCTGGGGGAGCGAGGCCACCCTCCCACCGCAGACCAGGTGCTCGATGCCGTTGATCAGGCGCTGGCCTGGCAGGAGACGGCGGCGTGAACCGTTTTGTGTATTCGTCGCTGATCCGTGCGCTGTCGCCCGCTTTGCTGGCCTGGATGGCACTTCGGGCCCGCCGTGCCGGCGGGCAGTGGCAGGTGGCCGGCGGTGCCCGTTTTGGTTTTTATGCCGCCGCCTCGCCCCTTGCTGCGCCTGTGTGGGTCCATGCAGTCAGCCTGGGGGAAACGCGTGCCGCCCAGCCGCTTGTCCAGGCGCTGCTGGATCAGGGGCGGCAGGTATTGCTTACGCACCTGACCGCCACCGGCCGGGCCGAGGGCCAACGGCTTTTTGCCGATGCCATCGCCGGGGGCCGGCTCGCACAGGAGTGGCTGCCTTACGATTTTCCCGGCGCAACCCGGCGGTTTTTCTCTCACTACCGGCCGCGCGTCGGTGTGCTGATCGAACGCGAGGTGTGGCCGAACCTGCTGTTCAGCGCGGGCAAGGCGGGTTTGCCCATGGTGCTGGCCAGTGCCCGCTTTTCCGATCAGTCGTTGCGGCAGGCCTTGCGGGCCGGCAGCGTGCTGCGTGAAGCGTATGCCGCTTTTTCGGCCGTGTATGCGCAAACCCTGGCCGATGCGCAGCGGCTGGAGCAGGCCGGCGCGAACGGGGTGCGGGTGTCGGGCAATTTCAAGTTCGACGTCAATTTTCCACAGCAGAAAATCGATCGGGGGCACAGCTTCGCAGCGGCTCTGGGCCGGCGCATTGTGGTGGTGGCCAGTACCCGCGAAGGCGAGGACGAGCTTTTCATTCAGGCAATCAAGCGCTATCTGAACCGTTTGGAGCGCGAAGGGGCCGAGCCGCATCAGCGGGCCTTGTTCTGTCTGGTGCCTCGCCATCCCCAGCGTTTTGACGAAGCCGCCGCGTTGCTGACTGCGGCCGGACTGACATTTGTGCGCCGTTCGGATCTTCTGCAACTGGGGGGCAACAGCTCCAGTGCCGTTCAGCAATGCCGCGAAACCGATGTGCTGCTGGGTGACTCCCTGGGAGAAATGCCCTGGTACTACGCGCTGGGCAACGTGGCGATTGTGGCAGGCAGTTTTCAGCCCCATGGGGGACAGAACCTGATCGAAGCGTGTGCCATCGGCGTGCCGGTCATAGTAGGGCCCCACACGGTCAATTTTGAACAGGCCGTGGTCGATGCCATCGATGAAGGGGCCGCCCTGCGGGTGCCCGGCCCCGACCACGCGGTGCGCACCGCCCTTGAATTACTCGACGATGCGCCCCGCACCCTCCGCATGGGGGCGGCCGGTCGCGATTGGGTGCAAAAGCACGCCGGGGCGGTTTCCCGGGTGCTGGCCACTATCAACGAGCTGGATAACGTGGTCTAAATCACAACAATTACCCCCTTTTCTAGTCCGTATTCCCCATTTGGCCGGTGCGGCTTTGGGATTAGAATTTTCGATAGTGCATAAAACCATCTGTCGAAATGATCATTACGAATACCGACCGCGTCCGCGCCGAGCTGGAAAAACGTATCGTCTCCGGCGAACTGGCGCCCGGTACGATGCTCGACGAAAGCCGTCTGGGGCAGCAATTCGAGGTATCGCGCACGCCGGTGCGTGAAGCCCTGCTGCAGCTGTCGGCGGAAGGCTTTGTGCGTATTGTTCCCCGGGCCGGAATTTACGTCGTCGAATTGCCGGCCCGCGAGGTTGCCGAACTGTTCGAGGCGCTGGCCCATTCCGAAGGGTTATGCGCGGCGCTGGCCTGTGAGCGCGGTTCCGCGCATGCCATGGAACGCATCCTCGAGGTGCACGCCGGCGGCCGCGCGGCCGTTGCGGGTCGCGATCTGAGCGCTTACCGTGAATACAACCTGGCTTTTCACGAGGCCCTGTATTTTGCGTGTGCCAACCGTTTTCTTACCCGGCAGGTGCTGTATATCCGTAAACGCCTGAACCCCTACCAGCAAAAATTCGCCACGCTTGCCGACGACTGGCTCGATCAGTCCTTCGAGATCCGGGAACGTTTCGTGCAGGCGCTCACGGCACGTGACCAGAACCTTGCCCGGGAATACGCCGCCGGTGACATTCTCGAACAGGCCGGTTTTTTTCTGCAGGTTGGTGAATCCACGCCTGACTATCTTTATTTCAGTACGCCTGCCCCGCGCTTTGGCGAGCGGGCGCGTGCCGAACTGTCAAACCTGTTCACACCGGCCGGCGCTGCGATAAACTGATCGTTTTCGCGGAAACGATACCCATCATGCGGTTTTTGTTCGTACTTGTCTTGCTGGCCAATGCGGCCGCTTTCGGGCTGGGCGTCGGCCTTTTCGGCACGCCTCCGGCTGAAACCGGGCGTGATCCCCGCCTGCTGACCGAACGCAACGAGCTGGCGGTTCGGCCGGGCACGCCGGATACTCAGCTGCGCGAACCCGCCCGGTAGATACGGGCCAGGCCGTCCAGAACCGGAGCATCCCGCCATAGTACCGGTACGGCCTCCACACCGGCACGATCCTGTGCCCGTTGCAGCTGATCGGCCAGTTCCTGCTGTACCTGCGGCCAGCCTCCTCCCGAACACACGACCAACGGCGGCGCCTTGTGCTGTTCAAAACCCTGAAACCACTGGCGCAGCACCGCCCCGGCCTGGGCCGCGGCAATACCGGTGCTGATGGCCGAATCGGTATGCAGCGGGTAGTCGGCAAGTTCGATGCGCGCCTGCGGCAGGTTGGCGGTTCCCGAGGCCAGTGCGGTTCGCATCAGCTCCGGCCCCGGAAAGATCAGGCCTCCGACGAAGGTAGGGGCCGGTACTTTGGTGTAGCGTGTGGTGCAGACGACGGTATCTACGGTGGTGGCCGTTCCGAAATTGGCCAGCAGCACGGGGCGGCCTTGTGCCAGATGCGCCACGCCCACGCAGCCCGACCAGCGATCGGGCCCGAGCCGGCCGGGTTCCCGGTAGGCGTTGTAGACACCGGCAACGTGGGCCTGGCTGTGAATCCATTCCATTCGAAAGTGTGGTCCGAAGCAGTCGTGCAGCGCGTGTTCGATACGCTGCGCCGCCTGCGGCCCGGCTACGTTCACGCCCAGCGCCGCCTTCGGGCGGCACCCCCAGCCGGCCAGCGCCTGTTGCAGGCCGTCGGCAAGCCCGGAATGAGGGATAGCAAGAATATCCGGATCACGCTCGCCGGCGCCCGGGTTCAGTCGGGCAAATTTCACCCGGGTGTTACCGGCGTCAATCAGCAATTGCATGGAGCCTGCCCTGTGCGCGGTTCAGTCGGCACGACGGGGGCGAACCGATACCTCGCCGACCGACACCGCGTGATTGCCTTCGGGGGTGCGCAGCAAAAGTTCACCCTGTTCGTTAATGCCGTCGGCGATGCCCGAATACAGCAGGCGGCCGTTGTCCTGGATGGTCACTGCGGTGCCTTGCAGTTCGTCAACCTGGGCGTAGCGTGCGGGCAGGCCGGTAAAGCCACGGGCGGTGATGTCATTGAGCCCGTCGTACCAGGCGCGCGCAATGGCCGCCACGATATCCACGGCATCCAGGGTGGCGGCTCGGGGATCGGTGTGTGCAATGTGCGACCAGTCGGCCACTTGCCGGTCCAGTGACTGGCTGAGCGCCCGGGCGTCGTCCAGATTGATGCCCATGCCGATGATCACGACGTGATGGTCGGGCGACAGTTGCGCCGTACCGGCGCGAGTGGCCTCGATAAGAATGCCGGCCAGTTTGGCAAATTTCCAGTGCAGGTCATTCGGCCACTTCATGGTGAGCAGTGCCTGATGCCGGGGTTCCAGAAGGCCCCGCAAGGCTTCGCACGCCAGCAGGCCGGCCACCGGCGACAGCGTGGGCAGGTGCCGTGGCGGCACGAACACATCGTAGGCGCAGGAAAACATGAGATTGGCGCCGCGACGGTTCTGCCAGGTGCGGCCCGACCGGCCGCGACCCTGCAGCTGGAAGTGGGCGCCAAGCAGCCAGGGCCGCATAAGCTGGCCGGCCGGCGAGCGTGCGCGTTCAATAAGGTCGGCGTTCGTGGATGTGGTGGTTTCAACCCATTCGGTGGACTGGAACTGGGGAAGCGCCCGGGCGAGCGCGTCCGACATCTGGGCCGGTTCGGGCAGGACGGTGGTGGTGGCGGGAATCATGGCGGGTGGCCGGTGCCTTGTTGGGTGACGTAAAATGAGCAAGTTCTGTTTATAACTCAAATGGTAGCCCATGGTACGCACCGAAAAACACCCTTTTCAGGGGCAGGCCGGCGATATCGATTGCGTCATCGATTTCCCCGACGGCACCCCCCGGGGGTGGGTCCTGGTTTTGCATCCTCATCCATTGCACGGCGGCGCGCGCGACAACAAAATAGTCACCACCATTGCCCGGGCCTGTGTCCAGCATGGTATGGTTGCAGTGCGCCCGAACTTTCGCGGTGTGGGTTTGTCTCATGGCCAGTTCGATGCCGCCGTCGGAGAAACCCACGATATGCTGGCGCTGATCGAACAGTTTGCGCAGCAATACCCGCAAGCGGCCCAGGGCCCCTGGGTTCTGGCGGGTTTTTCCTTTGGCACATCGGTGGCGGTTCAGGTGTATTCGGCGCTGGCCGACACCGAACAAGCCCTGCCGAAGGCGCTGTTCCTGTTTGGTTCGGCCGTCGAGCGATTCCGTTTTCGCGACATCACCGTACCGTCAGATACCCTGCTGGTACATGGCGAGCTCGACGATGTGGTTCCGCTTGCCGAAGCCATGGATTTCGCGCGCGAGTGGTCGCTGCCCATGGTGGTTGTGCCCGACGCCGGGCACTTTTTTCACGGCAAACTGCCGGCCCTGAAGCAATTGTTGCAGTTGCGCCTGGCCTCGGTGTGATGCCTCACCTAATTTCTTTTACGATATGCCGATGATTTTTTCTTCTTCCTTCGCTTTAATGAAACGTAGCCTGGCGGCAGCGGCATTGTCTCTGGTCGCTGTGGCTGCCGTTGCGCAGTCGCCCGCGCCCATTGCCTCACCGGTCGGCACAACCACCGTGGGCGACTTGTCCCCGGTGCCTCCGCCCGCCCTGACGGCCACGGCATGGCTCACGCTCGACATGAATAGCAACCAGGTCATTGCGGCACTGAATCCCGAGCAAAAGGTTGAACCGGCCTCGCTGACCAAGCTCATGGCGGCTTATATTGTGTTCGACGCCCTGGAGAAAGGGCGGTTAACGCTCGACCAGAAAGTGCACGTGTCTGAAAAGGCATGGAAAACCGAAGGTTCACGCATGTTCATCAAGCCTAATTCGCAGGTGGCCGTGGGTGATCTGCTGCAGGGCTTCATTGTGCAGTCGGGTAACGACGCCACCGTGGCGTTGGCGGAAGCCGTTGCGGGCAGCGAGAATGCATTTGTGGCCCTCATGAACGAAGAGGCGGCACGCCAGGGCCTGCGTGACACCTATTATCAGAATGCGTCGGGGCTGCCGCACCCCGAGCACCTGACCACGGTGCGCGATCTGGCCACGCTGGCGCGCAACCTCATGACCGCCTTCCCCAAGTACATGCATTACTACCAGCAGAAGGAATACACGTACAACGGCATCAAGCAGAACAACCGCAACCGCCTGCTCTGGACCGATCCCACCGTAGACGGCCTGAAAACGGGCCACACCAGTTCGGCGGGCTACTGCCTGGTGTCCACGGCCCTGCGTAACGGGCGGCGGGTGCTGGCCGTTGTGGTCGGCGCGGCAAGCGATGCCGCCCGCACCGAGAACAGCCTGAAACTGCTGAACTGGAGCTTCCAGAATTTCGATACCGTGAAGGTTTTCGACGCCGACAAACCGGCGGTGACCGCCCGGGTCTGGCAAGGCCAGACCGAGACCGTCGGCCTGGGTTCGGTGCAGCCTACCTGGGTTACTGTTCCTCGCGGCAAGGCCACCGATCTCAAGCCAGTGGCCAACTATGCACAGCCTTTGCTGGCGCCACTCTCCAAAGGCCAGCCTGTGGGCACGGTTACCCTGACGCTCGACGACAAGCCGCTGCGTGAGGAACCGCTGGTGGTGCTGAACAACGTGCCCGAAGCCGGCTTTTTCGGGCGCATCTACGACAAAATTCTTCTTTTATTCCAGTAAATCGGGCGGCCCCCGCGGGGCCTGAAGGCGAACGCAATGATTCCTGATGTAGATAACGACAGTCTGGCCTATTTGAATGGCAGTTATGTACGCCTGGGCGATGCCAAGGTGTCGGTGCTGGACCGTGGCTTTATTTTTGGTGACGGTGTCTACGAGGTGGTTCCCGCCTACGCAGGCAAGCCGTTTCGCATGGACAACCATCTGGCGCGCCTTGACCGCAGCCTGGCGGCGATCGGTATCCAGACGGAATACACCCGAAGCCGGTGGGAGGCCCTGGTGGCCAAACTGCTGGAGCCCTTCGGCGAACGCGATGCCATGGTCTACATTCAGGTTACCCGGGGTGTTGCCAAGCGCGATCATGCCTTCCCGAAGGGGCATGTCACGCCCACCGTGTTTGCCATGGTGTCGCCGTTTACCCGGCCCGACGCCGCCGCGCGCGAGCAGGGCCTGGCAGTGATCTCCATTCCCGATATTCGCTGGCTGTTGTGCGACATCAAGTCGGTTTCGTTGCTGGGCAATGTGCTGGCCAAGCAGAAGGCCGCCGAAGCCGGCGTCGACGAGGTCGTCCAGTTTCGCGACGGCCGGCTCACCGAAGGGGCGTCGTGCAATATCTGGGTGGTCAAGAATCAGGTGTTGCTGGCCCCGCCTCGCGATAACCTTATTCTGGAAGGCATACGCTACGGTCTCATGCAAGAGCTGGCCCAGGCCGCCGGCATTCGCTTCGAGGCACGGCCGGTCACGCAGGCCGAAGTGGCGGCGGCCGATGAGCTCATGCTTACCTCGGCCACCAAGGAAGTTCTGCCCATTACCCGCTACGACGGTGCGCCCGTGGGTTCCGGTCGGCCCGGGCCGGTATATGCCGCCCTGCGTGCCGGTTACGACGCGGCGATAGCCGCCTGACAAACGCCATGTCCAATGTTCCCCCCGAAGACTCGCTCATTGAGTACCCCAGCGACTTCCCCATCAAGGTAATGGGCAAGTCGCACCCCGACCTTGCCCAGGTGCTTACCGAAGTCGTGTGCCGTTTTGATCCCCAGTTCGATCCGGCCACGGTGGAAATGCGCCCCAGCCGCAGCGGCAACTATCTGGGCCTGACTTTCGTGGTGCGTGCCACGTCGCGCCAGCAGCTCGACGATCTGTACCGTGCGCTGCACGGTCACCCCATGGTGTCGGTGGTGCTGTAACGTGATTGCCGTGAAGTGGTTGCCCCGGCCGGCACCGTATGCGCCAGTGTGGGACGCCATGCGCGAATTCACCGCCACCCGGCAGGCCGGCACGCCCGACGAAATCTGGCTGGTCGAACATACGCCGGTGTACACCCTGGGCCTGGCGGGCAAGCCGGAACATGTGCTGAACCCCGGCGCCATTCCCGTGGTGCGTTCCGATCGCGGCGGGCAGGTTACCTACCATGGTCCCGGGCAGGTTGTAATGTACAGCCTGCTCGATCTGCGCCGCTACGGTTTGTATGTGAAAGATTACGTGGCCCTGCTTGAAGATATCGCCATTCAGGTGCTCGACGAGTCGGGCTTGCCCGGTGCGTGCCGTAAAAGCGGCGCCCCGGGGGTGTATGTGCCGCAGCCGGGGGCGGAGCCCGCCAAGATCGCCGCGCTGGGGGTCAAGATCCGGCAAGGCTGTTCGTACCACGGTCTGGCGCTGAACGTGGCCATGGACCTGTCACCGTTTCAGGGTATCAACCCCTGCGGTTATGCCGGCCTGGTCACGACCGATCTGCGCTCCTGCGGCATACACGCCACGGTGGATGACGTCGGGCAACATCTGGCCCGCCGCTTGTCGGCCGCACTGATGCAGCGCAAGGCCTGACGATTTCGTGACTTGACGCGGCCTTGCCCGGTAGTGTGTGATACGACAATTACTGCAGGAGACACTACCATGACCACCGATACTCCCCTGGTGCTGCGGCATCGCGCCAACGACGTTGTTACGCTCACCCTGAACCGGCCGGATCAGTACAACGCCTTGTCCGACGAAATGCTCGATGCACTGGCAGCGGCACTGGGCGATATTCAAAACGACGACGCGGTACGCTGCGTGGTGCTGGCGGCGAACGGCCGCGCATTTTGCGCCGGCCACGACCTGAAGCAAATGCGGGCGAACCCCGATCAAACCTATTACCAGCAGTTGTTCGCCAAGTGCGGGCGCGTCATGCAAGCCATCGTCAATCTGCCTGTGCCGGTCATTGCGCGCGTGCATGGCACGGCCACGGCGGCGGGTTGCCAGCTGGTGGCAAGCTGCGACCTTGCGGTTGCGTCAACTCAGGCCAAGCTGGCCGTCTCGGGCATCAATGTAGGCTTGTTCTGCTCCACCCCGGCCGTCGCGCTCACCCGAAATGTAGCCATGAAAAAGGCCTTTGAAATGCTCGTCACGGGCAAATTCATATCGGCTGAACAGGCGCAGGAATGGGGGCTGGTGAATCAGGCGGTTGCGCCGGAACAGCTCGATGATGCCGTTCAGGCGCTGGTGCAGTCCATTTGCGAGAAAAGCCCGGTGGCGGTGCGTACCGGCAAGGCCATGTACCGTCGCCAGCACACCATGGATCTGTGCGATGCGTACGACTACGCCGGCACGGTCATGGCGCAGAACATGATGGCCGACGACGTGGCCGAAGGCATCGATGCCTTCATGCAGAAACGCCAGCCCGTCTGGAAGGGGAAATAGCCCCACAGCCCCACTGGCGCGCGGGTCATTGGCCTTGGTTCGGGCCGGCGCGGTAGAATGATTCTTTTGCCTTGCCAACAGGTTAGCCTTCATGTCCAGCCCTGCCGATACCCCCGCCACCCGCAAACCCACGGTGCGCCCTGCCTATGACCCCACCCAGAAGCAGAAATCCGCAGATAAAACATCGCGCATTCCCATCAAGGTCGTGCAAACCGAACGCCTGAAGAAGCCCGAATGGATCCGGGTGAAAGCGGCGGCCCCCGGTTCGCGTTTTTACGATATCAAGCGCATTTTGCGTGAACACAACCTGTACACGGTATGCGAAGAAGCGTCCTGTCCCAATATCGGCGAATGTTTCGGCAAAGGGACGGCCACCTTCATGATCATGGGCGACAAATGCACGCGTCGCTGCCCGTTCTGCGATGTGGGGCATGGCCGTCCCGATCCGCTCGACGTCAACGAGCCCCTGAATCTGGCACGCAGCATTGCCGCCATGAAATTGTCGTACGTGGTTATTACCTCGGTCGACCGCGACGACCTGCGCGACGGCGGCGCCGCCCATTTTGTCGAGTGCATACGGCAGGTCCGCCAGCATTCGCCCGCTACGCGCATTGAAGTGCTTGTGCCCGATTTCCGTGGCCGCCTTGATCGCGCGCTGGCCATTCTGAACGAAGGTCCGCCCGACGTCATGAATCACAACCTGGAAACCGTGCCTCGCCTGTACAAGCAGGCGCGACCGGGCTCCGATTACCACCACTCGCTGAAGCTGTTGTCCGAGTTCAAGGTGCAGCATCCCGACGTTCCCACCAAGTCAGGCCTCATGATGGGGCTGGGGGAAACCGACGAGGAAATTCTGCAGGTCATGCGCGACCTGCGTGCCCATAACGTCGACATGCTCACCATCGGGCAATACCTGCAGCCGTCGGAACACCATTTGCCGGTCATGCGCTATGTGCACCCCGACACCTTTGCCATGATCGAGCGCGAAGCCTACGCCATGGGTTTCACACACGCCGCCGTGGGTGCCATGGTGCGCTCTTCCTATCACGCCGACGAACAGGCCAGCAAGGCCGGCGTCGTTTCCTGAGGCCGCCGGCAACCCGGTCGGGTTGCTTGCGTCTTTGCGCTGCAACAAAGACGCTTTGCCGGGACAGTAGTTCAATACCTTTAACGCTCCTGTTGTCGGGGGCGATGCAAAAGGTAATGTGCGATGTCCTGGTTTACTATTTCCCCTCTGGCCGGAACAACAGCCCTGGCGCTGGCAGCCCTGCTGGGCGGCTGCTCGATCGACGATACCCGAACGGTATCGGCGGCGCCTCCCGACGACGCAGCGGTGGTTCAGGTGGCGCCGGGCACCCTGACATACTACCCGGCAGGCGATTACGTACGCGCAGGGTATCCGGTATCGCCTGCGCAGGCTCGCCACACGTTTGAGCGCCGGGTGGTCATGATGCGCCATCAGGTCAGCCAGGCCGATTACGCCCTGTGTGTTGCCGAGGGTGCCTGCAAACCCTTGGCGAAAGAGCATCGCGAGAGCCTGGCTGATAACTTGCCGGTGGTGGGCGTCAGCTGGCGCGATGCCACCGACTACGCAACGTGGTATTCCGCCCGCACCGGGCAGCGTTATCGCTTGCCCTCCTACGAGGAATGGGTTCACGCGGCCGGTGAGGCCTACAAGGAAGATGTGATTCTGGGCGCCCTGGACAGCACCAACCCCGCCGCCCGCTGGCTGGCCGAATACGATCTGGAAAGCCGCCGCAAGACAAGTGTCGACGGGGTGGTCAAGCCGTTCGGCAGCTTTGGCACCAATGCCGCCGGCCTGCAGGACATGGTGGGCAATGTGTGGGACTGGACGGATACATGCCATGTTCGCGTACAGCTGGACGCCCGCGGCGAACCCGTTGCCGGAGGCGGTGAAAATTGCGGGATACGCGTGGTGGCCGGCCCGCATCGCAGCTACATTACCGATTTTATTCGCGACCCCAAGAGCGGGGCGTGTTCTGTGGGTGTGCCTCCCAGCAACCTGGGTATACGCCTGGTACGTGACGAGACGGCGCCCGGCACGGCCGATACCGGCCGCAGGTCGCTGCGGGCTGCGCTTGGCCTGGGCTAGCCGGGACGCGCGCCGTTGGCCAGCTGCGACAGCTTTTCGGGTGAAAGCACGCTGATGCGCTTGCGGCCGGTGTCCACCCAGCCCTTGTCTTTCCAGTCGCTCAGCAGGCGGCTGACCGTGTGCAGCGTGGTGCCGGTCATTTCAGCGATATCCTGGCGGGTAATGGGAAAGTTGATGCGTATGCCGCCATCGACTGGTTCACCCGATTTTTCCGCCAGCCGCAAAATGGCGCGCGCCACTCGCTGCTCCACTTCTTCGGTGGACAGCTCGCGAATGCGACTGTGGGCGTCTTGCAGGCGTTGGCCCACGGTTTGCAGCGCACTGGAGGCAAATTGCGCATTGTGTGTAATGAAGTTGTCCCAGTCGGACGCCGGCCAGGAAATGACCAGGCTTTCTTCGACGGCCAGTGCCGTGGCCGGATAATGCTGGCGCCCCATGGCACGCGCAATGCCGAACACATCGCCGGGGTTCACGTAGCGCACGACAACCTGTTCGCCGTCGGCGGTGATCTGCATGACTTTCAGGTGCCCGCCCAGCAGGATGAAAAACCGTTCCACCGGCTCGCCCTGGCGAAATGCGGCGTCGCCTTCCTTCAGCCGTGTGGCTTGCGCGTGTGCAAGGGCGGCATCGAGTTCGGCGTTGGTCATGGCCTGGAACATGGCCAGATTCTGCAAAAGCGCTCGGCTGATCTGGGCAGGCATAGGTTGTCCATAGGGAAGCAAACCCGGCCATTCTAGCATCGGGGTTGTGAGCGGGCCAGAAACGAATGAAGCGTGGCGGCGTGACGGGTGGTAATGGTTAACCCGAATAAATCGCTGTTCTTATTTGCGCTGCAACAAAGAAGGAACTGCTCCCGAAACGCACAATGGAACCGTCGAGATTGACGATGACTCAGAAAAAGGGAGTTCCAAATGAAAGCGTTCCGTCCCACACTGTTAGCCGCTGTGATGACAGCCATGCTGAGTGGTTTGCCTGCAATGGCAAGCAACGTTGACCAGCTGGAGCGCGTGAAAGTTGACCTGGTCGCGCCCCCGATGGTGCACGCTCACGACCAGAAAGCCAAGGCCGGCCCCAAAGTGGTTCAGTTCCGCATGGTGATTGAAGAGAAAGAAATTGTCATTGATGACAAAGGCACAACCATGCAGGCCATGACATTCAATGGCACCTTGCCCGGGCCCACCATGGTGGTTCACGAGGGCGACTATGTGGAGATCACACTGGTGAATCCGGCCGGCAACGCCATGCCCCACAATATTGACGTGCATGCCGCTACAGGTGCGCTGGGCGGTGCCAAACTGACCGACGTGCACCCCGGCGAGCAGGCGACATTGCGCTTCAAGGCCGATCGCAGTGGCGTATGGGTATACCACTGCGCGCCTGAAGGCATGGTGCCCTGGCACGTCATATCGGGCATGAGCGGCACCCTGATGGTGCTGCCCCGTGAAGGGCTGAAAGATCCTGCCGGCAACCCGCTCAGCTACGACAAGGCTTACACGATCGGTGAGTTTGACTTCTACATTCCCAAAGACGGGAACGGAAACTACAAGGATTACGACACATTGGCCGAAAGCTACGCCGACACAGTCGAAGCCATGAACACGCTGATCCCCACCCACGTGGTGTTTAACGGGCGTGTGGGTGCCCTGACCGGTGAGGGTGCGCTAACCTCAAAAGTCGGTGAGACCGTGTTGCTGATTCATTCGCAGGCCAACCGCGACACCCGCCCCCACTTGATCGGCGGCCATGGCGACTGGGTTTGGGAAACCGGCAAGTTTGCCAACCCGCCCGAGAAAGATCTGGAAACCTGGTTCATTCGGGGCGGTTCGGCCGGCGCGGCGCTGTATACCTTCAAGCAACCCGGTGTGTACGCTTACGTAAACCACAACCTGATCGAAGCCTTTGAAAAAGGTGCTGCGGGCCACATCAAGGTGGAAGGGGAGTGGAACCATGACCTGATGACGCAAGTCAAGGCTCCCGGCCCGATTGAAGGCCCTGAAGCGAACGCGGTGAAAAAGCCTGCGCCCGACGCTGCCAAGCCGGCCGCAACGCCCAAGCCTGCTGCCGCCAAACCGGCGGATGCAAAAGCCAAACCGGTAGCGGCAACGCATCCGGGCGGTGAAAAGCTGTACAAGTCGGCCTGCATCGCCTGCCACAGCACCGGGGTGGCCAACGCGCCCAAACTGGGCGACAAGAAAGCCTGGGAACCCCTGCTGAGCAAAGGTGAGGCAGCCATCATGGAGGTTGCATTCAAAGGCAAGGGCGCCATGCCGGCGCGTGGCGGCAGTGCCGCCGACGACGACACCTTGCGCGCTGCCGTGCAGTACATGTTGAGCAAAGTGCAGTAACCCGTAACGCCGACCTGTCTTCCTCTGTTGTACTTTCCGCGATACCCCGAATGACGGTATCGCGGTTTTTTTATGGGTCCTTGGTGTACCATCGTGTAGGGTTAACCAAGGGAAGCGTTGTCATGAAGTTTGCCGATACCGATTTTGCGCCTTACGACCTGACATTGCCGCGTGCGCAGCCTATTCCGTTCGTGTGCGATTCGCCGCACAGCGGCAGTGTTTATCCCGCCGATTTCCGCAGTGTGTTGCCGTTGACAAAATTGCGGTGGGCTGAAGATACGCTTGTCGACGCCCTGTGGTCGGGTGTTCCCGATGCCGGGGGCACCTTGCTGGCGGCCAATTTTCCGCGCACCTACATCGATCTGAACAGGGAGCCCGACGATCTCGATCCCACCCTGTTGGCCGAACCCTGGGCCGAACCCTTGTCGCCTTCCGAGCGCTGCCGGCAAGGATGCGGGCTGATCTGGAGCCGCATTCGCGGCGAGCCGGTCTACGATCACAAACTGTGGGCCGCCGAAGTGCTCGACCGCATCGAGCGTTATTACAAACCTTACTATCAGGTGCTTGCCGACCGCATGCAGGCACTTGAGTCGCAGTTTGGCGTGGTCTGGCACATCAACGTGCATTCCATGCCTTCCGATACCGGTGTGTTGCTGGGCCGGGGCGCCGCGCCGCTGGCCGATGTGGTACTGGGCGACCTTCACGGAAAAAGTTGCGATCCCACATTCACCGGCATTGTGGAAGACTACCTGCGAGACAGGGGCTACACCGTGGCCCGCAATGATCCGTTTGCCGGCATGGCGCTGGTGCGCCGGTTCGGGCGGCCCGCGCATCATTGGCACAGCCTGCAAATCGAGGTCAGCCGGGGGCTTTACCTGGATGAGCACACCAGTGAAAAATCAGCCGGGTTTGCCCGTGTGCAGCACGATATGAGCGGCCTGGCGGGCCATATTGCCCGTTTTGTAACGTCGTTGCTGTAAGTGCCAGGCGTTAGGCTTGCAGGCGACGGGTGCCTTCGAACCGGAAGGCGGGCGTTGCCTGACCGGGCGTGTAAACCTCCCAACTCACAGCATGCCTGCCCACGCGCAGATCGGCGGTGGCCAGGGTGTTTTCCTGATCACTGTCGTCGGGGGCCAGGCGCAAGATCGGCCATTCGGTGTCGTAGGTGTCACGCAGTATTGCCAGCGGGTCCGGGCCGTCGGTGCCGGCCTGGGCGATCAGGGTGTCGCCGCGTTGCTGTCGATGGTCCGATGATGCCGTGATCCGCTGCGGCGCGTGCGCCAGCGCTGGATGAACAGCATGGTTGGCGTGCAGCGATGGCCGGCGAATGTCTTGTATGGAAACGCCGGCCGCCCCAAACTCGATACTGAGCAAGCGGCTCTGACCGGCTTGTGCAATGCTCAGATGAAAACCGCCCGACCACGATCCGGCCTGCAGCATGGCGGTGATCTGGGCCAGGCCGGGCTGGTTCAGCAACGCCCGTGTAATCACCATGCGCGGAACACCGGCGGTAACCTGACGCCATCGCAGGTTGTTGACCGTCATGGCCACTCCGTGCTGGTTCACGGCAAAGGTATGGCCGGGAATCGAGCCGGGATACACAAACGAGACGAATCCGGGCCCGTCATCCGGGCTAATGCGGGCAATGCCGCAGTGGCCCCGGAAATTCGGATCACCGTCTTCGTTATGGGTAATGCGCGGCTGCGACGGCCCGGGCAACAGCACGGTGGTGCAGCCGTCGGGAGCCATGGCCCACAAATCGCCGCGGCAGTTCCAGAGCACGACGTCTTGTTCGGGAAGGTCCAGCCCCTGCGCCAGGCCACGCAGCTCCAGGGCAATGGCGGGAAAGTGCAGCTCAATGTGCCGATGCAGCTGATGCGCGATGTGGCTGTCGCGCCACTGCATGACCGAGGCCCATGCGGTGCTGTGACACAGATAATCGTGAACGGCCTGTCGGCCGAAGCGTCCCAGGGCGCGACCAATATCGATAGGGCCGCCGCAGATGTCAAGATAGGTCAGCATGGTGTGCTCGGAAGAAAGGGCGTTGACGGAACGGAAGGCGCGGGCTACGGAGTGGCTTTCCAGTAGGCGCCGCCGGCATGCAGCTCGGTTTCGGCAATGTGCAGCCCCTCGACGGCGCGTTTGCCGGCGCGAGCCAGCAAATGTTCGATCAGTACCTCTGCCAGGGCGACGGCGGCAGCGTTCGAGGGAAAAAATGAAGGGGTGGCGGTAGGAAACACCAGTGTGGCCTGGGCCTGCAGCGCGATGGGTGCCACCCGGCTGTCGCAAACGGCAACCACTTGGCAACCGTGGGTGGTGGCGTACTCGATGACGCGCATTATTTCCCGGGAATACGGTGCAAAACCGAACACCACCAGTACATCGCGCGGCCGGATGGTGCGCAGCTCCATTTCCAGCGTACCGGCGTCGCCACGAACCAGACTGACGGTAGGACGAAAGAGCCGGTACAGGTAATGAAAGGTGTGGGCGGTGGCAAACGACGCCCGGAAGCCGGCCACATGCACATGTTGTGCATGAAACAGCAGATCGACCGCGAGCGGCAGGGTGTCCTGGTTGGCGGCGGTGAGCTGCCCGATGTTGTCTGCCTGGGCCGCCACGGTGCGGGCGAATATGCTGCGATCTTTGCGTGACCTTACCAGTGTGCGGGCCTGGTCGGTGTAGCTGGGCCCCGTGCTTTGCAAGGCTTGCAGGAACAGGGGCTTCATGGCGTCCCATCCTGAAAAGCCCAGTGACTTGGCCAGACGCACCAGGGTGGCGGGCTGAACCTGGGCCAGGGTCGCCAGACGCCGCATGGACAGCAAGGGAACCTGATCGGGGTGGTCGATAAGAAACCGCGCGCCGCGCTGGAACTGCGGTGTCATGGCAGAGAAACGCGCCTGCAGCTCCCGGGAGAGTTCGTCGAGTGTGGCGGGTTCAGGGGTGGTTGGCGTCATGGCGTTATTTTACGTGGTAAACCAGGGTGTGCCATTCGTGGGTTATGTGCAACATTTGTTTCTTTTTGGGTGAATGAGGTGCGGGAGTTTTTGGGGTGTGTTGATTTATTTGTTGCGAGGAGTATTATTGATGGAACAGATGTTGAATTCAGGCCTTGGCCCGTCACCGTCTGTTCCATGTTCTGCACATTCATGGTTCATCAACTTTCCTGTTGTCTGTTCTATTGTCTCTTTTGCCGTGGCCTTCCAATGCGGGCCACGGCCTTTTCACGTTGAAGGCCGCTATGTCGCACGTTTTTCACCGCCAGCCCCGTCAGGTTATGGAAACCGCCGTGCGTGGGGAAGGTATTTATCTTTTTGACCAGCACGGCAAGGCCTATATCGATGCTTCCGGTGGCGCGGCCGTATCGTGTCTGGGGCATGGCCATCCCGACGTCATCCAGGCGATCAAGCAGCAGCTCGACACCATGGCGTACGCCCACTCATCGTTCTTCACCACCCAGCCGGCCGAAGAGCTTGCCGATTTTCTGGCCGAGCATGCGCCGGGCGACCTGAACTACACCTATTTTGTGTCGGGCGGTTCGGAAGCCGTCGAGGCCGCACTGAAGCTGGCACGCCAGTACTTTGTCGAAATCGGCCAGCCCGAGCGCCGGCATTTCATTGCGCGTCGCCAAAGCTACCACGGCAATACGCTGGGTGCCCTGGCCATTGGCGGTAATGCTTGGCGCCGTGAGCCTTTTCTGCCCCTGCTCATGCAGGCCAACCATGTGTCGCCGTGCTATGCCTACCGCGATATGCGTCAGGATGAAACCGAAGAGCAGTATGCCCAGCGCCTGGCCAACGAACTGGAAGACAAGATACTGGAACTGGGGGCCGGCAATGTCGCGGCGTTTGTGGCCGAAACCGTCGTGGGTGCAACCGCCGGGGTCTTGCCGCCGGTTGCCACTTATCTGCAGCGTATCCGCCAGGTGTGCGATCGTTACGGGGTGCTGCTCATACTCGACGAGGTCATGTCGGGCATGGGGCGCACGGGGCATTTGTTTGCCTGCGCCCAGGACGGTGTGGTGCCGGATATTCTTACCATTGCCAAAGGTCTGGGTGCGGGTTACCAGCCTATCGGCGCCATGATGACCACC
>JBFWLP010000056.1:0-22222 GCA_050252075.1 Burkholderiaceae bacterium | reverse complement strand
AGGCACAACGTGCATGGTTTTCATGATCATTATCGGCGCCAAAATTTTCGGGTTCTTCCTGACGCTCACCCAAACCACGCAGCAACTGGTGTCTTTTGTGGGCTCGTTGAACATGGAACCCTGGGCGGTACTGATGTGCGTGCTGCTGGTGTTTCTGGCGCTGGGTTTCATCATGGACCAGATTGCCATTTTGCTGCTGATGGTGCCTATTGCCCTGCCCGTGGTGCTTTCGCTGGGTTACGATCCTATCTGGTTTGGTGTCATGGTTGTGCTGGTGGCGGAAATCGGCATGCTGACGCCGCCGGTAGGTTTGAACGTTTACGTGGTGGCGCGCTTTTCCGGCTATCCGCTGGGTTATATATTTCGTGGGGTGTGGCCGCATGTTTTTGCTCACCTCATACTCATAGGTATCCTGTTCTGGCTACCTCAGATCATTTTGTGGCTGCCTGACAGGATGCAATGAACGGACTTGATTTTGGCTGGGTAACGCTGGTGGTGTCATTCCTGGCCATTATGGTGGGCGGGGTGGTCAAAGGAACGGTTGGTGTGGGCTTGCCCCTGGTTGCCTTGCCCATTATGGCCAGTTTCATGCCGGTGCCCCAGGCCATTGCGTTGCTGATTCTGCCCGCCGTTGCCACCAGTGTCTGGCAAAGCTTCGCAGGGGGTAATTTTCTTGCCACTATCAAGCGGTTCTGGGCGCTGCTGCTGGTGATTCCGGTCGGCACCTATTGGGGCGTGCGCGCTCTGGTGGTGCTGGATCCCCGCATTATCTACATAGCCCTGGGCGTGCTGGTTTCCACGTTCGCCATTGTGCAGTACCGCCGGGCAGTGCTGCCCATTTCACCTCGGGCCGAGTCCTGGGCCAACCCGCTGGTGGGCTTGGTTGCCGGCCTGGTGGGCGGAATCTCAATGCTGGTGGGGCCGGTGCTGGCCATGTATCTGGCGGCGCTGCGCCTTCCCAAAGACGTTTTTGTGGCGTCGATATCGCTGGTGGCGTGGTACTTCACGGCGTTAATGGGCCTGATGATGTCGGGCAACCAGCTGCTGTCGGGCCATGATCTGATCGGTTCCACCGTGGCGCTCGTTCCGGCCTTTATCGGCCTGCATATCGGCCAGCGCATCCGCAAGCGGGTAAACGAAGCCGTGTTTGCACGTTGCCTGACGATTGTTCTGCTGCTGATCGGTCTGAACCTGCTGATAAAAGGCCTGATCTAATTGCCTGGCTTTCCACGGCCCGGCGGGGCAGAAGCCCGGCCGATCGAAGTGACCGAGATACGTGTTTCTCCGGGACGCACGCGGTGCGAGGCGCCGCGCCAGGCGTGCCCATAGGCCACTTCCAGGCTCAGATGCAATGTGCCGTCCATATGGCGCTGCGATTCCAGCGCATCGATCAGGCGTGCACGCCATTGCCTGCCCTTGAGCCCGGGGCTGCGATTCTGGCTGGGATTGCCGCCCAGTACGCGCAGATCCTGCAGCAGCCGTTCGGCGCTGCCATAGGTCAGTGTGATGGTTTCCTGGTCCATGACAGGGTCGGCAAACCCTTTTTCTATCAGCAGATCGCCGAAGTCGTGCATGTCGACGAACTCGGGTGTGGCAGTGTGCAGATCGGCCGATTGCAGCGCCTTGCGCACTTGCGCCAACGATCCGGGCCCCAGGCACGAAAACATGACCAGCGCACCGGGTTTCAGAATGCGTCGCCACTCGGCCAGCACATTATGTGGTTCGGGATGCCAGTGCAGCGCCATGTTTGACCAGACCAGATCCAGGCTTTCCGGCGCGAGCGCTGTATCGGCCAGATCGGCCTGCACAAAATGAAGGGGAAGCGCCGGTTTGTTGCGCAAGCGCTGCCAGAGCCCCGGTTTGGCCTGATAGCGTTTTTGCGCGACAGCCAGCAATGCGGCGCAGGCATCCAGACCCACGTAGTCCAGCCCCGGATAGCGGGCGCGCAAGGGCTCCAGCGCATGGGCCGCGCCGCAGCCGGCATCCAGCAGATGGGTGGGCTGGATACGGATATAGCTCAGGCGCTGCAGCATGCGCTGTGCAATTTCGCCGTAAAGGAACTGGGCGGCATCCAGGGGCGCTCGCCGCGCAAACTGTTTTTGTACGTGCGCGCTGCTGATATGCAGCGACGGGGGCTGTGACATAGTTGATACAGCGCCTTGAGCGCCGGCCGGGGAAGTGTGTTGTGATAAGGGCAACAGGCTTTGTCAAAGGATAAATTATGGCGCATCTGCCCATTCGGCGCGAATGGCCCTTCCTGGCGCGCGGGTTTGAACCGGTCGGCGTCGGGCAGTTGATCCGTTGGGTGCGGGCAAGCCTACCCGTTGCCTGTTTGCTGTGTGAGCAGCGGGCGCCGGGCACCGGGCTGTGCGTTCATTGTCACGGCCGCGTTACGTCGTCGATGCGAAATGGCACGGTTGCCCGCTGCCCGCGCTGTTGTCTGGCACTGTCGGCCACCGCAGACTGTGCCGACTGCAAGGAGCGCGCGCCGGCCTTTGACCGTGTGCTGGCCGGATTCGATTATGCCCATCCTGGTGATCTACTGATACAGGCGCTGAAAGTGCAGCAGCGGTTTACGCATGCGGCGGCTCTGTCATCGATTCTGGCGCAGTCCGTGCGGCTGGCTTGTGACAACGTGCCAGGGGCACTGCCCAGACCTTTGCTGGTGGTGCCCGTTCCTTCGGGTGAGGCGGCCTTGCGGCATCGCGGGTTTAATCCGGCCGGTGAAATTGCGCGGGGCCTGGCGCCGTACCTGCGGGCGCCGGTGCGTGTGGATATGGTGCGCCGGGGCGGCGGCGCCGGCCAGCAAAAACAGCGCAGCCGCCGCGAACGGGCACAGCAGGCGGCAACTTTGTATGATTGCGTCCGCCGCTGCGACGGCTATCATATTGCGCTTGTCGACGATGTCATGACCACAGGCGCCACTTTGCACAATATTGCCCTGGCCTTGCGCCGGGCGGGCGCCCTATCGGTCATCGGGCTGGTGGCCGCCCGAACACCCCTTCACTGACAGGCGGCGTACGCCCGTTCCGTTTTTCGATGATTATTGATTGTCCATGTTCCACATTATTCTTGTTTCCCCCGAAATTCCCCCCAACACGGGCAATGTGATTCGCCTGGCAGCCAATACCGGCGCCTCGCTGCATTTGGTGAAACCGCTGGGCTTCGCCCTGGACGATGCCAAATTGCGCCGGGCAGGGCTGGATTACCATGAATGGGCCCGTATTCAGGTGCACGACGATCTGGCCCGGGCGTTGTCGGTCACGGCTGCGCCCCCTGGCCGTTGTTTTGCCTTGACCACGCGCGGGACGCGCCGCATCGGCGAGGTGCCTTTCCTACCCGGCGACGTTTTTGTCTTCGGGCGGGAAACCGCCGGGTTGTCGGATGCCGAGCGTGCCCACTTCGATCCGTCGAACTGGCTGCGCCTGCCCATGCGGTCGGGGCAGCGCAGCCTGAACCTGTCGAATGCCGTGGCGATTACCGTTTATGAGGCGTGGCGCCAGAGCGGCTACGACGGCGGGCAGTAGCGCGCTTAATCCAGCGACAAGCCCAGGCGGTTGATGACTTCATCCCAGCGTTTTTTCTCGCTGACGATCAGGTCCGTCAGGCCTGCCGGGCTGGTGGATTTAGGCGTGAAATACAGGGCCGCCATTTTCTTCTGCACGTCGTCTTGCGTGAGTATTTCCGCAATAGCGCTGTTCAGGCGCGTAATGATGGCGTCGGGCGTTCCGGCCGGGGCAAAAAAGGCGTTCCAGGAAATGGACTCGAATCCCGGGTACCCCTGGTCGTTCATGGTGGGAATGCCCGGCAGTACGGGGCTGGGTTCCAGGCTGGTGATCGCCAGTGCGCGCACTTTACCCGCACGGATCTGCGGCATGGCAATACCCGGAACCATAAACCCGGCCTGTACATCGCCGGCAATGATGGCGGTAATCACTTGCTGAAAACCGGCGTAAGGAATTTGCTGAAGCTTGATGCCTGCCTCGTGTTCCAGCATGGCCATGCCCAGGTGCGACGAGCTGCCCGGGCCAACCGTGCCGTAATTCAGTTCGCCCGGCTTCGATGTGGCCAGTGCGACGAACTCTTTCAGGGTTTGGGCGGGGAAGTTCTGGGGCACCACGAGCACATTGGGGCTGGTGCCCACCAGTGTAACGGGAGCCAGATCCTTGAGCGGGTCATAGCCCAGCGTTTTCTTGTACAGGGTGGGGGCCGTCACCATGGGGCCGTTGATGGTCAGCAGCAGGGTGTAGCCGTCGGGTTTGGCCTGGGCGGCCTGGCGTGTGCCGATGTTGCCGCCCGCACCCGGCTTGTTTTCGACCACAATGGCTTGTCCGAGCCGTGTGGCCAGGGGTTCGGCAATGGTGCGCGCCAGGGTGTCGGGAGACGATCCGGGCGGGAAGGGGACGATCAGCTGTATCGGCTTTTCGGGCCACGCGGCATGGGCCAGGCCCGAGACTGCCAGCATGCCGGCGCCCGCAAGGGTGGCGATCGCGCCCGTCAGGCGCCGACGCATCGAGGAGTGACGTGACATAGAGTACTTCCTTTAAAAACAGTGGGTCTTGAAATTATTCCGGCCGCGCCTCGCGGGCCAGCAGCGAGGACACGGCACGGTGTGGGGCAAGCTGTTCAAACAGCACGTGGCAAACCGCCTCGGTGATCGGCATGTCGACCCCGTGAGCCCGGCCCAACGCCAGGGCCGCTTTCGCGCAGCGCACCCCCTCGGCCGTCATGCCGCCGGCCAGAATGTCGGCCAGCGTTCGTCCCTGACCCAGCGCCAGGCCTACCTGACGGTTGCGCGACAAAGCGCCGGTAGTGGTCAGTACCAGGTCACCCAGGCCGGTGAGGCCGGCAAAGGTTTCCGCTCGACCGCCCATGGCCTGGCCCAGGCGTTGCATTTCCGCCAGCCCCCGGGTGATCAGGGCGGCGCGTGCGTTGGTTCCCAGTTCCAGCCCGTCAGAGATGCCGCAGGCGATGGCCATGACATTCTTCAGTGCACCCCCCACTTCAACGCCGATGATGTCGTCACTGGAATATATGCGGCAGGAGGTGCTGTGCAGTGCCCGCGTGACTTTGTCGATGGTGGGGTTGTGTCTTGTGGCGATGGTGAGCGCCACCGGTAAACCCTGTGCCACTTCGCGGGCGAACGACGGCCCCGACAGCACCCCGGTTTCCAACCCCGGCAATGTGCCCAGCGTATCATCGACGATTTCGTGGGGCAATTGCGCCGTGTCGGGATGAAAGCCCTTGCAGGTCCAGACTATGCTGAGCCCTTGCACGTCGTGGCTGGACAGCGCCGCGCCGAGGGTTTCGCACAGGCTGCGCATGCCGGCCACAGGCACACCCACGATGATGAGCCCGGCTTGCGGGCCATCGGCAAGGGCATGATCGAGCGCCGCCTGAAGATGATCGGTGGCACGTAGTGACGACGGTAGCGAAATACCGGGAAGATACTGCGCGTTGGTGTGGTGGTCCTGAATGTCGTGTGCCGTTTGCGGGTTACGGGCCCACAGAACGGTGTCGGCTTGCTGGCTGGCCAGGGCCGCCAGCGCAGTGCCCCAGCTGCCGGCACCCACAACGGCGAGACGCAGAGGCGAAGACGGGGGCACCATGCGGATACGGCTTACTGGCGTTTGGCGCCGGGAGGCAGCACAATACCGGAATCGCTTTGCCCTTGTTGCTGGGCCAGTTCGGCCAGACGCTGTTCATACAGTGCCTGGAAGTTCACTTCCGTCAGGTGCAGCGCCGGCAACGATGTGCGGGTGATGGCATCGGCCACGGTGGCGCGCAAATAGGGATAAAGCATGGTGGGGCACACAATGCCGATCAGCGGATCGAGCTGTTCGGCCGGAATGTTGGCGGCCTCGAAGATGCCGGCCTGTGTGGCTTCAACCAGGTACAGGGTTTTATCGTTGATGCGGGTGGTGACGGTTGCCGTAACCGTTGCTTCGTACACTGTTTCAGCCAAACGCTGGCCGCCTACGTTGATCGACACTTCCACCGAAGGTGTTTCCTGCTCAAGAAAGATTTCGGGCGCATTGGGCATTTCCAGAGACAAATCTTTCACGTAGGTGCGCTGCAGGCTGAAGCTCGGTTCGTTGCCGCTTTGTTGGTCGTGACTGTTGGGGGTTTGTTCGGCCATGAGAGTTCCAGAATTTAAAAAGAGAGTAAGAGTGTACGCCGAGTCGGGTCAGGCGTTGAGCAGAGGCAGTAAGCCCCCTTCGCGGTCGAGCGCGGCAAGATCGTCGAACCCGCCAACGTGTGTATCCCCAATGTAGATCTGGGGTACGGTGCGCCGGCCGGTGCGTTGCATCATTGCGTCGCGTTGTGCCGGATCGAGATCGATGCGGATTTTTTCAATACCCGACACGCCGCGTTGCTTGAGCAGCATTTCGGCGCGCACGCAGTAGGGGCAAACCGCCGTGCAATACATGGTGACGTTGGCCATGGCATTCCTTTTGTAGATAAAAGCGTGTAGGGCTAGTGTTTCTTCGATACCGGCATGCCGGCCTGAAGCCAGCCGCGCAACCCGCCATCGATACTGTAAACCTGGTCAAACCCCTGCTTGCGCAACGACCTTGCGATGCGCATTGATTCCCTGCCCTGTTCACAATACACGATGAGGGGTTTGTCTTTGGGCAGCGATCCCGTTTTGGTGTTGATGTCGGCCACCGGAATATTGCGTGCCTGGGGAATGGCTCCGGCTTTGAAGGCATCGTGATTACGGATGTCGATGAACAGGCCGTCGTTCTGGTTGGCCAGGCGAACGGCTTCGGGCACGGCCAGTGTTTTCGCCCCGCCTTTGAGCAGATTGGGCATGGCCAGCATGATGCCGGAAGCCACGGCAACGAATAAAATAAGGTAGTTGTTCTGATAGAGTAAAAAGTCCACGATGCGTCCTGATGCCTGGTTTAATTAAGTGGCTGAACAGAAGATTATAAAATGGGCGGAGAATTTCAACTTTTAGGTCAAAAGATACCATGCATAAACTTGTCTTGATGCGCCACGGTGAAAGTCAGTGGAATTTGGAAAACCGCTTTACAGGCTGGACCGATGTCGATTTGACAGACACCGGCCGGGCGCAGGCCAAGGCTGCGGGTGAATTGCTGCGCGACCAGGGCTATGAATTCGACCTGGCCTACGCCTCGGTGCTGAAGCGGGCCATTCGCACCCTGTGGATCGCCCTGGACGCCATGGACGCCATGTACACGCCGGTGGGTTTATCCTGGCGCCTGAATGAGCGCCATTATGGCGCATTGCAGGGTCTGAACAAGGCGGAAACGGCGGCCAAATACGGTGACGAGCAAGTTCTGGTCTGGCGCCGAGCCTACGCCATCGCGCCGAACGCCCTTGAAGCGGACGACCCGCGGCACCCCCGCTTTGACCGGCGTTACGCGAAAATCGCGCCCGAAAACCTTCCGGCAACCGAGTGCCTGAAAGATACGGTGACGCGGGTTCTGCCCTTCTGGAATGAATCGATCGCCCCGGCGATCCGGGCCGGGCGCCGCGTGCTGATTTCCGCTCATGGCAACAGCCTGCGTGCGCTCATCAAGCATCTTGACGGTATTTCCGACGACGATATCGTGCATCTGAACATTCCCACCGGCCAGCCGCTGGTGTACGAGCTCGACGACGATCTTCGTCCGATCCGCCACTATTATCTGGGTGATCCGGCCGAAATCGAAGCGGCGATGGCGGCCGTCGCCAATCAGGGCAAAGCCAGGAAGTAACCGACTATGCGCCTCGCTCACGTGGCGACGGCGCTGTGGATAAGCATCGGGGTTGCGCAGGCAGCGGCCACCGACGACCTGCAGCGTCAACAGGCCGATGCGCGGCGGCAGCAAACCGAGCTGCGGTCGCGTATCGACGGCCTGAAGAAAGATATCGAAGCGCACGAGTCATCGCGGCGCGACGCGGCCAGTGCGCTGCAGGCCTCGGAAACCGCAATTTCCGATATCAATCGCGAACTGGTCGAACTGGCGCAGCGTATCGAACGGGCGCAGCAGCAGCTGCAGGCGGCACAAACGCAGCAAAAAGAGCAGCAAGACCAGCTGGTGCAGCGGCGCGCAACGCTGGCCGCCCTGCTGCGGTCCCACTACGAGGCGGGGCTGTCACCCTGGACAGCCTTGCTGTCGGGCGATGATCCGCGCGAAATCGGTCGTGAATTACGTTACCTTAGCTACATCACCCAGGCGCAGTCCGATGCGGTGCGGGCAGTGCAGGCCGCCCTGGAACGGCTCAAGACCCTGGAGCAAACCGTGCGTGACAATCAGGCCGTGCTCAAGGCATTGGCCGAACAGACGCAAAACCGCAAGCAGGCGCTCGATGAGCAGCGCAAAGAGCGCGAGCAGGTGCTGGCCCGCATTGAGTCGCAGTTGCGTGAGCAGCGCTCGCAAGCCCAGCGTCTGGAAGGTAACGAACAACGCCTGGGGCGTCTGGTGGAGGGGCTGGGGCAAGCCATCGCGGAGCAGCGCGAGCGTGAGCGTCTGGCCGAGCAGAAGCGCCGCCAAGAGCAGCGGCAACGCGAACAAGAACAGCGCCGCGAAGAGCAGCGTCGTGAAGAGGAACAAATCCGGCAGGCCAGGGATCGCGCGAAACAGACGCGTGCTGAACAAGAAAAGGCACAGCAGGAACAGGCTAAACAGGATAAAGCCGAGCAGGAACGGGCACAGCAGGAAACCGAACGGCGCCAGAGCGATCCGGCGGCGGCAGGGGCCCCCGAGGGGCTGCGGCAAGGTCTGCCGCCACCGGTGCCTGCACAGGAAACATTGGGCCGGTTCGGCTCAAAGCGCCCCGACGGCGGGGTATGGCGCGGCATTGTGTTGCTTGCCACCGAGGGAACGCAAGTCAGGGCTGTGGCCTCCGGCCGGGTGGTTTATGCCAGCTGGCTGACCGGTTTCGGCAATATTCTCATTCTTGACCACGGGCAGCAGTACCTGAGCATTTACGGGTATAACCAAAGCTTGCTTCGGCAGGTGGGTGACACGGTCCGGCGCGGCGAGGTCGTTGCCACTGTGGGGTCCACCGGTGGCCAGGTTGAGCCGGGGCTATACTTTGAAATCCGGCATCGCGGCGTTCCCGTCAACCCTCAGCTTTGGTTGCGGCGCTAATTTCGGTACTATAGGAATCTCGCCTGCCCCGCGCGTTTGCCGGGTGGCGTCTACAGTTTTTAAACGGGTATGTGCATGGGCACTCGCAGGTTCGGCAAATTCAGTCTGGTTATGTTGGGGGCCCTTGGCGGCGTGTTGATCAGCCTTGGGGTCAGTGCGGTCGCCCAGCGGGGCGATCCCCTTCCGCTCAAAGACCTTCAGCAGTTCGCAAATGTGTTTGCGGCGATCAAAAGCACCTACGTTGAGCCGTTATCCGACGAAAAGCTCATCAACGATGCCATCAAGGGGCTGTTTTCCGACCTCGATCCGCATTCCACCTATCTTGATGCCGAGGCATTCAAGGAAATGGAGTCGATCACGCAAGGCGGTTTCGGCGGGCTGGGCATTGAAATCGGCAGCGAAGACGGCATGCCGAAAGTCATTGCACCCATCGAGGACACCCCGGCGGCACGGGCAGGCATTCTGGCCGGCGACCTCATCACGCACATCGATGGCAAGCCCACCAAGGGCATGACCCTGAACGGGGCCATCAAGCTCATGCGCGGCGAGCCCGATACGTCCATCGAACTCACCATCAAGCGTCCCGGTCGCGACAAGCCGCTGGTCGTCACCATTGTGCGCGACATCATCAAGGTACGCAGCGTGCGGGGCAAGATGCTCGATAACGGTATTGCGTATGTGCGCATTGCCCAGTTCCAGGAAAGAACGGTCGACGATCTTGCCCGTCAACTGCGCAGTTTTGCCGCTGAAACACCCCAGCCCAAAGGTCTGGTCCTCGATCTTCGCAATGATCCGGGCGGGCTGCTGGAAGGCGCTATCGGGGTGTCCTCGGTGTTCCTGAAGCCCGATGTGCTGGTTGTCAGCACCAAGGGCCGCATCCCCTCGTCAAACCGCGAGTATTTCTCCAGGCCCGTCAGCAGCCTTGAAGCCGGGTTCACGGCCAGCGGCAGCCCCGACAAGGCCGTTCAGTGGGCACGTACTGTGCCTATGGTGGTTCTGGTGAATGTGGGGTCGGCGTCTGCGTCCGAGATCGTGGCAGGCGCCCTGCAAGACCACCAGCGGGCCAAAGTGCTGGGTAACCGTACCTTCGGCAAAGGCTCGGTCCAGAGCGTTTTGCCGCTCAGTGAGGACACCGGTATCAAGATCACCACAGCGCGGTATTACACGCCGTCCGGCAAATCGATCCAGGTTACCGGGGTCGAGCCCGACATCACTGTCGATGACACGGCGCGTGGCAATCTGTTCCGTCTGCCCCGCGAGGCCGATCTCCAGCGACACCTGATCAACGGCAACTCGCCGGAAGCGGAAGCCGAGCCTGTTCAGGAAGACATCGTGGTGGAGCCCAAGCTTTTCGAGTTCGGGGGAACCGACGACTACCAGCTGAAACAGGCGATCAACTATCTGGAAGGGCGCCCCGTGCAGCGCAACGACCCTGCACAGGTTGCCCAGGCGAAGGCCGAGCGCGAAAAGGCCAATGCCTCGCCTGCATTATCCGCTGGTGCACCGGCAACATCGGGAGCAACCGATGCGGCAGAAAAAAAAAGGCCACTGATTCCCGCTGAGCCCCATATAGAGCGCTATCGCATCACCCCCGACGGTATTGTTCCCGTGCAGCAATGAACGATAACCAGTTGTTGAGGTACGCTCGCCACCTGCTGCTCGACGAGTTCGGTATCGAAGGTCAGGAGGCCTTACTGGCCTCCCGGGTGCTGGTGGTGGGGGCGGGTGGCCTGGGTTCACCGGTTGCCTGCTATCTGGCGGCCTCGGGCGTGGGGCATCTGGTGCTTGCCGACGACGATCACGTCGAGCTCAGCAATTTGCAGCGTCAGCTGTTGCACACCACCGACCGTCTGGGCGTTGCCAAGGCGGAATCGGGAAAACAGATGCTGGCAGCACTGAATCCCGAGGTGCAGGTCACCGCGCTGGTGCAGCGCCTGACCGGATCAGCGCTGTCCGACCAGGTGGCCCAGGCCGACCTGGTGCTCGATTGTTGCGACAACTTTGCCACGCGCCATGCCGTGAACCGGGCGTGCGTCATGCACGGCAAGCCTCTGGTATCCGGTGCGGCGATCCGCTTTTCCGGGCAAATCAGTGTGTACGACATGCGTCATGCGTCGTCGCCCTGTTATCACTGCCTGTTTCCGGAGTCGGACGATTTGCCCGAGTTGCGCTGTGCCACCACGGGCGTACTGGCCCCGCTGGTGGGTATTGTGGGCAGTGTTCAGGCGGCCGAGGCGTTGAAGCTGCTGACAGGCATGGGAAGCAGCCTGGAAGGCCGCCTGTTGTGCCTGGATGCTTTGGCCATGCAGTGGCAGACCATCAATTTCAAGCGTGATCCGGCTTGCCCGGTGTGCGCAACGAGAACTGTGCCTGGGCCAGTTGCCTGATCGAGTTGATGCGCAGATCAACGTAACTGTTGCGCCCTTTATGGCCGGCGGAAAACGGTGTTCCAGGATGAAAGATATGCACTGTGCGCATGCCGGCACGGCGTGCTGTTTTCAGATTGCGCAGGGTGTCTTCCACCAGCACGACCTGGCGCGCCGATACCCCCAGTTGTGCCCGAACCTGCTGCATGAGCGATAACGACGGCTTGGGTTTCATACTGCCTTGCAGGTGCATGTGGTCAATGGCCCAGATGCCGTCAAACAGATGCGAGATTTTCAGGGTTTTCAGGACGGTTTCGGCATAACGCAGCGGCGCGTTGGTGAGCAGTATTTTCCGGCCCTGCAGGCGCTCCAGGGATCGCCTCAGGCCGGTTTCCGCATGCACCAGGGCAGGAATGTCGAAGTTGTGGCTGTGCTCAAGGAACTGCTTCGGGTTGACCCCGTGGTGGCGCACCATGCCAATGACGGTTGCTCCGTAGCGTTGCCAATACCGCTTGCGCAGCGTGTCGGCGGGGCCGGCGTCCAGGTTCAGGGCGGCCATGACAGCCTGCCCCATGGCGCGGTCGATAGCCCGGAAAATGCCTTTCGAGCAATCGTGCAAGGTATTGTCTAGATCAAAAAGCCAGACCGTTTCATCGGGACGCCCGTGGGCCAGAGGCCGGCGCGGACACAGTCGCGCCGGTGTGGTTTTGCGTAAAGGGGACATGCCGACAGTCGCGCTGATGCTAGTGCGAGCTGATCATGGTGCCGACGCCCTGGTCGGTAAGGATTTCCAGAAGCAGGCAGTGGGGCACGCGGCCGTCGACAACGTGCACCGAGGTCACCCCGTTGCGGGCGGCGTCGAGGGCCGAGGAGATCTTCGGCAGCATGCCCCCCGAAATTGTGCCGTCTTTGAAGAGTTCGTCGATGGTCTGGGCGGAAAGGCTGCGCAGCAACTGACCGTTTTTATCGAGAACACCGGGGGTGTTGGTCATCATGACCAGCTTTTCGGCACCGAGTACTTCGGCCATTTTTCCCGCCACGATGTCGGCGTTGATGTTGTAGGCCTGGCCGTCTTCCCCGTAGCCGATCGAGGAAATGACAGGAATGAACTGGTCGTCTTGCAAGGCTTTGACCACTGCCGGCTCGATGCGGGTGATATCGCCGACGAAGCCGATGTCGAGCAGTTCGCCGGGCTTGTCCTGGCTGGCCAGCATTTTCTTCTTGGCCTGGATAAGGCAGCCGTCTTTGCCGGTGAGGCCGACGGCTTTGCCGCCGGCTTCGTTGATCATCATGACGATGTCTTGCTGAACCTGGCCGCCCAGCACCCATTCCACCACTTCCATGGTGTCGGCATCGGTAACCCGCATTCCCTGCAGGAACGTGCCTTCCTTGCCGATGCGTTTGAGCGCGGCGTCGATCTGGGGCCCGCCGCCATGGATGACCACGGGATTCAAACCTACCAGTTTCAGCAGGACGACATCGTGCGCAAAGCTGCGTTGAAGTGCTTCTTCGGTCATGGCATTGCCGCCGTACTTGATGACGACGGTTTTGCCATGAAAGCGGCGGATATACGGTAACGCCTCGGAGAGAACATCGGCCTTGATGGTTGCGGAGTGACTGCTTGCGTCCTGAGGTGTTGTCATGGTTTAACTGGCCAGAGCCTTTTTAACGGTGCGTAGAAAGTCTTCCTTGTCGTAGTTGCCAAGGTAGCGCTTAATGATCTGGCCGTTTTTATCGATGAGAAACGCAGTGGGCGTCAGTTTGACGTCGCCGAAAGCTTTGGCAATTTCACCCGAGGAGTCCATCACGACCTTAAAGGGAAGTTTACGGCTTTCCGCAAAGTTTTTCACGTAGGCGGGAGGATCGTAATCCATGGCGACGGCCACGGTGTCGAAGCCTTGCGGCGACAGCGTGGTGTAGTTCTGGATGGCATCGGGCATCTGGGCAATGCAGGTGACGCAGCTGGTTGCCCAGAATTTGACCAGCACCACTTTTCCGCGCAGGTCGGGGGTGGTGAAGGTATCGCCTTTCAGGGTGGTGAAGGTGACGACGGGAGCGGCGCTGGACGCTCCAGAGAATTGCCACAGGCCTGCGGCGGCAATCGCCAGGCCAGCGACAGCAGCTAAAACGATTTTTTTCATTTCACGGGCATGGTTTCAACGCCTGGCGCCGGTGCCGCAGGCGTGGCGGCAGCCGGAGCCGGCGCCGGCGCAGTGGTTTCCGTTCGGGAGGCATTCATGGGTTCGTGGGCAACGCTTTCAGGGGACACAATCTCGAAAAGCTTGATCACTTTGTTGACCCCGGGCACGTGGGCGGCCGCCCGGGCGGCCCGCCGGCCTTCGTCTTCCGTGACCTTGCCGAGCAGGTAGACAATGCCGCGTTCTGTCGTGACAACAATGGTGAGGCTGGGAACTTCCTTGGTGTTGATCAGCGTTGTGCGAACTTTGGATGTGATCCAGGTGTCATTCGTGCGGACACTGATCGGCGTGGGTGCCCCGATGCGGATTTCGTTGGAAATGCGCTTGACGTTGCGGATCGCCTTGACCGTTTCTTCCGCAGAGGCTTTGTCGGCTTCTGTGGGAACGTCGCCGGTCAGCAAGACCAGCCCGTCGTACGATGTGGCGTTCACGCGAGCGTTTTCATTGTTCTGGAACAGCTTGCGCAGCTCGGCAGCCGCTTTCATTTCTATGGTCTGGTCTTCAACCTGTTCGCCGGCGGTGCGGCGGTCGGTAACCACCACCGCCGTGGTGGCGGCGGCGCCGCCCACCAGAATGGCGCCGCAACCTGAAAGCGCAAGCACACTGGCCAACACCGCCGAGGCGGCCAGCAAACGGGTGGGAGATCGGAGTGGCAGTGTCATCAGAGCGTGTCTCCTAGAAGAAGTGCATCGATGCCGTCGCACAGGGCATGCAATAACACGATATGAACTTCCTGGATGCGCATGGTGCGATCGTGGGGTACGCATAAGTGGATATCGGTATCCAGCAGCCGGGTGCCGATGATGCCCCCCCCTTTTCCTGTGAGGGCAATGACAAACATTTCGCGTTCGTGCGCCGCCTGAATGGCGTTGATCACGTTGGGTGAGTTGCCGCTGGTGGAGATGGCCACCAGCACGTCGCCCGGCTGGCCCAGGGCGCTGACCTGACGCTCGAATACGGCGTCGAAGCCGTAGTCGTTGCCGACGGCGGTGAGTATCGAGGTATCGGTGTTCAGGGCGATACCGGCCAGAGGCAGGCGGTCGCGTTCGAATCGTCCGACCAGCTCCGCGATGAAATGCTGTGCATCGGCCGCCGAGCCGCCGTTGCCGCAGGCAAGGATGCGGCTGTTGTTGGCCAACGCGGAAAAGAGTAGATCGACACCTGCAGCGAGGGGCTGGGCGAGTTCGCGAGCACTGGCTTTGAATGTGTCGATGGCATCGTCAAAATGTGACGTCATGCGAGATGTCATATCCATGCGCCCGATTATCTCATGATCGCGGATACCGCGTGTGTCAGAGTGTTGACTTTCGATAACCGCTCGCTTCAGTTGGTTTCGGCGGTGAAGGCGTGGCGTATCCAGTGCAGGTCGCCGCTGTCATGGCTGATCACATCGAACCGGCAAGGCGGGGTGACACCCCCGAAAAATTGCCGCACCAGGCCGGGTAGAAACCATCGCGCGGCCCGTATCAGGCGGGTTTGCTTTTGGCGTGTGACGCTGGCAGCGGCACCGCCGAAGCGTAACGAGGCCCGGTAGCGCACCTCGATGAAAACGAGCGTGTCACCTTCGCGGGCAATGATGTCCAGTTCGCCCAGGGGGCAGCGCAGGTTGCGCGCCAGTATCGTCAGCCCTTGCGTGGTCAGCCAGTGCATTGCCCGCGTTTCCACGGTTTGTCCGGTTCTCTGGGTGGGCGATAATACAGGGCTGCCGGAAGAGGTGGCGGTGGGGGCAGCCGTGGAGCGCGGGCGTTTACCCGACGCCCGGCGTGCCCGGCGCGCGCGGGCTAGCAGCAAAGTATCCAGCGCGGTCACCGTGGGCTTCTCCCGTTTCAACTCATTGCAGCTTGCCGGTGCGGCAAGCCAAGGACAAGTATGCACGACTCCGACCCCGATATTCCCGTCTACGCGCGATGGAAAGGTCTCGCTGACCGTATCGCCTTGCAGGACTGGCCGTCGGCAACACTGTATGTGGTGGCCACGCCTATCGGCAATCTGGGCGACTTCACGCTGCGGGCACAGCACGCACTGCGGATCGTGGACATCATTGCCGCGGAGGATACCCGGTCCAGTCGTCAGCTGCTGGACGCCTGGGGGGTGTCCACGCCCCTGATGGCGGCGCATCAGCACAATGAAGCCCAGGCCGCACAGAAAATCATCCAGCGTCTGCAGCGCGGCGAACGGGTGGCCCTGATTTCGGATGCCGGTGCGCCGGGTGTCAGCGATCCGGGCGCGCGTATTGTCAACGAAGTGCGTGCTGCCGGCTATCGGGTCGTGCCGCTGCCCGGGCCCAGTGCGGTCATTGCGGCCTTGATGGCTGCCGGCGTCACTTCCGATGAAAACCCGGCGTTTGTGTTTGCCGGTTTTGCCCCGTCAAAAGCGGGTACACGGCGCACCTGGCTGCAGCAATGGTCTGCGCTCGGTATGCCGGTGGTTATATATGAGTCACCGCATCGGCTGGCGGCCACCCTGGATCAGTTGCAGTCGCTGTGTGGCGACAGCCGCCGTATCACCATCGCGCGTGAGCTGACCAAACGATTCGAGCAGGTGGAAACACTGCCACTGGGCCAGGTGGCCCAGTGGCTGCAGGCCGATCCCCACCGTGCCCAGGGCGAGTTTGTGCTGATTCTGCACGAACAGGCTCCGGCGCCGGATGCCGGTGTTGATGCTTCGGTGCTGAGCCTGATGGATGCCTTGCTGGACAACGTATCGGTGCGCGATGCTGTCAAGGTGGCCGTTCGGGTGACCGGCCTGCCCCGCGACCAGCTTTATGCTCTGGCACTGGAGAGGTCAGCGGGCGGCGACTAGGGGTTGCAGCCCGGTTTGCTCCTGAATTTGCAGCGCGGCATTCACCGCGGCGGTGCGCGAGGGGTACGGCCCGATACGCACACGATACAGTTGATTGTCGGCCGAGTCGACGGTGGCGATATCGGTGACGGCCTGGCCCAGCTGGGCGTTGATTCGCGCCGCCAGTGCCTGTGCGCTTGCCTGTGCGCTGAAGGCTCCGAATTGCAGGTAAACGACCGATCCTCCGGTTTCTGCAGGAGGGTCGGCGTGTTGCAATGCCGCCAGAGCGTCCGGCACGGCGGGTGCCGATGCCACGGTGGTGGTCACGGGCGCGGCTTGCGCCAGCAACGGTGCGGGAGCGCTGCGACGCCAGGCATCGGTGCGGATGTCTTCGTTGGTAATGGCTTCCACAATGACCTGCCCGCTGCCGGGCCCGATCAGCCCCAGTTTGGCCGCCGCCGCGTACGACAGGTCGATGATGCGCGAGGAATGGAAGGGGCCGCGATCGTTGATCCGTACGATGATCGATCGTCCGTTGCCGGCGCGGGTAACCCGTGCATAGCTGGGAATGGGCAATGTGGGATGGGCCGCCGTCATGGCGTACATATCGTAGGTTTCACCATTGGCCGTTTTGTTGCCGTGAAATTTCCTGCCATACCAGGAGGCGACACCGGTTTGCCGGAATGGGCGTTCGTCGGCAATGGGGACATAGCGTTGGCCAAACACGACATAGGGCCGCATATTGGCCCGGGCGTGTGTCTCGATGCGCGGCACGGCATCGGGAATGGCCGCGATGTTGGCCGGGATGTCTGATCCCGGTCCGTCGTCTTTGTAGTAGCCGCCTTTGCCCGGTTTGCCGGGGCCGGAGCAGCCCGCCAGAACCAGCAGGAGCCCGCAGAAGGCGGCAAGACAAAGACGACGGACAGTGTTCATGGCAGCGGGCGATCGTCGGGCGGTTGGTTGCGATGCCGTATGAGCAGCGGAGAATGATCGGCAAAGCGGCGGGCAAGCTGTTCCGTGACGTACACCGAGCGGTGCTTGCCTCCGGTGCAGCCGATGGCAACCGTCAGATAGTTGCGGGTGTCTTGCGTGTACAAGGGTAACCAGCGGCGCACGAAGTCGGCAATATCGTTCACCATGGCTTCCACGCTGCCAAACTGTGCCAGCCATGTGGCGACCGGCTCATCCTTTCCGGTGAGCGGTCGCAATTCCCGGTCATAGTGCGGGTTGGGCAGGCAGCGCACGTCGAAGACAAGATCGGCATCGCCGGGCACACCGCGCTTGTAGGCGAATGATTCGAATGTCAGTACCACCGGTGCCCGGTCGGCCTGCACCAGATCGCGTACCCAGGCCCGCAACTGGCCGGGGGTTAAGTCGGAGGTGTCGATTACATGTTCCTGTTCGCGCAAGGGAGCGAGCATTTCACGTTCGGTATCGATGCATTCTTGCAGGGAAGGAGACTGCCCGTCGCGGCGCAGCCGATCGGTCAGGGGGTGCCGGCGACGCGATTCCGAATAGCGTTGTTGCAGGGTGTTGTCGTTGGCGTCCAGGAAAATGACACGGAAGGACAAGCCTTGCGAGCGCAGCAGACTGATGACGGGCGGCAATTCCGCCAGCTCGCCGGGCGAGCGCACGTCGATGGCTACGGCCACGCGTTCAATTTCGCTTTCCCGGGTGCTGGCAATGAAGTCGTGCAGAAATCGCACGGGCAGGTTATCGACACAGGTGTAGCCCGAGTCTTCGAGCAAGTGCAGTGCGACGGATTTTCCGGAACCGGAGATGCCGGTGATCAAAACGATTTTGAGCATAGACGCGCTGTATCCTTGAAACCGGTGCGATGGATGGCCTTGCGTTAGTCTTTACGTGTGCTTTCCATGATCGCAAGAGCCTGGCGCTCGATAAATTCGGTCATGGTGTCGATGCCGCGCAATGCAAGTATGGTATTGCGTACCGCCGCCTCGACAAGCACCGCCAGATTGCGTCCGGCGGCAACCTGCAACATAACACGGCGTATGGGCACACCCAGAAAGTCTTGTGTCTGGTCTTGCGTGGGAAGCCGTTCAAACGATTCGGGTGTGGAACGAACCAGATGCACGACAAGCTTGAGCTTCATTTTGCGCCGCACCGAGGTTTCCCCGAAAATGGTGCGGATGTCGAGCAAACCCAGGCCGCGAACCTCAAGAAGGTTCATCAGCAAGGCGGGGCAGTGTCCTTCGATGATATTGGGTGCGGTGCGCGAGAGCTCGACGGCATCGTCGGCGACCAGGCCGTGCCCGCGCGAGATCAGCTCCAGCGCCAGTTCGCTTTTCCCCAGGCCCGATTCCCCGGTGATCAGCACGCCCAGGCCCAGAACGTCCATGAAGACGCCGTGCACGGTGGTCTTGGGGGCGAGTCGCTTGCCAAGATAAATGCGCAGCAGATCAATGAGCTGGGCCGCGGCGATAGAGGTAGTGAGCAGGGGAATCTGCATTTCATCGCACGCCAGACGCAGGTCGTCGGGGACTTCGAGGTCTTCGGCCAGCAAAATGGCGGGAACGCCGCCGGCCAGAAGGTCGTCCAGGTGGTGGCGCCGACGCTTGTGGTCGATGCGCAGATAGTACGAGAGCTCTTCGTTGCCGAAAACCTGTATGCGCGACGGGTGAATAAGGTTCAGGTGTCCCACCAGATCGGCACCCGCCATGCCCACGTCGGGAATGTGGCGGTGCGCCGCGCTTTCACCGGCAACCCAGCGCAATGGAATTTTGTCGGCGTTGTCGGTGACGAGTTCCTGAATGGTGAGCATAGGGAATGGGGACGCCTGTTGGGGTGGGAGTCGGGGGGGTTACTCGGGTTGCGGTCGCGGTTCGGCGGTGAGCAGGCCGTGAATGATCGCCGGTTCGGTTTCTGTGGCCAGTGACTGGCGTACGCGGGAATCGGACATGAGCCGTGCAATGTCGGCCAGCAGATCCAGATGCTGCTGTGTGGCGGCTTCGGGAACCAGCAGAATGAAAAGCAGGTTGGCCATGCGGCCATCGGAGGCGTCGAAGCGTACCGGGTCGGCCAGCCGGATGAATGCGGCCCGGGGTTCTTTCAGGTTCTTGATGCGGCCGTGCGGTACCGCGACCTGGTGCCCCAGCGCGGTGGACCCCAGCCGTTCGCGGGCAATGAGGCTTTGAAATACCGTTGTCCGGGCGATCCCCTGATTGTTTTCGAACAGCAGGCCGGCCTGCTCGAAGGCTCGCTTCTTACTGGTTACCGACAGGTCGAGAAGAATGTTCTCGAGAGGCAGGATTCGAGGCGTTAGGTTCATGCCGCTGATTATACGGGCTTTGGGCAAGAATGCTGACTAAGCGGTTGAAAAGAAAACGTATCTGCAACATAGACCGAGGCCTCAATTGCGTGAGGCAATTGAGGCCAAGTCAGTGAGTCCGATGCCTGCGCTGTTCACCACGCCCCGGAAATCCGGAGACATGGGATGAACCGTCGGGCGGGGTTGTGCTTATTCGGCCGGAATTTCCAGCCGCTTCGCGGGCTCGTTGGCGTGATCCTGCAACTTGTTCTTGTACTTCAGGATCTGGCGATCCACCTTGTCTGCCAGCAGATCGATGGCTGCGTACAGATTTTCGTCGGTGGATTCGCAGTGGATGTCTTTGCCGCGAACATGCATCGTGACTTCGGCTTTGTGGCTTAGCCGTTCTACTGAGAGTATGACCTGTGTGTCGATGACGTTGTCGAAGTGCCGCGAGACCCTGGCCATTTTGTTGACGACATATTCGCGGATGGCGGGGGTGACTTCCAGATGACGACCGGTGATGCTCAGGTTCATAGAGTGCTCTCCTTGGAAATTGCAGGGTTGCGCAAAAAGCGCAAAAGAACGATGGCTGTGCAGTCCTCCGTTAATTGGTTTGTCATGGTTTCAGTGTATAGATTTCGGTGCCGAAATCAAGTGACGCGGATCAAATCCCGGCCATTGGGAGCGGGCTGTTTACATCTTGAAATGCTTGCCCAGATAGACTTCGCGCACGGCCTCGTTGTCGATGATGTCGCTGGGATGGCCGTAGGTGAGCACCTTGCCTTCGCTGATGATGTAGGCGCGGTCGCAGATGCCCAGGGTTTCTCGCACGTTGTGATCGGTGATGAGCACCCCGATGTTGCGATTTTTCAGGAACTGGACGATACGCTGGATTTCAATGACGGCAATGGGGTCGACGCCGGCGAAGGGCTCGTCAAGCAAAATGAAGCGCGGGTTCGTGGCAAGAGCGCGGGCGATTTCCACGCGGCGCCGCTCGCCACCCGACAGCGAGACCGCCGTGTTGCCGCGAATATGCCCTATTTGCAGTTCATCGATCAGTGATTCAAGCTGTTCCTGGATTTGGTGCGAGGTGAGCGGTTTTCCGTGTTCGTCGAGCTGCAGTTCAAGAACGGCGCGGATGTTCTGCTCAACGGTAAGGCGCCGGAAGACCGATGCGTCTTGGGGCAGATAGGACAGGCCCAGCCGCGCCCGCTTGTGCATCGCCATGCCCGTGATGGGGGTGCCATCGATTTCGATACGCCCGGCGTCGGTGGGCACGATGCCTACGATCATGTAGAAACTGGTGGTTTTGCCGGCGCCGTTCGGGCCCAGCAGGCCCACTACTTCGCCACTGTCGACCGACAGCGAGACGTCTTGGACAACCGTGCGTTTACCGTAGGTTTTGCGCAAACCGGTGGCACGCAAACTGCCTTCGGTCTGGGCCGAAGGGCGCAAACCGGCCAACGGGATTCGTCGGGGAAAAATCATGGAGTCAGTTCAACCTTTCAGCCTTGACCGGCTTTTTTCCGGCACTCGGCCAGAGCGGCGTCGAGTTTGCTGCGCGGTTGCGCCACCGAGCGAACACGCCCGTCGCGGGAGGACGAATTGCTTCCTCCGAATGCCTGGTATGTGTTGCTGGCCTGACGATAAATAACGCGCTCGCCGCGAATTTCATCGAAGGGTTTGCCACAGACAAGCCGGGTGACTACGGCCTGGCCGATCATTTCGATTTCTTCTTTGGGGCCGTTGTATTCCGCCCGCAGGCCTTCGGCCTGGATGACTTCAAATTTTTCCGGATTTTCCTGGCGTACTCGAACCAGGTCGCCGGGCTGTACGGTGGCGGTGCCGTACTGTGCACCGTCGGCCTCTTCGCGCATGACCAGCTTGTCAGCCCGCAGCGTCATGAGCCCGCGGGTCATGACAACGTTGCCTGTGAAAACACTTTCCTTTTTCAGGTCGTCGTAGGACAGGGTGTCGGACAGAATGACGGTGTCGGGTTCCGGGGGTGTTGCGCCTGCCGGCTGGGCGCGCGCGGCACCCGCCGCCAGCAGGATGCCGCAGGCGGCGGCAGCAAATAAGCGAAGTGTACGGGTAGTCATGGTTGCTCGGGTGGTTGGCCTGAAGGTTGGGTGCGTGCGGGTCGGGCGTCTTCGCCCGAAATTTTTACATCGGTCGAGGAGTAAACCTGCAGTTGGCGTGTCCTGTTATCGTACCGCATGCCCGTGCCGTTCATCACGGATTTATTGTTCACCACGCGTGCAGGCAGATCGGTGTACACCACATCTTGCTCGGGCAGAATGATCAACTGTTCGCTGCTGACCTCCAGGGCGGCGTTCTCGCCCGAGGGCTGGCGCTCCAGGTGGGCGTTGCCGTTCATGGTGATCCGGTTGCCGTTCTGATCGAGAATGGCGGTGTCCGAGGTGCCCTCCGTAATGGGGGAGCCGGGCTGCTGGCCAATGGCGCGCAACCGGAGAATTTCGGAGGAATCGTCATCGGGGT
>JBFWLP010000055.1:0-22328 GCA_050252075.1 Burkholderiaceae bacterium | reverse complement strand
TTCAAGCGTACGCTGAATGCCAGCCACGAAGTCAATGCATTGAGCGTTGCGAACAAGCAGGTCGACGTTGCGACGTTCAATACGGAAGGCATGGACCGCTTGCGCCAGACCAATCCGCAAAAGGCCGAGCAGCTGAAAGTCATCTGGAAGTCGCCGCTGATTCCCGCCGATCCCATTGTGTGGCGCAAGAACCTGCCCGAGCCCGTCAAGCAGAAAATAGCCGCCTTCTTTGCCAACTATGGCGCCAACGATCAGGAAATGAAAGTGCTGGCAGGCTTGCAGTGGGGCCAGTTCCGGGCGTCGAACAATGATCAGTTGTTGCCGATTCGCCAACTGGAGCTGTTCAGGCAGCGTAGCCAGGTCGCTGCGGATTCCACACTGGATGCCGCAGACAAACAGGCAAAGCTGGCGCAAATCGATGCGGCTCTGGACACGCTCACAGCGCGCATGAATGAAATCGAGAAGAAAGTAGCGAGCGCGCAATAATGTCAGCGATTGCCTCCACTTCATCATTTACTGCGCCTGCGCGTCGCTCGTGGGGGCAGTGGCTGGGCTGGGCCGGCCTTGCGCTGGTGCTGGCCTGGGCCTGGGAAGGCGCCGAGATGAATCCCGCCGTTCTGTGGCGGGATGCGGACAACATGCGCGTGTTCCTGGCCGATTTCTTTCCGCCCGATTTTCGTTTGTGGCGCAGCTACCTTACGGAAATGCTGGTGACGGTGCAGATTGCAATCTGGGGTACGTTTCTTGCCATTGTCTGCTCCATTCCGCTGGGCATTCTCTGTTCGGAGAATATCTCGCCGTGGTGGATCTGCCAGCCGGTGCGCCGCGTGATGGATGCCTTTCGCTCGATCAATGAAATGGTGTTTGCCATGCTGTTTGTGGTGGCGGTGGGCCTGGGCCCGTTTGCCGGAGTACTGGCGCTGTTTGTCAGTACCACCGGGGTGCTGGCCAAACTGTTTGCCGAAGCCGTGGAAGCGATTGACGCCGGGCCGGTGGAAGGTGTGCGGGCTACGGGATCGAGCGCTCTTCAGGAAGTAATTTACGGCGTAATTCCACAGGTATTGCCGTTGTGGATCTCCTATTCCCTTTATCGGTTCGAGTCGAATGTCCGCTCGGCAACGGTGGTGGGCATGGTGGGTGCCGGGGGCATCGGAGTGACCTTGTGGGAAGCCATTCGCGGCTTCGCCCTGGATCAAACCTGCGCCATTCTGATCATCATTATTTCGGTCGTGAGCCTGCTGGATATTGCCTCGCAGCGGTTGCGGAAAATCTTTATCTGAAGGACACAGGGTTCCGGGCCGGAGCCCTGTTCAACCATGAACTTGTCTAGACATGTTGGAGCGAAGTACGGTGTGCTGGCTGATCTGCTGCGGCGGGAGCTGGCGGCTTACACCCCCGGCAGTTACTTGCCGGCGGAAACCGAGTTGGCCGCCAGGTACGGCGTCAACCGGCACACCCTGCGTCGCGCCGTTGACGATCTGATTGCCGAGGGAAGGGTGTTGCGGCACAAGGGAAAAGGAACCTGCGTCCTGCCCCGGCCCATTGTGTACCCGGTCAGCGTGAGCAGCACGTACAGCCGTGTGCTGGCCGATATGGGGCTGCCATCGCGCGCGGCCTTGCTGAGCCGTCAGGAGCGCATGGCGCAGCCACAGGAACGCCGGGTGCTGGATATGGCCGACGGTGAATGCCTGCTTGAACTGCAAACCTTGCGGTACATACAGCATCGTCCGGCCACGCTGATCCGGCACTGTTTTGTGTCCACGCGTGCAGCGATGCTGAACAACTACCACGGGGGTTCGTTGCGCACCTACCTGAAAGAGCGCGGGGTGGTGTTGACCCGGGCGCAAACCTGGATCGGCGCGCAGTTGCCCACCGAGCGCGAGGCGCTGACTTTGCTCATGCCCAGGCATGTGCCGCTTTTGATCATTCACACCCTGTCGGTCGATGCGTCGCAAAGAGCGTTTGAATACTCGGTATCGCTCAGCCGTGCCGACCAGTTCCAGTACCACATAACTTCGGGAGAACTTAATGAGCACACTGTCTGATGACGAGGCGTTGCAGATTCGGCAACGCCAGCACTGGATGCATGTCATCGCCCGCTCGCCGGACGCGCTGGCGTCCTTTGACGCCGATTTGCGCCATTGTTCGCACCGCTTCATTCGCCCGGCCGAAATCGGCATGGCTATGGTGCGCGCCCGTGCCGGCGCAAACGGCAGCCCGTTCAATGTGGGCGAAATGACCGTGACGCGCTGTGCCGTCCAGCTGGCCGACGGAACTGTCGGTCATGGCTATGTGGCCGGCCGGAATCGTCGCCACGCCGAACTGGCTGCGCTGGCCGACGCGCGGCTGCAGGGCGGCGAACAAGCCGTCTGGATGCACAAACTGATTGACCCTGCCGCCGACGCGCTGGCCAGGGCCGGCGCCCGCAATGAGGCGCGTAACGAAACCACCCGTGTGGACTTCACGACATTGGTGCGGGGAGAGGATTGACCATGCATAGCTCACATCACCTGGAATCGCCGGCGGTTGGCCTGGCGGATCCCGTTCACGACAGCCAGCAACTGTTCCGGCACGCTCTGAGCGCCCTGGCAGAGCCGGGCCGCTTGAATTCCGTACCGGTGACCGAACCGCTTGCGCCTTTGCATGGAACAACCTATGGCGTGTGCCTGACATTGCTGGATCATGAAACGCCGCTCTGGATTTCGCCCGCACTGGACGGCGACGCCGTGCGCCGCAGCCTGGCATTTCATTGCGCCTGCCCGGTGACCGGCGTGCGTGAACAGGCCCGGTTCGCATTGCTTGGCGCGCAAGACGCATCGGACCTGGCCGGGTTTCCGGTAGGTACCGACCGGGATCCCCACGAAGCCTGCACCCTGATCATTCAGCTGGATGCACTGGAAGGCGGCTCGCCGTCGTATTGGCAAGGACCCGGTATCCCCGAGCGCCGGCGTATGGCGCTGCCGTTACCCGACGCGTTCTGGACCGCTCGTCGCACGGTCTCTTTTCCGCGCGGCCTGGATGTGATTTTTGCGGCGCCCGGCGGCCTGGTGGGCTTGCCTCGCAGCACGCGCGTCGTTCATTCCATGACACAGGAGCCATAAATGTATGTTGCCGTAAAAGGAGGCGAACACGCCATCGATGCCGCACACACCTTGCTTGCGCAAAAGCGGCGCGGTGATCCGTCCGTTCCGGTGCTTAGCGTTCGGCAGATACGTGAGCAGATGCCGTTTGCCGTGGCGCGCGTGATGTCGGAAGGCTCGTTGTACGACGAGGAACTGGCCGCATTGGCGATCAAACAGTCCGCGGGCGATGTGCTGGAAGCCATTTTTCTGCTGCGCGCCTATCGCACTACCTTGCCCCGATTTTTTCACACCCGTGCCATCGACACCGGGGCCATGCAGCCTGAACGGCGTATTTCGGCCGTTTTCAAAGATCTTCCCGGCGGCCAGCGCCTGGGTCCCACGTTTGATTACACCCATCGTCTGCTGGATTTTTCCCTGCTGGCCGACTCGCCGACGGGCAGTGACGATCAGGCCGACGGCGGCGACGAGCCGGATCCTGTGATGACGTCGGGTAACGAGCAGCGTTTCGTTCGGGTGGCATCGTTGCTGGCCGATGAGGGGCTGGTGGCCGACGCCCAGGCGGATTGCGATCCCGTTCCCGACATTACCCGCGAGCCGCTTGATTTTCCGACCAACCGTGCCCAGCGCCTGCAAACACTGGCGCGGGCCGACGAAGGTTTCCTGCTGGCACTGGGCTATTCCACCCAGCGCGGCTACGGGCGCAACCATCCTTTTGCCGGAGAAATCCGGGTGGGGAAGGTAGCGATATGGATAGAGCCCGAAGACCTGCCTTTCCCGGTTCCCATCGGAGATATCGAAGTGACCGAATGCGACATGATCACCCAGTTCGTGGGCAACCGTAACGTGCCCGCGCAGTTCACACGCGGTTACGGACTGGCCTTTGGCTACGCCGAGCGCAAAGCCATGGCCATGGCTTTGGTAGACCGCGCCCTGCAGGCCGGCGACTACGACGAAGACATCACCTCGCCCGCACAGCACGACGAATTTGTGCTGATGCACTGCGACAACGTCGAAGCCGCCGGATTCGTCTCCCACCTCAAACTCCCGCACTACGTCGACTTCCAGTCCGAACTCGACCTCATCCGCACCCTGCGCCGCAACCACCCGGCCCCCACCTTGGTGTCAGAGCAAAAATCGGGGTCAGAGCAAAAATTGGGGTCAGAGCAACCCTCCGACGAACCGGCCGTTCAGGAGCTTGCGCGATGATTTCGAGTCAACATGTCGACGACAACGCGGGTTACAGCTTCGCCTATCTGGACGAGCAAACCAAGCGCAGCTTGCGCCGCGCACTTCTGAAAGCGGTGGCGATTCCGGGCTACCAGGTACCGTTCAGCGGGCGGGAGATGCCTTTGCCCTATGGGTGGGGAACGGGAGGCATGCAGGTTACGGCTGCCATTCTGGGCCGTGACGACGTTCTGAAAGTGATCGATCAGGGTGCGGACGACACGACCAATGCCGTATCGATACGACGTTTCTTTCATCGTACGGCCCAGGTGGCCACCACAGAGCGCACCGCCGAAGCCACCATCATCCAGACACGGCACCGTATTCCGGAAACCCCATTGGCAGGCCACCAGATCATGGTGTTCCAGGTACCCATTCCCGAGCCTCTGCGGTTCATCGAGCCGTCGGATTCCGAAACGCGCACCATGCATGCTCTGAACGATTACGGCGTCATGCACGTGAAGCTGTACGAGGACATTGCCACCTATGGGCACATTGCCACTACCTATGCCTACCCGGTTCTGGTGGATGACCGTTATGTCATGGATCCGTCGCCCATTCCCAAGTTCGACAATCCCAAGCTGCATCGAAGCCCGGCGCTGATGCTGTTTGGCGCCGGCCGCGAAAAGCGCATTTACGCCATTCCGCCTTACACCCCGGTGCAGAGTCTGGACTTCGAGGATCACCCCTTCACACTGCCCACGTGGGACCAGGAATGCGCCTTGTGCGCAAGCGCAACGTCGTATCTGGATGAACTGATTATTGACGACGCAGGAACGCGGCAGTTTGTCTGTTCCGACACTGACTATTGTCAGGAGCGTCGCCAGCGCAACGAGGTGCCGGCATGAGTCCGTTATTGCAGGTACGTGATCTGACCTTGCTGCATGGTCCCGAAAAGGGCTGCCAGGGTGTCACGTTTGATCTTTATCCCGGGGAAGTCCTGGGCATTGTCGGTGAGTCGGGTTCGGGCAAGTCGACACTGCTGGGTGTGCTGGCCGGACGGCAACGGCCGGACAGCGGCCAGGTGCTGTATCGCAGCGTGACCGGTGCAGTGGTTGATCTGTACCAGACCAGCGAGGCGCATCGGCGCACGCTGTTGCGCACCGAATGGGGGTTTGTGGAGCAGAATCCGCGCGACGGTTTGCGTATGAGTGTGTCGGCCGGCGCCAACATCGGAGAGCGTCTGATGGCCCAGGGAGTACGCCATTACGGCCGCCTGCGCGACGCCGGCCTGACGTGGCTCAGTCAGGTGGAGATCGATGCGGCACGTATCGACGATTTGCCGCGAACGTTTTCGGGAGGCATGCAGCAACGTCTTCAGATCGCCCGCAATCTGGTGTCCAGCCCGCGCCTGATCTTCATGGATGAGCCCACGGGCGGCCTGGATGTATCGGTGCAGGCCAATTTGCTTGACCTGCTGCGCCGGCTGGTTCGGGATCTGGGCCTGTCGGTCGTCATCGTGACGCACGACCTGGCTGTGGCGCGTCTGCTGGCCGATCGCCTGGTCGTCATGCGCCGCTCGCATGTCGTCGAGACCGGCCTGACCGATCAGGTGCTGGACGACCCGCAGCACCCGTACAGCCAGTTGCTGGTTTCTTCGGTATTGCAACCCTGAAAGGTAAGCGTTATGGACTTGATGATTGATGTGTGCGGGCTTGCCAAAACATTTGTGTTGCATCGGCAGCATGGCACCGTCCTGCCCGTACTGGATGACATGGCATTTTCCGTGAACGCCGGCGAGTGCCTGGTTCTGCATGGCCCGTCGGGAACCGGGAAGTCGACTTTGCTGCGAACACTCTATGGGAACTACCTGCCTTCCCGGGGACGGATTGGCGTGCGTCACCGCGGGGCATGGCTTGATATCGCCACCGCCGAACCGCGCCAGGTGCTCGATGTGCGCCGCCTGACCATGGGCTATGTCAGCCAGTTCTTGCGCGTGATTCCGCGTGTCAGCTGTCTGGACGTGGTGATGGAACCGGCGCTTGCGCGGGGGCAAGATCCTGAACAGGCCCGGGCAAGGTCGTCGTCATTGCTTGAACAGTTATCCATTCCGGGGCGTTTGTGGGCGTTGCCGCCCAACACCTTTTCGGGGGGCGAGCAGCAACGCGTGAACCTGGCCCGCAGTTTCATGGTGCCCTGGCCGGTGGTGTTGCTTGACGAGCCTACGGCGTCGCTCGATGACGCCAATCGGGCCGTGGTGCTCGACCTGATCCGGCAGGCAAAGCACCAGGGCGCCGCCATGATCGCCATATCGCACGATGCGCCGACGCGCAGTGCCATTGCTGATCGCTACTTTGATATGTCGACCAGGGAGTTAGCCGATGTCTGCTGAATGTGTACTTACCAACGCCAAAATAGTGCTGGCCGACGAGGTGGTGTCTGGAACCGTCGTGGTCTGCGACGGCGTGATTGCCGACATCAGCGCCGGTCGCAGTCAGGTGCCCCAGGCGCAGGATCTGCAGGGTGATTTCCTGTTTCCCGGTTTCGTGGAACTGCACACCGACAATCTGGAAAAGTACATGAACCCCAGGCCCGGTGTGGACTGGCCGTCGGAATCGGCGGTATTGGCCCATGACGCCCAGATTATTGCCGCCGGCATCACCACCGTATTCGATGCCTTGTCGATTGGTGACGTCAATCCGAAAGGCAATCGCCTGAAGCAATTGCCGGTGATGATGTCGGCGATCGGCCAGGCCGAGAGCGACGGCCATACCCGGGCCGAGCACCGGCTGCACCTGCGTTGCGAGCTCAGCCACGAGCAAACGCTCGATGTCTTCCAGGAACTGGTTGATCACCCGCTGGTGCAGCTCGTTTCCGTGATGGACCATTCCCCCGGCCAGCGACAGTTCGTGAAAATGGAAAAGTACCGCGAATATTATCAGGGCAAGTTTCAGCTGAACGATCAGGAGATGGAGGCCTTCATTGCGCGCCAGATCGATAATTCCCGGCGTTTCAGCCACGATTACCGGCAGGCCATCGTCAAGGAATGCCGTGAACGGTCGCTCTCTGTTGCCAGCCATGACGATGCCACGATGGAGCACGTCGAGGAGTCTGCCCGGTACGGCATGAGCATTGCCGAGTTTCCAACAACCACCGAAGCCGCCATGGTGAGCCACTGCAAGGGCTTGAAAGTCTTGATGGGTGCGCCCAATGTCGTACGCGGCGGATCGCACTCGGGCAACGTGGCCGCCGTGGACCTGGCCGCCCAGGGCGTGCTGGATATCCTGTCCAGTGACTATTATCCGTCCAGCCTGCTGCAGGCCGTGCGGCTGCTTGCCCAGGGCAATGTAACCTACGATCTGCCCAAAGCCGTCGCAACGGTCAGCCGCGAGCCGGCCCGTGCAGCCGGCCTTGCCGATCGCGGCGAGGTGAACATAGGTCTGCGTGCCGACCTGGTGCGTGTGCGCGATACGTCGCGTCATTATGTGGTGGGCCAGGTATGGCGCGCCGGGACAAGGGTGTTTTGATGGCGGGGCAACTGGTGTATTTGATGGGCCCGTCGGGCTCCGGAAAGGATACGATACTGGCCGGTGTGCAGCGCTGTCTGGGGGCGCGCGCCTTGCGGGCGGCCCGGGTCATTACCCGTCCGGCCGACGCCACCGAAACGACGGCCCATGCCGTAAGCCGGGAGCAATTCCAGGCCATGGCCGAGCGCGGCGCCTTCGCCATGCACTGGCAGGCCAACGACCTTCATTACGGCATACCGCGAAGCATCGATGATGCATTGATGCACGGGCGCGTTGTGCTGGTCAATGGTTCCCGGGCCTACCTGGATCAGGCACGGCGCTTGTACCCCGGCCTGTTGCCGGTCTTGCTCGATGTGCCCGCCGCCATGTTGCATACGCGCCTGACGGCACGGGGTCGTGAAGCGTCGGGCCAGATTGCAGCCCGGCTGGCACGCAATCACCATGTATCGGTGCAGTCGGTGCGCGATGAGCACGACGTGATTCGCATCGACAATTCGGGGGATCCCCGGATCGCCGTCCAGGCGCTGTGCCGGCACGTGCAGACGGCATGGGCCGGTGCGTCGGCCGTGGGTCAGGGGGCCTTGGCATGAAACTGACATTGTTGGGCACCGGCAATGCCGCGCAAGTTCCTGTCTACAACTGCGGCTGCGTGGCCTGCGCCCGTGCCCGCGTGGCCCCGCCGTACCGGCGCCAGGCCTGCAGCGCCTTGCTGCAGCTGCGCGACCAGACATGGCTGATCGACGGTGGGCTGACCGACCTGACCGAGCGGTTTGCGCCGGGTGTGCTCACGGGCATACTGCAAACCCATTATCACGCCGATCACGCCATGGGTCTGTTGCATTTGCGGTGGGGCAAGGACATGACCTTGCCCGTACTGGGGCCCGCCGACCCCGAAGGTTTGGCCGACTTGTTCAAATACCCGGGCATCCTGGATTTCTCGCGCACTCTGCAGGCCTTCGACACCATTGCGCTGAACGAGGCCACACTGACCGCCGTTCCTTTGAATCATTCACGGCCCACGCTGGGCTATGTGGTGCGGTCACCGGCGGGGTCCATGGCCTACCTGACCGACACCGTGGGTTTGCCGCCGGACACCACCCGTTACCTGCAACGCCATCCGGTCGATGTACTGGTGATCGATTGCTCCTATCCTCCCCAGCCCGCCGCGCCCAGAAACCATAACGACTTGACCCGGGTGCTCGATTGCACGGCGCCGCTTCCGGTAAAGAAAGTGGTGCTCACGCACATCGGTCACGAGTTCGATAACTGGCTCATGACCCGCGGCGGCGATCTTCCCGGCCATATCACCGTGGCCCGCGACGCAGACGTGTTCACCCTGGCGTGACAAAGCAGTCCGTCGCTATTTTTGCGAATTGCCGGTTAGTGTGCCGGCGCGCACACTGGGTTCCTCGATCATTCACGGAGGAATCTCATGAAGCGCTCTGCACGAAACCAACGCGGCCAGGGTATGACCGAGTACATCATCGTCGTTGCCCTGGTGGCGGTGGCGGCCATTGCGGTGTACCAGCTTTTTGGCCAGGTCATCCGTTCGCAAACGGCGGCCATGGCCATGGAGCTGGCCGGGGAAGACGGCAGTGAACAGTCCCGTGCGGCGCAGTCAGCGGCACAAGGTGCCGCGGGTCAAACGGCGGCCAAAACGCTGAAATCGTTCACCGGCAACGCCGGGGCGGCTCAATAATGGGCGGCGCGTGCCAGCGTGGGCAGGCGCTTGTGCCGGGCATGCTGCTGGCCGGTCTGGCGGCTCTCATGGTGCTGCGCTATTTCCATGTTGATCAAACCCTGGGCGCTCAGGTGCAGCAAACCCATGCCCTCGATGCCGCCACCTACAGCGCGGCGCTGGTGAACGCGCGGGCCTTCAATGCCATGGCATATATCAATCGTGCGCAGGTGGCTCATCAGGTAGCCATGGCGCATCTGGTCACCCTGGGTTCCTGGGCCTTATTTGGCGGAGCGCAGGCGCAACAGCTCATGGCGGCCAATCCTCCGGTTCACCTTGTGGGCATGTTTTTCGGTCCGGAACACGGTGCGGCCTATGCCGCCGCCGCTCGTGCGTCGGGCCTGGCATCGCTGGCGCAGTCCAATGGTGCTCTGGCGCAAACTTATCACGCGCATCAGGCCACCGTGCACACCGTGCTGTCAAAAACCCAGTCCGCCATTGCCCAATCGCTGGAAGCAGCCACGCAGGCAACGCTGCGTCATGTGCTCGTCCAGAACTATCCTGGCGAAAAACCGGAAGACCTTGATATTTCCATCGATCAAACCACGTTGCCGGGTTACTTGGCCCGTCAGCCGGGGCAGGGTGCGTTTCGTTCCTTTGTGCTCGATACTGCCGGTTTGTACCGCTTTCTCGATCCCCGCAATCACACGGCAACGAACGCTTGGCCGGTTCAGGCCCGGTGTCCGGGCTTGCGTCACGAGCTGCGTCGTCGGGGCGCCACCAAACTGTCGGCTTCGGGGGTGTGGGAATCCATCGACACGCAGTCCTTCCATGCCTTGCGGTCAAATCGCTGGATCGGCTGCTATTACCGTGAATACGCCATGGGCTGGGGCTGGATTCCCACACGTCAGGTTCAGGTCTTCGACGGTCCCCACACCACCGATCCTCCCGATGATTTTTCGGCCCAGGATTTCTGGCGATGGGTCAAGGAAAGCGGTGACTGGGATATCGCCCGCGGGCACGATAACCCGCTGGCCAACTCGCGGGCCGTGGCCGGTCGACCCAACTGGCGCGCAGGCGGATTGCCCAATTATCTCGATGTCGCACCCGGTGTGAACAATGCGCCCGTGCGTCTTGCCGTTACCTTGCGCCGTCCAGGGCGTAACGGCCTGATCATTACGTCGCGCAGTGCCGCCGATACGTTTTACGCCCGGCCGGTGTTGCGTGCCGATCACCGTCATGAACATGCGAATCTGTTTCGCCCCTACTGGCAAGCCCGTCTTGCTGCGCATCCGTTGCAGCGGCTGCCGTTCCGCCTGACCGGGCAGGGGCCCACCGGCGAAGGCCTGCCATGGTAGCCGTCGCACAGCGCGGGCAGGCGCTCGCCGAAGGGCTGGTGGTGCTGCTTGCCCTGATCGGTCTATGGCTGGCCGGTCTGTGGCTGGCGCGTTTGCAGAATATTTCATTGCAAACCCGGCACGCCGCCGCCTACAGCGCTTTCCTGTCCACACGCACACTCGCGCCATTCGATACCGGGCGGGTACGGCACCAGTTTTTCACCACCACATCGCAGCGCTGGGTGGATACCGCCGGGTTGCCTTTGCTGGCCCGGCCAAACGATCAGGTCAGTGTCCGGCTGGTTGATCTGAATCAGCCTGAAGGGGCGGCGCAAGCCGCTCCCGACGCCCTTGCCATCGCGCTGGGCCGCGAGCTTCAAACCTATGACGCCGGTGGTGTGTCGGGAATTGTGCGTGTTCGTCCCGTCGCCACGGTGGCTCCCGCCGGCCTTGTATACCCCGCTATCGTTCGCCGTCTGGCAGTGCTGCAGGGAGCGGGTCACGCGTCGTCCGACCACGACGCCCGGCAGCGCCTGCAACAGGCTCCGTTAACGTGGGGCCGCGATGCCGGCCGTTCACAGGGTATTGCGCTCGCTGTCAATGCCGCCATGGAGCAAGTCGATGCCGGATGGTCGAGGGAGTCTTTCATTTCGGACTGGCTGCATGCCTGGCATGAGCGCGTCCCCGATCACCATGTATCGCCCGTTGCTGTCACCGACTAAAGGAGCTCCGTCATGAATCTTCGTATCCGTTCTCGTTGTGTTGTTCCGGCCGCCCTGTTGGGGGCGGTCGTTACGGCAGCAAGCGCCGGCATCCCGGCCGGCGTTCCCGTCGGGCTCGATGTGCCGGGTGTGCAATGGGAGCCCACACATCGCTGGTCGCTGGCCGGTGTGCCGTTGACACATCGTCCGTTCTCATCGTCCCTGTCGCCCGTGCAGTTGGCCGCCGCCTTGTCGTCTCAAACGAAGCTGTTCCAGCGTGTCATGGCAAGCGGCTCGCGCTGGATTCTCTCCGGCGTCAGTCCGGGAGCCCATTGGCTCGCGGAAATACGTCCTACGGAAGCCGGAGCGGCCGGCTACGTCTCGGCGCTGTCAACGCAGGCGATGCAGGCTCGCCCGGCTGCCGGCCACGTGCTTGCCCACCACGGTCTTCCGTGGTTGCCGGCCGCTGCAACACCGCTAGTGTCGCTGAAGGGTTCCCCGACACCGGGGCCCACTCAATCCCTGTACAGGGTGAAATGGCCTTTACCCGTCCTGGTGTCGAATTTGCGCGCCGGCCTGGCCCGCCATGGCTGGCGTCCCTTGCTGCAGGGGTCGAACGCCGCGCTACCTGCGCAATGGCATCAGGGTTCGCAACGGCTTCTTGTGTCTGCCCATGACTTGCCGGATGGTAATGCGTATGTCTACGTTCAGCACTAAGGCGTGGTTTGCCACGACGGGCCGCGTGCGGCAGCTTGGGCAACTGTTCAGCCGGTCGGTGTTCATGCTGCTGGTTGCCGCCCTTGCCGGCTTGATCGCCGCGTGGTCGGCCCGCCAGCACATTCAGGGGCGGGTTCAGCAGCTCGAGGAGCAATCGCGTGTGCCCATGGTGGGGCGTATCGTGGCGGCGGGTGATCTGCCCGTGGGAACACGATTGAACGAAGGCCATCTGGCGGTGCGGCAGTTTCCGCAGGGAACCGTCAGCAGTGAAAGCCTGGCGCCCGAGCGCTTTGCGTCGCTGGTGGGCACCGTTCTTCGAGGTCCAGTGGCCGGGGGTGACCCAATACTGCCGGTTCATACCCAGGCTCCCGATCGCGATGCCTTCTCCAGTCAGATCGCCCTGGGGCGTCGTGCCATCACCATGCCGGTTGACCGTATCAACTCTGTGTCGGGCTTGCTGCAGCCCGGCGACATGATCGATCTGTATGTGTCGTTCGAATATCAGCGTCGAACCATTACGGCACCCTTGCTGCAAGGTGTCATGGTGCTGGCCACCGACACACGAACCCAGTATGACGACGGCGCCGGCGGCGAGTCTTCGCACTACACCACCGTCACGCTGGATGCCGCCCCCGAAGACGCCGTCAAGCTGGTCGCGGCGCGGCATGCCGGCAGCCTCACCGCCGTTTTGCGTCCGGCCAACGATCATCAGGCAACGACCCGGGCCGTACGCGGCGATCTGGCCAGCCTGCTGGGTATCCATCGCGCGCCGCCGCGGCGTACCGGTGCGGCGCCCGTCATTTATGGCAACACCCAGTCACGCCGGGTACCGCAGCTGGCGCCGTCGCCGTCGCAATCGCAACCATCGGGGCTGATCAATCTGCCCGAGGCTCCGCCGCTGGTCAGCGCGTGGGTTCATTCGTCCGCGCCGACCTTGTCCGACCCGTCCACGGAGGCACCATGACAATCCCGCCCCGTATCGTGTGCGTTGCCGCGTTTTCCGCATGTGCTGCACTGGCGTGCGCCCCTGGTTTTACCGCTACGGCGGCCACCGGCCGGGCACCGGTGGTTCTTGCCCTGCAAACCGGCGAGGTACAGGTGCTTGCCATACCCGACGTAGCCCGGGTGGCCGTCGGTGACGGCCATGTCGTCAATGCCGTGACTACCGATGAAAAAGAAGTCATAGTGTTCGCACGCAACGAGGGCCTCAGTTCCCTACAGATCTGGACAACGAACGGCACCCGGCGCCAATACCATGTGCAGGTGGCCCCCGAAGGCGCACATAAGGTTCAGCAAGAGCTGCGTACCGTGCTGCAGCGCATTCCCAATGCCCGGTTATCGTCGGTGGGCGACAAGCTGCTGGTGGAAGGCGACGAACTCTCCGATGACGATATCGACCGCATCGCGGATCTGGCAAAGCGTTATCCGCAACTGGTTGATCTGACCGGCCGGGTAGGGTGGGACCACATGGTTCTTCTCGATGTGCAGGTGGTCGAGCTGCCGCGCTCTCGCTTGCATGAACTGGGGCTGCGCTGGGGGTCGTCGAGCACCGGGGGCGTGACCACCGGTCTTGCCTGGGAAACCGGTTCCTCCCGCGTGCTGGAGCGGCCGGCGGAAACCGTGCTGGCGACGGCGTTTCCCGCCACGGTTGCGGCGGGTTACTTCGGTGTGAATGCCTTGCTTTCCGCGCAGCTGCAGGCCATGGCGCAGAACGGTTCCGCCGTGGTGCTGGCACAGCCCCAGTTGCTGGCACGCAGCGGCGCCACGGCCGAGTTTCTCGCCGGCGGTGAAGTGCCGTATGCCACCAAAGACGACAACGGAAACACATCCACCGAATTCAAGCCTTACGGTGTGTCGTTGCGCATCACGCCGCAAGTCGAGCGTAACGGGGTGGTTCGTTCGCGCATCGAGGTCGAGGTCAGCTCGGTCGATACGTCGGTGGGGCAAACCGCCAACGGCCCGGCCCTGAAAACACGCCGTGCCGCCACCGAGTTCAACGTGCGCTCGGGACAAACCCTGGTGCTGGCCGGTTTCCTGTCGCGTGAAGCATCACGCACCGTGGATCACGTGCCCATTCTGGGCGATATCCCGCTGATCGGTGAGCTCTTTACCAGTCGCCGGCATGAACGCCGGGATACCGAGCTGGCCATCTTTGTCACGCCCGTGGTCGTTCAGCCCGACCACCCCGATCTGCAGCGGCGCGTGCACGAATCGGGGGCGGTACTGGCAAAGCACTTTCCCGGCCCGCCCGTAATCAATTCCCCGGTCCGGCATGTGCCGCTGTTGCCCGGCGTGTTGGGTCGCGCCCGCACTCGCGATACGGCGTCGGCGGGTGCGCTTGGCCTAACCCGCACCAACGACCAGGTGGCGCCGGCGCGCGACCCGTGGTCCGGCCCCACCTCTCAATGGAAACAGGACGCTTGCAATGATGCATGTTGATATTCGTTTCGAAGACGGCAGTCGCCATGCCGAACAGTGGCCTATTCCACTGACCATCGGTCGGGACCGCGGCAATCAGTTTGTAGTGGCCAGCTGGCGTGTCGCACGCCATCATGCCGCGTTGCGGATTGCCGACAGCCACATCATGATCGAAGACTTCGGCGCGCTGTCCGGTACGTGGGTGAACGGCAGGCGTATCACACACTACGGTCCGCTCAAGGAAAACGATGAAATCATCATCGGGCCTTGTCTGATCACCATACGGGCTTTGCCCGGCGTGGCCGATAAAGCCGACACATCGATTGACGCCACGGAAATCCCTGTTGTGCCGACCGCCTCCACAGAAATCATTCCGCCGATTCGGCATGGCGATCAGGACGCCCCCACTACCGCTGTTGCTACGTCGGCGGTCGTTGCCGCAACGCCGGTCGGCCCGGACAGCCTGCGTCATCGGCGGCGTCTGCACGGCCTGCTGGTGAACGCACTGGATCTACGCCGGCGCGACATCACTGAAATGACCGACGATGCCTTGCGTGCCGAGGCAACCGGCGTTATGTCGCAGTTGCTTGCCACCGACGAGCAACTGCCGGAAACCCTGAACAAAGACGAGTTGCGTGATCAGGTCGTGAATGAGGCGGTCGGCCTGGGGCCTCTTGAACCCTTGCTGGCCGATGCTGCGATCTCTGAGATCATGGTGAACCGGCATGACGAAATCTTTGTCGAGCAGAGCGGCCGGTTGTGCCGGGCGCCGGTGGCGTTCAGCAGCGAATCGGCCGTCCTGGGAGTGATCGAGCGTATTGTCGCACCTCTGGGGCGGCGTATCGATGAAAGCTCGCCCATGGTGGATGCGCGCCTGCGCGACGGATCGCGCGTGAATGCGGTGATCGGGCCTGTGGCATTGCGCGGCGCCAGCCTGACCATACGCAAATTCCCCCGGCGCCGTCTGCAGCTGCATGATTTGCAGCAGGCCGGGGCTTTGAGCCCGCCCATGGCGCAATTCCTGACCAGTTGCGTGCGGCATCGCCGCAATATCGTGGTTTCCGGAGGAACCGGATCCGGCAAGACCACGCTGCTGAATGTGCTGTCCAATGCCATCCCGTCGGGTGAACGTATCATCACCATTGAAGATGCCGCCGAACTTCGGCTGAATCACTCCCATCTGGTCGCCCTTGAATCGCGCCCGGCCAATGCCGAGGGGCAAGGATTCATCGGTATTCGCGAACTGGTGCGCAACGCGCTGCGCATGCGGCCCGACCGTATCGTGGTGGGTGAGTGCCGTGGGGCAGAAGCGTTCGACATGCTCGCCGCCATGAATACCGGCCACGAGGGATCGCTAACCACCTTGCATGCCAATACGCCGCGCGACGCCTTGTCTCGTCTGGAAACGATGATCCTGATGGCCGGTATGGATTTGCCGCTTGCCGCTGTTCGTGAGCATATCGCCGCCAGCATACATTTCATTGTGCAGCAAGCCCGCCTGACTTGCGGGCAGCGCGTGATTACCGGCATTGTTGAAGTCACCGGCATTGAAAGCGGCAGGATTCAAACGCAGCCCGTGTTTCTGTACCACGGTGCACCCGCACCGCGCTTTGCGGGGTGCGGCGTCGCCCCCGACTGCCTTGCCGGCTCGGTACAGGCCGGTGAGTTCGAAGCGGGGTTCTTCGATCAGGCGCACGACGCCGTTGCCGGCAGTTTCCGACCGGGAGACCTTGCATGATCGCCCTGATTGCATGTGTGGCGTTGGCCGTCGCACTGCTCGTATGGCTCGGGCAAATTTACGGCGCCCGGGCGTATACAGCCTATCGGCGTTTTCTTACGGCTCACGCCCATCGCCAGCTCTCCGATTTTTTCCTGTTTCTGAATCCTGTCCAGTTATGGTCGTTCCTGTGTTTGCTGGCCGCTGCGGTAGCCGTCGTGGTGTATGCCTTGGCCGGAACCCTGTTCGGCTCCCTTGCCGTCGGCGCTCTCGTGCTCGCCGCGCCGCTGCATTTGCTGGCTTATGTCCGGGCCCGTCGCCTGGCGCGTATCGACCAGCAACTGCCCGATTTTCTGATGGCATTGGCCGGTGCCTTGCGTTCGGGGGTAGGGCTGTCCACCGCGTTGCGCCACATCGGTGACCGTACCGGTGCCCCGTTGGGACAAGAGCTTGGACTGCTCCAGCGTGAGCAGCGGCTGGGGGTGTCGCTGCAAGACAGTTTGCTGAATCTGCAGCGGCGTGTTCCCACCGAGACGTTGGGCTTGATGGTGTCGGCACTGGTCATTGCAAGCCAGAACGGCGGCAGTCTGGGCCAGCTTCTGGAAGAAATGGCGGCAACCTTTCGTGCCCGGCTGCAGCTGAAAGGCCGCATTCACGCGCTCACGGCTCAAGGGCGCCTGCAGGCGGTCATTATGGCTTCCCTGCCGTTGCTCCTGGGCGTGGCCCTAGCCTGGATTGATCCAGACTCCATGCGCGGCTTATGGGAAACCCCTTGGGGTTGGGGCGTGCTGGGTCTGGTCCTGGTACTCGAGGGCCTGGGGCTTGTACTTATACGGCGCATCGTCGCCATCGAGGTCTGATCCCGTGTCCGCCGCCTGGTTCTGGATCAGTTGCGTGGCGGCCGGGCTTTGCCTGTCGTGTGTGTTCGTGGTCTTTCTACGGCCGGTCAGCGAACGCGCCACAACTCCGCGATCAGTGGTGCGTCCGTGGTACGTGCGATGCGCATGGCCCTGGGTGCAGGCGCTTTGCCCGCTCTGTGAGCCCTTGCTGGCCTGGCGCCTGCGGCGGCGTTTGTCCGCCGCCTTGCAGCTTGCCGGACTGCACGATCACTGGACGCCTGCCCAGTTGGTAGCCATGCAGTTCTGTGTGGCTACCGTCGGCTTCCTGCTTGTGTCCGGCGCGGCCGCACTGCTCGGAGCGTCACTGCAGCACGCCGCTGTCCCGGGCGGGTTGTTGGCGGCGGCGGGTTTTCTGTGGCCTCGCCATGTGGTGCATCGTCTTGGTAACCGGCGCCGGCAAACCATACTGAGGCAACTGCCTTTTCTTCTGGACATGACCACCTTGTGCGTGCAGGCGGGCCTGAATCTGCACGGTGCCTTGCAGCAGGCGGCACGGCACGGCCCGCCGGGGCCTTTGTATGACGAACTGCACTATATGCTGGCGCTGATACGCACGGGCACACCGAAAATGCAGGCGCTTTCCGTGATGGCCGAGCGATGCAGCCTGCCCGAGGTCGATAGCTGGGTGGCGGCCTTGCAGCATGCGGAGCTTATGGGCATGAGTCTGGCCCCCTTGTTGCAGTCCCAGTCAGCGCAACGGCGCGCCGAGCGCTTCCAGCGCGTTGAAAAGCTTGCACTTGAAGCGCCCGTGAAAATGCTGTTCCCATTGGTATTTTGCATATTCCCTTGCACTTTTCTGATCATTGCGTTCCCGGTTGCGGTGAATCTGTTGCAAGGCTATCTGTAATGGCTGCCGACGCATCGGGTACGGCTGTATCCATCACACTAACGTATGCCCAAGGCTTCTTGCAGCGGCTTTGCGGTGTGTTCGGGTGCCCGGCGCTGCATCCCGGCCAGGGTTTGGTGCTGTCACCCTGCCGCTGTGTGCATACGTTTTTTCTGCGCCGGCCTCTCGATCTGGTGTTCTTCGATGCCGCAGGGCGATGCGTGCGCGTTGTCAACAACGCCGCGCCCTGGGGAGTGTGGCGTTGTTCACAGGCTGTCGGGGTTGTGGAATTGCCCGGCGGGTTTCTGCGCGACGTTCCGCAGGCTCTGGACACATTGCAGCGTATGCTGTGCGCCCGCGCCCGGGGGCGGGCGCAATGCCAACCTTAATTGCGGGAAGGGTAGTTCACCCCGAACACGCTGATGTACGCGGGGTAAAAGCTGCAATACAAAATGGCGGCCACAATGATATTGACGGGTGTCAACAGCATTTGTGTCATCGCCCCCGACAACCCCATGCCACTCAGCAAAGTGCCCGTGAACTGCAACGCAATGAAAATACCCGCCCATCCAATGCCATACAGCAGAAACGGCCACTTGTTGCGCCAGCATGCCACCATGGAAAAGAACAGGGCCTGGCCCATTTTTATGCGATGCCAGCCGATCAGTGCGGGCGCATGCCAGAAACAGGCCGAAATCAGCAGATAAATCAGCCCGAAGGTAATCAGCGGTCCGCGGATGGCGGCATACAGTGCTGTCTCGTCGATCGCCCCATTGGCGTCGAGAGCAGCACCCAGTGTGCCCAGAAAAGGCAGCGTCGCCAGAAAACCGCCTGCCATGCAGCACAGCATGTACGCCAGCCCCAGCCCCAGCAGCCGCTTGCGCGTTTCCACCGGACGAATGGGGTCAACCCACATGGACAGCTGCATGGTGCCGCCCTGTGCAATAGTGCGGCATGCACCCAGGGTGACGAAGGTGAGCAAAGGGGTGAGCATAATGAGCGCCAGTTGCCCGAACAGGGGAATAAGGTAGCTGACGGTGATCAGGAAGCTGGTGAACAGGCTCCAGAAGCCCATGGCCATGGGTTGACGCCTGAAAATCCGGAAACCGTCCTGTATCCACTGCCATCCGGCACTCATGGGTAGTATTGCTGCTTGCATGCTGGGTATGTATTAGGGGAGTGTGGGTAAAGGTTGCGTGCGACGCTGCCGCAGCACGCGCTCAAAGTGGCGCGGATCGTGCGGCTTGAGCGTTTGGGCCGGGCGCGGCAGGTAAAAATCGAACAGTCTCGACGTCCAGAAACGCAGGGCCGCCGCCTGCAGCATCCAGGGCCAGGCCTGGCGTTCGGCTTCGGTGAACGGACGGACACCGGCGTAGGCCTTCAGCCAGGCGTGCACCTTGGCCGTGTCGAAGGCGCCGGTGTCGCGCTCGATACACCAGTCGTTGACCGTGACGGCCACGTCGAACAGCCAGGTGTCGCAGCCGGCGAAGTAAAAATCAATGAATCCGCCCATGCGCGGCGATTCGTACGTGCCGTCGAACAGCACGTTGTCACGGAACAGGTCGCAATGGGCCGGCCCCGATGGCAGTGCGGCATAAGTTGGGCTTTGTGCAAATTCGGCCTGCTCGTGCAGTACCTGCTGAATCAGTGACGCCTGGTCGGGCGTCAGGAAGGGCATGACTTTGGGAATGGTTTGTTTCCACCACGCCAGGCCTCGAAGGTTGGGTTGATGGATGGGGAAGTCGCGCGCCGCCAGATGCGCCTGCGCCAGGGTTTGCGCCGCCAGCACGCAGTGCTGCACGCTGGGGTCGGGTTCGTAGCCGCCTTGCAACCGCGACACAATGGCACAGGGTTTGCCGTGCAGCTCGGTGATGCGCGTGTTTTGCCGGGTGGTTTGCGGCAGCGGCACGGGAACGGCGCGTGTGGCCAGATGATGCATCAGTTCTATGTAAAAGGGCAGTTGTTCAAAGGTTAGAACTTCGAACAGGGTCAGAACGTACTCACCGGTTGTGGTGGTTAAAAAATAATTCGTGTTTTCGATGCCGGCGGTAATACCGCGCAGTGACACCAACTGGCCCAATGCATAGTGTTCAAGCAGATTTTGAGCATCGGTTTCACTGACAGAGGTAAAGACGGCCATGGGTAGTGATCTTTGAGTCGTTGACAAGTTGCCCGCAGCGTGCGGGTCAAGAAAAAACCCGCGCAGCGTCACGGGCACTGCCATTTTAGTGCAGCGAGCGCTGCTGTGCCCAGCAATACGCGCCGAATGCCCCCGCCGGGCGGCTAAAATAGCAGGTTACCCTGTATTCTCGTCATTCCCATGTCTCACGATTTGCTCCCCGATACCGCGTTGTCGCGCCCATTGCCTGCCGTGCCGTCGCCCGCCGGCTGGCGGCTCTGCGTTGCGCCCATGATCGATGTAACCGATCGCCATTGCCGGTATTTTCATCGTTTACTGGCCCCCGGTGCGCGGCTGTATACGGAAATGATCACCACCGGTGCACTGCTGCACGGCGACGTGGCGCGCCATCTGGATTTTGACCCGGCCGAACATCCGGTGGCGCTGCAGCTGGGCGGCAGCGAACCCGATGCGCTGGCCCATGCGGCCCGGTTGGGCGAGCAATGGGGGTACGATGAAATCAACCTCAATTGCGGCTGTCCGTCCGAGCGCGTGCAGCGGGGCGCGTTCGGTGCCTGCCTGATGGCGGAACCCGCCCTGGTGGTCGATTGCGTCAAGGCCATGCAAGACGCCGTGTCGGTGCCGGTCACGGTCAAACACCGGTTGGGGCTGGACTACGACGATTCCTACGGTTTTGTGCGCGATTTCGTGGGTACGCTTCATGACGCCGGTTGCCGGGTATTCGTGGTGCACGCCCGCAATGCCGTGCTCAAGGGGCTCTCGCCCAAAGACAACCGGGAAATCCCTCCGCTGCGCTATCACGACGCCGCCCGTTTGAAGCACGATTTTCCCGACGCCGTGATCGTAATCAATGGCGGCATTGCCGACGAGAATGCCGCTATGCCGTTGCTGGACACCTTTGACGGCGTCATGTTGGGTCGGGCGGCCTGGCATCATCCGGCGGTGCTAAGTCGCCTGAGTACGCGTATCGACCCACTTGCCGCTGTGCCGGAGCTTGACATTGTGATCCGGGAAATGGCGGCGTACACCGCCCGCGAAACACGCAACGGTACACCGTTGCGCCACATTGCCCGGGCCATGCTGGGGCTAATGACGGGCAGGAAAGGCGCCCGTCAGTGGCGCCGTACGTTGTCCGATCCTGCCGTGCTGGGGGAAAACGACCCCGATGTCTTGTGGCGTGCCTGGCACGCAGTGCAGGCCGTGTCGGCCGACTAGATTAATTGGCGCGGCTTTCTTCGTCTTCGGGCCAATCGCGTATGTAGGCCTTGAGCATTTTGTTTTCGAATTGCTGAGCGGCCACCACGGCTTTGGCCATGTCGTAGAACGATATGACACCCATGAGGGTGGGGCCGTCCATGACGGGCAGGTAGCGCGCATGCTTTTCAAGCATGAGGCGCTGCATTTCATCGGCGCTGGTGTTGGGCGATACGCTAACCGGCGCGTCGTCCATGATGCGGCGTATGGTTTGGTTGCCGGTTTCGCCGTTGTTGTCGTGCAAATGGCGAATGATTTCACGAAACGTCAGCATGCCCACGAGCTCGCCATGCTCCATGACCACCAGCGAACCGATATCCTGTTCGCTCATGGTTTCCAGGGCTTTCTTGATCGGCATATCGGGCGTGGCGGTATACAGCGTATCGCCCTTGACACGCAAAATTTCACTGACTTTCAACATGGCTCTTCTCCTGACACCCGGTCGGCGTTCCTTCTGCTATTTTGCACCAATCCAGTGCTCCCGAACAGGGCCGGACGGCCTAGGCGGGTTGTTTTTTTTCGTCAGGCGACGGCGTTTCGACCAGGGTTTCCAGCCGCACGGGCTGTTGCAGCAGCGTGTGCGCGACCGCTTGCGCCAGGCGGGGGTCGTCGCGCACGCTCGGTTGGCGGGTATCGAGCAGCAGGGCGTCCACCAATGGGCCAACCGTCGCCTGGCGCTGGTCGCACGACAGCACCCACAGATCGGCTTCCCCGTTCTCGGTATTGACCACATAGCCCAGTGATTTCAGCTTTTCCAGCACCGGTGCCAGTTCATCCTGGTGGCGTTGTAAATGTGCACACAGAAACCGCAGGCTGCGGCCCACCGGCGGGGTGTCTTTGGCATGCCACAGGGTGTCAATGATGCGC
>JBFWLP010000054.1:0-22537 GCA_050252075.1 Burkholderiaceae bacterium | reverse complement strand
CCTGGATGGCGCTCACCGGCCAGACACCCACTGTGCAAATGATAGGCCCGGCGCTGCTGGCCGCAGTGGTCACCGCATTTCGATGGGCATTCAATGTGCTGCTTTGGGCAACGCTGATCCAGGCGATTTTGTCGTGGGTTAATCCCATGGCGCCCGTAATGCCGGTACTGCAGACACTCACGGCCCCCCTGCTGAACCCTATTCGCCGCGCCTTGCCGAATCTGGGCGGCATTGATTTTTCACCGCTGGTGCTGCTGCTTATCGCCCAGGTGGCCATCATGGTATTGCAACAGGTCAGCTATTCAGTCTTCGGCTTGTAAAAATGCCGGCGGGTGCACAGATATGCACCCGCCGGCCGGCAAGGGTTGAGCAGAATACGGGTGAAAACGGCTTCACATGATTTACATGGGCACGACACGAGTGGGGCCGTTGCCGCTGATCAGGCGCACGCGCTGGCCAACCGACAACGACACATCGGCCGCTTGCGCTATGACCCGGGTTTCCCCGTTATCCAGACGCACGGTAATTTCCAGACCCTGGGTTTTGGTGGCCTGATTTTCAATGGCGTTGCCCGCCATGGCGCCCAGAATGCCGCCGCCGATGGTGGCCAGCACATTGCCCGTGCCGCCGCCCACCGTGCTACCGGCGACACCGCCCAATGCCGCACCGGCCACCATGCCGGCCCCCGACGATTGGTCACGCTGAATAGTTACCGGGCGTACCGCCTGCACGGTTCCCAGGCGAACGATTTGCTCGCGCTGTGCCTGACCATAGGTGTACACCGATGCCGAGGCCGAATCGTTGGCGCAACCGCTTACCAGGGCCGAGCCGGCTACCACACCGGCCAGGGCAAGCCAGCGGGCGCCATGATGATAAAAACGAGTTTTCATGTGATCATTCCTTAACCGGTTGAGCCAGAGCAATGCCGTAATGGCGATGCAACAGTGCATTGATGTCATCGCGGCCGGGTCGATGATTTTGCGGCCCCCGTGAAGCAATTTTAAGGCCACCCATGACATTGGCCAATCGACAGGCATCGGCAAGATCCCAGCCGTTGACCAGACCGTAAAGCAAGCCCGCGCGGTGCGCATCGCCGCAGCCGGTTGGGTCGACCACATTCTGTACCTTGACCGGTTCGATGGTGAATTGCCGCCCGTCGGTATACAGCTGCGCACCATCGGCGCCATGGGTTACCACGACGGCGTGCAACGACGAGGCAATCTGCTGCATGGAACGCCCGGTACGCTGCTCGACCACACTGGCTTCATAGTGATTGGCCGTGAGAATTTGGGCCATTTCCAGCATAGCATTGATATCGTCACCCGAAAACAGGGGCATGGCCTGCCCCAGATCGAACACGAAAGGAATACCCTGGGCATGCAAACGCCGCGCGTGAGCAAACATACCCTCTTTGGAATCGGGAGCCACTATAGCCCACGCCGCCTGTTCTCCCGTGAAGTCGTTCTCGCTGGAGCGCACCATGGCGCCGGGGTGAAACGAGGCGATCTGGTTGTTGTCCAGATCAGTGGTGATGAAGCACTGAGGCGTGTACATGTCGTCGAGCACGCGCACCCATTTGGTGTCTATGCCCAGCTCACGCAGGTAGTTCAGATAGTCGGCGGCATCCGGGCCGACGGTTCCCACCGGTAAAGGATTGCCGCCCAGCAGTTTCAGGTTGTAGGCAATGTTGCCTGCGCAACCCCCATATTCCTTGCGCAGCGTGGGTACAAAAAATGAAACACTGAGCGAGTGAATGCTATCGGGCAAGATATGCTCTTTGAAATGCCCTTCAAACACCGCGATAGTATCGAACGCGACCGAGCCGCATACAAGAACATTGTCTGACATGAACCACCTTGTTTATTGAAAATGCTTGTCAAGCTTGTAGCCGTTGACCTTCAGCCCCTGCAACGACAAGGGTAACCGAATGTCGGCCTCGGCGCCTGCCGGAAAGGGTTGCCGGCGCTGCTCCGGCGACAGATAACTTGCCGGCGGCAGATTGCGCCGTGCAATGAGGGTACCCGAGAAATCGGTGAGCGACAGAACCAGGGTCGGCCACTCCTGCGGTTTGTCGAGCGTGTTGCGCAAAGCCACCAGCAGGGTGACCATGCTATCGCCGCCACCGGCCGTTCCGCCGGCGGTTTGATCCGTACGCAACGATGAGCTGACAATACGAATATTGTCGATGTCACGCATGTAGGGAACCTGGCAACGAAGCTCCTGACACAGCAGCGTCAGCGGCGCACGCAAAGACGGAACATTGTTGGCCAGCTGTGCGCGATACACATAGGCAAGCTGCAAGACCAGCAATGCCAGACCCAACACCACCAACCCGCCCCAGAACAGGCCAAGCGCAATCTGCGCCGCGCTGCGCGGCTCTTTCATGAAACGCGGCCCATCGTACGCCGACCCGCTGCCGGCACTCTTGGGTTCGACATAAATTCCCGGGCGAGCATCGGCGTGCAACGCATCCTGCAAATCTTCCGGATCATCCACGTCGACACGGCGACGCCGAATGACCGAAGGATCACCCGTTTCCGGCACGGAAGGGGCAGTCGCGCCACTGCTGGATCCGGCGCCGATGCGGAACGCGGGTTCGCGCATTCCGGAGCCTGGCTGAAGCAGGTGCTCGGAAATGGTGAAAGCCCCGCGACGCCCCTCGGGATCGGAAGGCACTACAGGCGCCGGCGATACGGTATGTTGCGGCCCGGACGTGACCGGTGCTGGCTGCACCGGAGCGACTGTCGAAGTATGCGTCGGACCTGACGACGGCGACGTTGTTTCAAGGCCATCGTTTTCGGCAAACCCGGTAGACGACACAACGGCCTCATAGCCGTCAAAAATATTGGCGCACTGTACGCACCTGATGTAGCCCTTTCGCAGCTGCAGCTGGGCAAAGGTGGCCGCAAATGTAGTACCGCAATGAGGGCAACGCGTCGTCAAATCCATGAATCAATCACACTCCAGAACCATCAGGGTGTCCGCTTGCCGTACAAGCATACCCAGCCTTCCCGGGCTTGCCAAACCTGCATGGAAATCCAAGGTGCATAGGCTTGCGCAACCTCGTGCGCCTGGCGTTCCAGCACGCCGGACAGCACCAGGGAACCGTTGGGCGCCACCCGATTGGCGAGCATGGGAGCCAGAACTTTGAGCGGATTGGACAAGATATTGGCAACCACGACATCAAATGTTCCGTCGGGCAAGGCATCGGGCAGCATGGCGCGGACGTCGACACCGTTCACCTGTGCATTGTAGCGAGTGGACTGCACCGCTTGCTCATCGATGTCCACGCCCAGCGTTTCGCCGGCGCCCAGCAAACGAGCCACAATGGCCAGAATACCCGACCCGCACCCGTAATCCAGCACGGTCCGGCCGGGCTGCAACCCGGTGGCCAGCCACTCCAGGCAAAGATGCGTCGTCGGATGGCTTCCCGTGCCGAAAGCCAGGCCTGGATCCAGTTCGATACAAATTTGGCCATCGGCCCGCGCGCTGCGGTCGCCCCGGGGAACGTCGGGGCTGTCGCGATGCCAGCTGGGAATGATCCAGATGCGCTCACCGACCTGAATGGGCGGGAACTGTGATTGTGTCAGGCGTACCCAGTCGGCATCAGGCACATCGCGCAGCGACCAGCTGTCCGGGGGAATGGACAACCCGGTATCGGCGCAGGCTTGCGCTACAAGCTGTTCCGGATCCAGGCCGTCGGGCAACAAGGCTACCACCCGGTTACGGCTCCACGCGTGCACCTCGGGCTCCAGGCCGGGCTCACCGAACAAAGGTTTTTCAGCCTCCGTGCCGTCATCGGCATCTTCCACAGTGACAGACAGGGCGCCCGCATCCATGAGTGCGTCGGACAACACTTCGGCATGTGATTCAGGACAAACAAGAACCAGTTCTCTCATGGCTATCTTCCCGTGATAAAAAAACAGGGGCGTAGCCCCCGTTGTACTGACACAAACCGGGCCCCGCTCAGGGGCGCTGGGACAGTTTGTGTTCCAGGTAGTGAATGCTGGTTCCGCCCTCGACGAACCGGGCGTCCTGCATAAGCTCGCGGTGCAATGCAATATTCGTTTGCACGCCTTCCACCACCATTTCGGAAAGTGCAATTTCCATGCGGGCGATCGCCTGTTCCCGCGTGTCGCCGTACGTAATGAGCTTGGCGATCATTGAATCGTAATGCGGAGGCACCGTATAACCGCTGAACACATGGGAGTCCATACGAACACCCGGACCACCGGGTGGGTGCCAGCTGGCAATTCGCCCCGGGCTGGGCACGAATTTGAAAGGGTCTTCGGCATTGATGCGGCACTCGATGGCGTGGCCGCGGAACTGGACATCGCGTTGGCGCAGGGTGAATTTCTCGCCGGCGGCAATACGAATCTGCTGCTGCACAAGATCGATGCCGGTAATCATTTCAGTGACCGTATGCTCAACCTGGATGCGTGTGTTCATTTCAATGAAATAAAACTCGCCGTTTTCAAACAGAAATTCGAAAGTGCCTGCGCCGCGATAGCCCATTTTCCGGCATGCGTCGGCACAGCGCTCGCCGATACGCTCGATAAGGCGGCGCGCAATGCCGGGCGCCGGAGCCTCTTCGATCACTTTCTGGTGACGGCGCTGCATGGAACAGTCACGCTCGCCCAGCCAGACGGCATTGCGCCCGCCGTCGGCCAGCACCTGGATTTCCACATGGCGGGGATTCTCCAGGAATTTCTCCATGTAGACTTCGGGGTTGTTGAACGCCGCACCGGCTTCGGTGCGCGTCATGGCAACGGCGTTGAGCAATGCCGCTTCGGTATGAACCACGCGCATTCCCCGGCCACCGCCGCCACCGGCGGCCTTGATGATCACCGGATAGCCCACCTCACGGGCGGTTTTCAGGATTTCCTGGGGATCTTCGGGCAAGGCACCCTGGGAACCCGGCACGACCGGCACGCCGGCTTCAATCATGGCCTTTTTGGCGCAGACCTTGTCGCCCATCATGCGAATGGTTTCCGGCCGGGGGCCGATAAAGACAAAACCGCTTTTCTCGACCCGTTCGGCGAAATCGGCATTCTCGGAAAGAAAGCCATAGCCGGGATGGATGGCTTCGGCGTCGGTAACCTCGGCCGCCGAGATGATCGCCGGCATGTTCAGGTAACTTTCGCGCGCAGGGGCGGGGCCGATGCAGACCGACTCGTCGGCCAGCCTGACATATTTTGCATCGCGGTCGGCCTCGGAGTGCACGACCACCGTGCGTATCCCCAGCTCCCGACACGCCCGCTGGACCCGCAAGGCAATTTCGCCCCGGTTGGCAATTAGAATTTTCTCAAACATGGGTTAGCCAATGACAAACAAAGGTTGACCGTATTCGACCGGCTCGCCGTTTTCGACCAGAATTTCTTTGATCACGCCCGACTTGTCCGCCTCGATTTCGTTGAGCAGCTTCATGGCTTCAATAATACAAAGCGGCTCCCCTTCCTTGACGCTTTGGCCCACTTCAACGAAAGGCGAGGCGCCGGGATTGGGGGCGCGGTAGAACGTGCCCACCATGGGCGCCTTGACCGTGTGGCCCGCCGGGGCTGCCGGGGCGGGATCCGCAGCGGGTGCCGCTGCAGGAGCCGCAGCCACAGACGCTGCCGGTGCCACCGGAGCCATGACCGGAGGGGTTTGGGAAAACTTGACGATTCTGACTTTCCCCTCGCCTTCGGTGATTTCCAGCTCGGCAATGCCTGACTCGGCCACCAGGTCGATCAGGGTTTTCAATTTTCTGAGATCCATACGAGTTTCCCACGACAGAGCCCTGAGCGATATCAGGGCGGCAATTAAGGTTTGATGAAATGACGAACAACGGCAACAGCCGCTAATGCCTTAAAGCATGCATCAGCGCTGCCTGGTAGCCAAAGGCTCCCAGCCCAACCACAACACCCTGGGCAAGTTCAGACAAGTACGAGTGATGACGGAATGCCTCCCGCTTGTGGACGTTGGATAAATGCACTTCAGTGAACGGAATGGCCACACCGGCCAGCGCATCGCGGATGGCGACGCTGGTATGGGTGTAGGCTCCCGCGTTGATAATGATGTAATCCACGCCCTCGAGACGGGCTTGATGAATACGATCGACCAGCGCACCCTCGTGGTTGCTTTGAAACGTTGAGCAGCGGGCCGCGCTGTCGGCAGCCATCTTTTGAAGCTGGTTGTTGATGTCTTCCAGCGTTTGTGTGCCATAAACCTGGGGCTCGCGAGAGCCTAGCAGGTTCAGATTCGGGCCGTGCAAAACGAGTACGTGCTGCGCCATTGCGAAAATTTTATGAATTGAGACCGCCTTTTTACGCTAAAAAGCGTTATTTGTCCATTAAAACCACGCATTTGATCAGGGTGCTGCATGCGCGCCACGACAAATGCACTTCAGGGCAGGTCAGTCAGGTAGCGATCCAGGTCGGCAGGATTGATCTGCCCCAGATAGGTTTTCAGCGGAATTCCCTGCGTGTTGAAGACCACCGTATAGGGCAGGCCGCCCGCCTGGTTGTCAAGATCGCGCATCAGCTGGATACCGGCATGTCCCGCCACCAGCAGGTCGTAGTTGACCTGGACTTTTTTTCCGAACTTTTCGACATTGGCCGCCGTGTCGACGGCCAGACCCACAAATTTCACCGCCGGGTGCTTCTGTTGCAGTTCGTCGAGATCGGGCATTTCTTTCACGCACGGTGGACACCATGTCGCCCAGAAATTGAGCACCACCACGGATCCCAGATAGCGGTTGAAAGGGACATTATCACCCTGAACCGTGGCGAACGATTTCTGGTAGAACGGATGCGCCGGCGCCGCCACGGCCGGCCCGGCAAACCCTGCGGCGCTTGCGGCAACCACAGCAACGGCCAGGAAACAGGCAAGGGATCGACGACGGGAATAGTTCATAACGCAAGGCTGAATGCGCCCGGTAGGAGAGCAATACGCCAATCATAGCATCGGCCGGCCGGCCGTCGACTGAGCAGCGCCAATGACTACAATACAAACCGGAGGATTACTATGCACCTACACATTTTGGGAATCGGCGGTACATTCATGGGCGGGCTGGCGTTGATCGCACGGTCGGCAGGGCATCGCGTAACCGGCTGCGACGCCGGCCTGTATCCTCCCATGAGCACCCAGCTGGAAGAACAGGGCATTGACGTCATCGATGGCTTCAACGCCGACCAGCTGGCGCTCAAGCCCGACCTGTACATAGTGGGTAATGTGGTCAAGCGCGGTACACCCGTCATGGAAGCCATACTGAATCACGGGCTGCCCTACACATCGGGCCCGCAATGGCTGGGCGAACACATTCTGGCAGGGCAGCACGTGGCGGCGGTGGCCGGAACGCACGGCAAAACCACCACCAGCTCCATGCTGGCCTGGATACTGGACTACGCGGGTATGGCACCCAATTTCCTGATCGGCGGCGTAGCCACCGACTTTGGAATTTCTGCGCGGTACACAGCGGAACAGCACCATTTCGTGATCGAAGCCGATGAATATGACACCGCCTTTTTCGACAAGCGCTCCAAGTTTGTTCATTATCGGCCCCGCACGGCGGTGCTCAACAATCTTGAATATGACCACGCGGATATTTTCCCCGACCTGGCCGCCATTGAAACCCAGTTTCACCATCTTGTTCGCACCATTCCCGGCCAGGGCCTGATCATTCGGCCCGCTGACAGCCCGGCACTCGACCGCGCCTTGCAGCGCGGTTGCTGGACGCCGGTCGAGCAATTGGGGCCGCACGGAGAGTGGTTTGCGGTTCCGGAAAACGATGAAGGCCGCTTCACGGTTGCTCATAAAGGAGAGCCGGTGGCCGGCGTGCAATGGCAACTATCAGGCCACCACAACCGCATGAACGCACTGGCGGCGATAGCCGCCGCCCGGCACATGGGTGTGGCACCCTCGACAAGTGCCCAGGCGCTTTCCTGCTTTCAGGGCGTGAAACGGCGCATGGAGCTGCGTGGCAGCGTAGGCGGCATCGACGTCTATGACGATTTCGCCCACCATCCCACCGCCATTGCCACGACACTCGACGGCGCGCGCCGACAACGCAAAGACGGGCGTCTGCTGGCCGTGATCGAACCACGATCGAACACCATGAAGCTGGGAACCATGGCGGCACGCCTGCCCGATGCCTTGAGCATCGCCGACCAGGTCTACTGTTTCGGACAGCGTGAGGGCAAGCAGGCACTGGGCTGGGATCCCGCCCAGGTGCTGGCGCCCTTGGGCAATCGCTTTGGCGCGTATGACGATCTGGATAAAATGGTGCTGGCGGTGACCGCCGATGCGCAGGCCGGCGACGCCGTCATTGTCATGAGCAACGGCAGCTTCGGTGGAGTGCATCAAAAACTGCTCGACGCCCTGCGCGCCCGCTGAGCCCTCATGGCCAACCCGTCTTTTTTTCCGCAGGAGCCCGCGATGATCCTCTATTTGCATGGCTTTCGATCCTCTCCCAAGTCATTCAAGGCGCAGTTGCTGGCCGATGCCATGGCAACACAAGGCATCGGCAACCAGTGGGTTTGCCCGCAACTGCCGGCCAGCCCGCAGCGCGCTGTCGAGCTGGCCGGCCACCTGATCGAACAGGCGCAACTGCGGCAGAACATGCAGCCGGAATCCGACCTGTGTATCATCGGCTCCTCGCTGGGCGGTTATTACGCCAATTACCTGGCGGAACATTGGAAATGTCGGGCCGTCGTGCTGAACCCGGCGGTCTACGCCGCACGCGACCTGGCCACACAGGTAGGGGAACATAGCCAGTACCACAGCGACGATCCCTTCGTTTTTCTGCCCGAGTATGTCGATGAGCTGGCCGCACTTGCCGTGGGTAAACCCAGCCGGCCAGACCGCTTTTACTTGCTGGCAACCCAGGGGGATGAGGTGCTCGACTGGCGGGAAATGGTCGCGTGGTATCAAGGCTGCCGGCAACACGTGGTACCGGGCGGCGACCACGGCATCTCCGACTTTGCGCGCTACCTGGACGACGTGCTGGAATTTGCGCTGGCGCCGCAACAGAAAACGCAATAACCGCACTCTTGCACAGTGCAACACTGGATAATTATGTACGTTCTTTACGAAGACAGCGGCACCTTTAAAGCAGAAAAGATTTTCTCCCAAAGCGACGCCACATTGCAGGTGGAGTCCGACTCGGGGAAACGCAGCAAAATCAAGAAAAACACCGTGCTGTTTGAATTCGACCAGCCCGCTCCGCGCGACTTGCTGGAGCAAGCCCAGGCACTGGCCGCCACACTGGAAATCGATTTTCTGTGGGAATGCGCGCCGCAAGACGAGTTTGAAGCCACCGAGTTTGCCCGCGATTACTTTGGACACGCCCCCAACGCGATCGAAAAGGCGGCACTGATCTTCGCGCTGAACAGCGCGCCGGCGTATTTTCACCGGCGCGGCAAAGGAAAGTACCGGCCTGCGCCGCCCGACATTCTGAAAGCGGCACTGGCCGCCATTGAAAAGAAACAACGTGCCGCCGAACAGCAGCAGGCCTGGACTGACCAGATGATCGCCGGGCGGTTGCCCGAGGAACTGGCCGATGCCGCCGCCACGTTCCTGGTCAAGCCCGACAAGAACACGCTGGAATGGAGAGCCTTCGAGGCAGCCGTCACGGCACAGGGCACAACGCCCGAGAAGCTGCTGCTCACACTGGGCGTCTGGCCGCACGCGCTCGCGCTGCATCAACACCGCTTTCTGGCCACCCACTTTCCCCGGGGAACGCATTTTTCTCCCATTGCGCTGTCACCGCTGGAGCGCGACCTTCCCATGGCCGACGTTCAAGCCTATTCGGTCGATGACAGCAGCACCTTCGAGGTCGATGACGCGCTTTCCGTCACTGAAGTAGAACCCGGCATTGTGCGGATCGGCGTACACATTGCCGCGCCGGCCCTGGCCATCACGCGCGACAGCGATCTGGACAAGCTGGCACGGTCTCGCATGTCCACGGTGTACGCACCCGGACAAAAAATTCCAATGCTGCCGCCCGAACTCATTGCCGGCTACTCGCTCGACGAAGGCGAAATTCGCCCGGCCTTGTCCCTGTATGTCACCGCCAACCTGGAAACCGGCGAACTGCTGTCCTCGGAAACGCGCATGGAGCGCATTCGCATCCAGGAAAACCTGCGCCACGACAAGCTGGATCACCTGATTACCGAGGAAGCGCTGGCCGATCCTCAGGCCGATGTGCCGTATTCCCACTGGCTTCGCCCCCTGTGGCGGCAAGCCCTGCATTTATCCAGGCAGCGGGAACAGGTGCGTGGCAAGCCCGAAACGAACAGCCGCGTGGATTACTCTTTTGTTCTGGAAGGCCCTCACGACGACCCGGCAACCCCGGTGCGGCTGGTGGCGCGACGGCGCGACGCGCCACTGGACCGGCTGGTTGCGGAATACATGATCCTGGCCAACAATCAGTGGGGCGGGCTGCTGGCCGAGCATGGCCTGCCGGGCATTTACCGTTCGCAGCAAGCCGGCCGGGTTCGCATGTCTACGCATGCCCTGCCGCACGAAGCCATCGGCGTACCCCAGTACGCCTGGTCAACCTCGCCGCTGCGTCGCTATGTGGATCTGATCAACCAGCGCCAGTTGCTGGCCGCCGCCGAACACGGCGTGTCGGCCCGTCTGGTGGCGCCGTACAAACCCAAAGACGCCGACTTGTTCGCCATTATCGGCGCCTTCGACTCCCAGTACACCCTGTGGAGCGATTACCAGTCATCCATGGAACGCTACTGGTGCCTGCGCTGGCTGCAACAGCAAGGCCTGGACACGGTAACCGGCAGCGTCATACGCGACGACCTGGTGCGGCTGGAAAACGTCCCGCTGGTAATCCGTGTTGCCGGGCTGCCCGAACTGGATCGGGGACAACGCGTGGTGCTGGATATTCTGGGTGTCGATGAACTGTCGCTGGAATTGATGTGCAGGCTGCGCGAGGTTATCAGCCCGGCATAACCCACCGCTCGCCCCTGCGTTCCGAAAACCATGACCAAGCCCCATCCCGTTTCTTTGCTGGCCTTTACACGACGCGACTACCTGCCGGTGGCCCTGCTGGTGTCGGCGGCGCTTCACGCCGCCGTGATCGCCGTGCGCTGGCCGGGCGCCCTGGAAACGGCCCCACCCACGCGACCGGGGCTGGAAATCACATTGGTCAACACCCAGACCGAGCGGGCACCGGTTCAACCCCAGGTGCTGGCCCAGGCGTCGCTTGACGGTGGCGGCGAGAGCGATCAGGGCATTGCCGCCTCACCCTTGCCCCGCACCACGGAAGCCATTGACGAAGTGGACTATCTGCAGGCCCTGAGAAAACGGCAGCAGGAGCTGGAAGCTCGCCAGGAACGACTGCTGGCCCAGCTGGTATCCACCTACGAAACAGCAGAGCGCCCGGCGGAAAGCGACCCTGCCGAAGATACCGGCCCGCCCGGCGACGACGCGCTTGAACAGCAGGAACGGCTGCTCAGCGCACAGATCAGTGCGCTGAAAGAACAAATCAACCGCTACAACGCGCAGCCTCGCCGCGAGTTCATCGGACCTTCAGCGCAAGGGGTGGATTATGCCGCCTATCTGGAGTCGTGGCGGGCAAAAATCGAGCTCATTGGTACTGAACATTACCCGGATCAGGCTCGTGGAAAAATCTATGGCAGCCTTCAGGTTACCGTCTATATCCGCAAGAATGGTACGGTCGAGCGAGTTGAATTTGACCGTCCTTCCCGTGAGCCTGTCCTTAATCTGGCGGCCTCGCGCATCATTCAGCTGGCTTCGCCGTTTGCTCCGCTGCCCGAATCGATCGCCCAAAGAACCGACGTGCTTGCCATCACCCGCACATGGCACTTCGTACGGGAACAACTCGAGACTACCCCATGACCCCTACCGCCCCCCCCGCCCGCTATGCCGTCATTGGCAATCCGGTCAGCCACAGCCGGTCGCCGGCCATTCATCGGCTGTTCGCCGGGCAGTTTGCCATTTCCCTCACATACGACACCCTGCCTGCGCCGCTTGACGGCTTCGCCGACACCGTACATACGTTCTTCAGCCACGGGGGAGCCGGCCTGAACGTCACCGTACCGTTCAAGGAACAGGCTTATGCGCTGGCCAGAAGCCATGCCGGCGAGCGTGCACACCTGGCGGGAGCCGCCAATACCCTGTGGATGCAAGACGGCTTCCTGCATGCCGACAACACCGATGGCGCCGGCCTGACCAACGATCTGAAGCGCCTTGGGTTCGACCCCCGGGATAAGCGTATCTTGCTGGTGGGCGCCGGAGGAGCGGCGCGCGGCGTACTGTTTCCCTTGCTGGCCGGACAATGCCGCGAACTGACCGTCGTGAACCGGACTGCCCAGCGGGCGCACGATTTGCGCCGCCATTGCCTGGACTTGCTCCCCAATGCCAGGCAGGTGCTCAATGCAGGCGCGTTGGCCGACGCGCAGGGGCACTACGACATTGTCATCAACGCCACGTCCAGCAGCCTGGGCGACACGCCGCCGGCGCTACCCACCGGGCTGTATAACGCGCAAAGCCTGGCCTACGATATGGTTTACGCCGCCGGCGACACACCGTTCATGGCACAGGCCCGGGAACAAGGTGCCGGCCATGTGGCCGACGGCTTGGGCATGCTGGTCGGCCAGGCGGCGGAAAGCTTTCGTATCTGGCATGGCGTCGCGCCGGATACCGCTCCTGTGCTGACAGCGTTGCGCGAGGCGCTCGCCGCGCCGCAGGCGTAGGCAGGGCCTCATGACAGCCGGCCGGCTACTCGGGTTGGGATTACTCGCGGCGATCGCCGCCGGTTTGCTTTATCTGTTCGGATTGTTCGTCATGGTGTTGTGGCTGACAGTGAAAAACCCCGGCAGCAGCGCCTTCATGAATGCCACCTTGCTGGAACTTCGCGCTCATGATCCCGACGCCCGGCTGGAGTATGAATGGGTAGCCTACGAGGACATCAGTGAAAACCTTAAGCGGGCGGTCGTAGCCTCGGAAGATGCCAATTTTTTTGAACACACCGGCGTGGAATGGGACGCCATACGCAAGGCCTGGGAATACAACCAGCGGCAGGCCGAGAAGGGTAACAGCCGCCGCCGCGGGGGATCCACCATCACGCAGCAGCTGGCAAAAAACCTGTTTCTGTCCAACTCGCGCTCCTACGTGCGCAAGGCAAAAGAACTGGTGATCACCTACATGATCGAACTGACCATGAGCAAACGCCGCATTCTGGAGCTTTATCTGAATGTCGCCCAATGGGGCACCCACGTGTTCGGCGCCCAGGCGGCCGCAAAACACTATTACAAGACAACGGCTGCCCGCCTGAATACCTCGCAGGCATCGCGTCTGGCAGTCATGCTGCCCAACCCGGCTTTCTACGATGAAAACGGGGCTACCGGCTATCTGAACTCGCGAGCGGCCACGATACGCCGGCGTATGCGCCTGGTCGATGTACCGGATTAAGCCGCCCTCGGGTTCACGCGCCCTTGCCCCCAATGGTAAGCTTGCACCTTCGCCCGACGAATCGCCAACCACTCTGTAACAATTTATGCGAACCGCCCGTCGCTATCTCGCTTCCGAAATTTACCGCGCCAGTGCCGTCGTGCTGGTCGCGTTGGTGGGGCTTTTCACGTTTTTTGCACTGATCGAAGAACTCGACGGCGTGGGCGAGGAGCTGAGTCTGGCAAACCTGTTCTACATGCAGATTCTGGCACTGCCAACCCGGCTGTACGACCTGCTGCCCATCGGCCTGCTGATCGGTGCGATTCTGGCGCTGGCCGGCCTGGCGCAGCGCAATGAACTCGTGATTCTGCGGGTATCCGGCGTTAGCGGCATGAAACTGCTGGCGGCGTTATGGGTCGTTACCCTGCCCTTGGTCGGAGGCGCATTCATTTTGTCGGAATACATCACACCGGCGGCGGAACTGAAAACCAGCGAGGTCAAGCTGTCCTTGCTGGGGCAGGCCGACGGCGGACGGTTGAACAGTGGATACTGGTTCAAGGAACCGGACGGCGGCGGCGGAACACGCATTATCAACATCGCCTCGCTGCAGGCCAATGGCGACGTAACCGACATTACACTGTACGAGTTTCGGGCCGGCCAGGAACTGAGCCGGTTTTCGCAGGCGCAGCAAGGCCGCTTCGGCAACGGCAAGCTGGAACTGACGGCCGTCACGCAAACCACCATCAGCGTCAGCTCCGTATCGGCTCTGGCCGACGCCCGCGAGCCCAAGCAGCCCATTACACGTGTCGAAAAACTCGACACACGCGAATTGTCCACATCGCTCACTCCGGAACGGCTGATTGCTCGGGTACTGACGCCCGAGCGCATGTCCATGTGGGATTTGCTCGATTACATCGATTACCTGGATACCAATCAGCTGCAAACCGACCGGCAGGTCGTCGCCTTCTGGCGCAAAGTGGCATACCCCTTCACACTGCTGGTCATGATCACCATTGCCGCGCCCATCAGCTTTATGCAAACCCGCCGCGGCGGTGTGGGGGGCAAGGTTTTTGTCGGCATTTTGCTGGGCGTAGGCTTTTTCATGCTGAATCAGCTGTCGTTGAATCTGGGCATGCTCAGCCATTGGACGCCCTGGGTAACCGCCCTGGCACCGAGCCTGTGCGGTTTGGCCCTGGCATTCATTGCATTGCTGCTTATGGAGAATCGCCATCAACTTCAACGTTTCAATCAATCACGCTGGCCCTGGAGCCGCTCTGCTACATGACTGATACACCCAACCACCTCTGGATGATAGGGGATCTGCAAGGCTGTAACGCCGAGCTTCAGCAGCTGCTCGCTCACCCTGAAATCGCCGGCGACCCCAAGGCACGTTTCTGGTTTGCCGGCGATCTGGTCAACCGGGGGCCCGACTCACTGGGGGTATTGCGTACCGTCATGGGTTTGGGTGATCGTGCCCTTACCGTACTCGGGAATCACGACCTGCATTTGCTGGCGGTTGCCGCCGGGGTAAGAAAACCGGCAAAGTCAGACACCCTGAACGATATTCTGAACGCCCCCGACGCCGCCGACCTGATCGACTGGCTTCGGCGGCGGCCGCTGGCGCACTTCGATTACGGCCACCTGCTGGTGCACGCCGGTGTGTTGGCCAAGTGGAGTGTGAAGAAAACACTGGCGCTCGCCGCCGAAGTTGAAACCGCGCTGCGCAGCCCCCAGTGGAAAACATTGCTCAGCAGCATGTACGGGAACGACCCCGTGAACTGGAAGGACAAATTCGACGGTGGCAAACGCATGCGCGTCATCGTCAATGCGCTCACACGCTTGCGAATGTGCACACAGCAAGGCCACATGGAGTTCTCGCACAAGGGCGCCCCCATGTACACCGGCGGCATGATGCCGTGGTTCGATGTTCCCGGCCGGGCAACGCGCGGAATTACCGTCGTTTTCGGGCACTGGTCCACCCTTGGCCTGATGGTTCGGCCCGATGCCATTTGCCTGGACACCGGCTGCGTCTGGGGCAGGCAACTGACGGCCATGCGAATGGCGGACCACCGCATCATTCAGGAACCCTTTCTGGGAAGCCGCTAAAGCCCTTTATGGGCAGCCGCTAAGCCTGCAGAACGGCGGTATCGATTGAATCACCCGCCACCACCTGCCGGATGGCATCGCGCGCATGAACGGCCACCGAGGCCCGGCCCATTTCCTGCGCCTCGCCGGTGCTGACAGCAGGTAAAAACACCAGTTCGACCACCACGCCCCGCGTGGTCAGCAAGAACCAAAGGTTCTGCAGCAGGTTTTGCTCGCCCACGAACGCGGCCCGATCGGAGCGTCGGCCGCCATGGTAGAACACCAGCGCCACGGGCTGAATAAGGACCTCGGCCCGGATGGCCGGATCAAACAGGCTGGAATGAAAAGGCGCCACATCAAAGCCCGGTGATGTCGTTCCCTCGGGAAACAGCCCGATAACCTCATTACGGTCGAAGCGGCGCTTCATTTCATGCCCGACCAGACGCACCGCATGCCGCCGCCCGCGTTCGATAAACACCGTACCTGCGCCGGCCACCAGCCAGCCGATCACGGGCCAGCGACGGATCTCGCTTTTCGCAATGAAAGCAACCGGACGCACGCTGTTCAGAACAAAAATGTCCACCCAGGACACATGATTCGCCACCCACATCACCGGGCCCGTCAGTAGCGGGGCTCCGGTCGGGCGAACCGCTACGCCGCAGAAGAACATAAGCACGCGCGACCAATGACGCACCATGAAGGTACGCAGGCCCTGAGGAGCGAACGGGAAAACCAGAGTAACCGACAACAACCCCAGAATCACCCAGAGAACTACCAAAACGGCCCGAACGGGAAATAGCAATGCGACCAAAGGGGATATCCACCTGACAGTAGTGACGCTGCGCATTGTAGCCAATGCTAGGACAGAGCATCCAGGTAACGTTGCAGCGTTACAGCGGCCGCCATGGCGTCGTCGGCTTCATTACTGCCCAGAAGCTGCTGGGCCTCAAGACTGGATCCGCGCTCATCGACAAGCTGGACACGCACACCGAAACGACCATGCAGCTGATTGGCGAAACGCCGCGCCTGCAGGCTGGCGTGCTGTTCCAGGTTGTCCAGCGTGAGCGGCAAACCGACCACCACAAGGTCGGGCTGCCAATCGTGAAGCAGCTGCCCGATTGCCTGGAATCGCTGCTGGCGCGTCGCCGATACAAGAATGGTCAGCGGCCTGGCCTGGCGTGTGACCGTGTTGCCGATCGCCACGCCTATTTTCCGGGTACCGTAATCGAAGGCCAGTACGGTGGCGTCAGGCATGGCCCGCGCCGCCGGCCAGCATGACCGGATCGATGCCCAATTGGGCCAGGGCCGCCTGGTAGCGATTATCGTAGGGCGTGCTGAACAGGATTTCGGGGTTTGCCTGCACATTCAGCCAGGCGTTGGCGGCTATTTCGCTTTCGAGCTGACCGGCGCCCCAACCCGCGTACCCCAGCGTGATCAGCAGGCTTGCCGGCCCCTGCCCCCGGGCGACATCTTCCAGCACGTCTTTGGAAGTGGTGAGCGCCAGTTCGCCCAGCTTGATACTGGACCCATAGCTACCGGTGGGCGCATGCAGAACGAAGCCGCGGTCCGTTTGCACCGGCCCCCCGAAGCATACGGGCGCGTTCTGCACCGGCCCGATTTCCAGTGACAGCTTCAACTGTATGCGTTGCAAGAGATCGCCGACGGTAAGGTCGGTGGGCCGGTTGATCACCAGCCCCAGGGCACCGTGCTCTGTGTGCTCGCACAGATAAATGACGGTACCTTCCAGGGCGCCCGACACCATGCCGGGCATGGCAACGAGCAGTTGTCCCGAAAGATCAATCGTCGGGGTATGTCCGGAGGAACTCGCTGTTGTCATGTGGCACTCTCCTTGGTGGTGGCAGGCCGGGCGCGGAAGATGGGTCAGATCTCCATGAGCTCGAAATCTTCCTTGCGGGCACCGCATTCGGGGCACACCCAGTTCGGGGGAACGTCCTCCCAGCGGGTGCCCGGCGCAATGCCTTCCTCGGGCAAGCCTGTCTCTTCATCATAGATCCAACCGCAAATTAAACACATCCAGGTACGCATGTTCGCTAACTCTCTGAAAGATAAATGAGTGATGAACGGCAGGCAGCCACCCATTCATTTAGAATGGGGGCTGTCTCATCATTCGCAAGGGTGCCATCGTACAGCACCTTGCAAGGTTAACGCTGCCGCTTTCCCATGAACGCCACTTACACCGCAACAGATTCGCCGCCGGTTGTCCTTATTTTCGGGCCATTCGATCCCAGCGGCGGCGGCAACCTGCCCGCCGACGCGGTTACTTGCGCCCGCCTGGGCTGCCACCCAGGTGCGGCACTGACGGGGCTGCTTGTGCAAGATACGGCCGGCCTGCAGGAAATCCACCCGGTGGCGCCCGAAGTACTCGACGACCAGGCCAGGTGCCTGCTCGAAGACATGCGTGTGCAAGCGTTCAAAGTCGGGCCACTTTATACAACAGAATCCATCAGCATGGTGGCGCAGATTGCCGCCGACTACAGCGATGTTCCCCTGGTCCTGCATCTAAGCCGTCTGCCCGACGACCACGCCGCCCTGACCGACCCCTTCGAATCGGAAGACGTCATGCTGGCCTTGTGCGAGCTGCTGCTGCCTCAAACCGACCTGCTGGTGGCCGACCATGCCCTGCTCGCCCGCCTGCATGGCAGCGGCCTGTTTGATCACCTGGGTGTTGATACCGCCCAGGAAGCCTTTTTCGGCTACGGCGCCGACTGGATTCTCGCCGCCGCCACGCCGGTGCGCAGTGGCCACTACCAATACCATCTGCAAGATACCGACGGCAGCACCCACACATGGCCCGGTCCGGCACCGGGAACACGCCTTGCCGACACCGACGGCCCGCTCACCTGCGCCATCACGTGCAACCTGGCGCACGGCATGGCCATGCCGGCCGCCGTGCAGCAAGCCATCGCGTACGCCAACCGCCAGCTGGCCCACACCTTCCAGCCGGGCATGGGCCTGCGCCTGTTCAACCGCACCCACGAAACAGACAGCTAGCATGACAACCTGTTTTCCTCGCGGCCTTTACGGCATTACCCCCGAATGGGACGACACCCCAAGGCTGCTGGCCGCCATTGAGGCGGCGGCGGCGGGTGGAATGACAGCGCTGCAATGGCGGCGCAAGCAAATTCCCGATGAACTCAAACGTGAGCAGGCTGCTCAAGTGGTCGCGCTATGCCGCCGGCTGGGCGTGGTCAGCATCATCAACGATGATCCCCTCCTGGCCCTGCAGGTGGGCGCCGACGGCGTTCACCTGGGCCGCGACGACGGCGACATCGCCCGGGCCCGTCGGCAATTGGGCGAACAGCTTCTCATTGGTGCGTCCTGCTACAACGAACTGCCCCGCGCAGAACACGCCTTGCAAGAAGGTGCCGATTACGTGGCTTTTGGCGCAATGTTCGCCTCGTCCGTCAAGCCCCATGCCGTCAAGGCGTCCACAGAAACGGTCAGCGCGGGGCGCACACTCGTCAACCGCTTCCAACGGGCCGGGAAACGGCCTGCCGTTGTCACTATCGGCGGCATCACCCCCGACAACGCGCCGCAGGTCATCCAGGCCGGCGCCGACTGCATTGCCGTGATTACCGCGCTGTTTACCGGGCCTGCAGAACAAATAAAGACTGCGGCTCAGCGATATTCCGAACAATTTACTGCCAGAACCTGAACCATGTCCAAAAATACCGAACTCTTTGAACGTGCCTGCCATACCATTCCGGGCGGGGTGAACTCGCCGGTACGCGCCTTTCGCTCTGTGGGCGGCACGCCACGATTCATCACCAAAGCGCAGGGGCCTTATCTGTGGGACGCCGACAACGCTCGCTATATTGATTACGTGGGCTCCTGGGGCCCGGCCATTCTGGGTCACGCCCACCCGAAGGTAATCAAGGCCGTGCAGGATGCCGCCGTCAACGGTTTGTCGTTCGGCGCCCCCACCGAAGCGGAAATACAAATAGCCGAAGCCATTGTGGCCCGCCTGCCCTCCATCGAGAAAGTACGCCTGGTCAGTTCCGGAACCGAAGCCACCATGTCCGCCATACGGCTGGCACGCGGCTATACCGGCCGCTCCAAGATCGTCAAGTTCGAAGGCTGCTACCACGGACACGCCGACAGCCTGCTGGTCAAGGCAGGGTCGGGCATGCTCACCTTTGGCAATCCCACCTCGGCGGGTGTGCCGGCCGAATTCATCCAGCACACGCTGGTTCTCGACTTCAACGAGCTCGATGCCGTGGAACAGGCTTTCGAACGTTACGGCAACGAAATTGCCTGCGTTATCGTCGAGCCGGTTGCCGGCAATATGAACCTGGTAAAGCCCGCTCCCGGTTTCCTGGAAGGGCTGCGCAAGCTGTGCTCCGACCATGGCGCCCTGCTCATTTTCGACGAAGTGATGACCGGTTTTCGCGTAGGCCCTCAGGGCGTACAAGGCCTGACCGGCGTGATCCCCGACATCACCACATTGGCCAAGGTGATTGGCGGCGGCATGCCCGTGGGAGCGTTCGGCGGCCGGGCCGACATCATGGAACACATTGCCCCCATCGGGGGGGTCTACCAGGCCGGCACGCTGTCGGGCAACCCCGTTGCGGTAGCTGCAGGCCTGGCAACACTGGAGCTTCTGGCCGAACCCGGTTTCTATGACCGCCTGCAGGAGCAAACGCGCAAACTCACCGACGGCCTGGTGCGGCGCGCCCACGCCGCCGGCGTCAGCATGTGTGCCGACTACGTAGGCGGCATGTTTGGCCTTTACTTTCGCGACACGCCGCCCGTCACGTTCAACGAGGTGCAGCAGAGCAATGTGGAACAGTTCAAGAAATTCTTCCACGGCATGCTGGTTCACGGGGTGTACTTTGCCCCTTCGGCCTTCGAGGCCGGTTTTGTATCGGCGGCCCACGACGATGCGATTATTCAGGAAACCCTCGATATCGCCGCAGAGGTGTTCAAGAAACTGTAATGCCCGCCCCCCTTACCAGCCCGGTTCCGTCCCGCTAAAATTACGGGTTTACCCTGTTAACCTTTCACGCTGAGGCATGCTGCTATGGCCGTTAATCTTCACATCCCGTCTGAGTCCGACATTCATGCGGTTCCCGGCATAGAAATCGGCATTGCCGAGGCCGGAATCCGCAAGGCCGGACGCCGCGACCTGACGGTGTTCAAGCTGGCCGAAGGAACCACGGTGGCAGGTGTCTTTACGCGCAATCGCTTCCGGGCGGCTCCTGTACAGGTTTGTGAAGCCCATCTGGCCCAGAATGCCGGCATACGTGCCATTGTGGTGAACACGGGCAACGCCAATGCCGGCACGGGACAACCCGGCCGCGAGGCGGCAATGGAAACCTGCGTGGCATTGGCAACTCTGCTGGGCATAAAGCCACAGCAGGTGCTGCCGTTCTCTACCGGCGTCATCCTGGAGCCGCTACCTGTCGATCGTCTGGTTTCCGCCCTGCCCAAGGCCGTGTCCGATGCCCGCGACACCAACTGGTTCGCGGCCGCCCACAGCATCATGACGACCGACACCCAGCCAAAAATCTGTTCACGGCAAGTTCAGCTGGGCAGCGAAACCGTCACGATCACGGGCATCAGCAAAGGGGCCGGCATGATACGCCCCAACATGGCCACCATGCTGGGGTACCTTGCCACCGATGCCGGCATCGACCAGAACGTGCTCAATGCCATGGTCAGCGCCATTGCCGAGCGGTCTTTCAATCGCATCACCGTCGACGGCGACACCTCGACCAACGATTCCTTCATCATCATGGCAACCGGCAAGAGCGCCGTCCACATCAGCTCGGTGGCCGATCCGCGCTATGCATTGCTGTATCAGGCCCTGGAAGACACCGCCCGGGAACTGGCACAGAAGATCGTTCGCGACGCCGAAGGCGCAACCAAGTTCATCACAGTGTGTGTGGAACAGGCCGCCACCCAAGACGAAGCGCTGAAAGTGGCCTACGCCATTGCACACTCACCGCTGGTGAAAACAGCCTTCTTTGCCTCCGACCCCAACCTTGGCCGCATTTTGTGTGCGGTAGGCTATGCCGGCATCGATGATCTCGACGTTTCCAAAACCCGGCTGTGGCTGGGCGATGTGCGGGTGGCCACCCAGGGAGAGCGCGATCCTTCCTACCTTGAAGCCGACGGCCAGCGCGTCATGAAAGAAGCGGAAATCACCGTGCGTGTGCAGCTGGGCCGTGGCCAGATCACAGAAACCGTATACACCTGCGACTTCTCTCACGACTACGTCAGCATTAACGCCGACTACCGCTCGTGAACCCGGTCTGGCGCTAGTGCCTTGACTTAACAGCATTTTTTAGCTTAGAATGCTTGGCTTGGCGTTTTGCCAAGTATTCTTTTTACTCGAACACAGGAATATCCCACATGTACGCGGTCATAAAAACCGGAGGCAAGCAGTATCGTGTTGCCGAAGGCCAAAAACTGAAGATAGAACAGATACCGGCAGACATCGGGCAAGAAATTACGCTAGACCAGGTATTGTCGGTTGGCGAAGGTGAACAATTGAAAATTGGTACACCTTTGGTAGCCGGTGCAGTGGTCAAGGCAACAGTTCTTGCACAAGGACGCCACGACAAAGTCAAAATTTTCAAGATGCGCCGTCGCAAGCACTACCAGAAGCGCCAAGGTCATCGTCAGAACTACACCGAAGTCCGCATCGAGGCCATTTCGGCTTGATCACGGCACGGTAATCGCTAGGAGCTCAACATGGCACAGAAAAAAGGCGGCGGCTCAACACGGAACGGCCGCGACTCAGAATCGAAACGACTTGGCGTGAAGGTCTATGGCGGCCAGCAAATCAACGCCGGCAGCATCATCGTTCGCCAGCGCGGCACACAGTTTCACCCCGGTGTGAACGTGGGCATTGGCAAAGACCACACGCTGTATTCACTGGTCGACGGCAAAGTCAAATTTGCCATCCGTGGCGCACTGAACAAGCGCACGGTTTCCGTGGTGGCTGCCGAATAACGTCGGCTTGCCGGAACCACAGAAAAGGCCCTGCCCTCTTGGCGGGGCTTTTTTGCTTCAGCTTTTG
>JBFWLP010000053.1:0-22869 GCA_050252075.1 Burkholderiaceae bacterium | reverse complement strand
GGTTGCGATCTGTCGATTGCCGTGGATACGGCGGTGTTTGGCGAGCCCGAACTTAAATTCGGCGCCGGCATTGTGGCACTGTTGCTGCCCTGGTTTGTGGGCCCGAAAGTCGCCAAGGAAATGATTTATCTGGGCGAAGACAGCCTGAGTGCACAACGGGCACTGGAACTGGGGTTGGTGAACAAGCTCGTTACCGCCGACACGCTCATGGACACGGCCATGGATTACGCGCGCCGGCTGGCCCAGATGGATCCCATGGTGCTGGGCCGTACCAAACTGGCCATCAACCGTACCTACGAAATTATGGGCATGCAGCGCGCGCTGCGTTCGGCGCTGGATATCGACATCATGATCGAGGGCGAGGGTTCCCAGCTGAAACGTGACTTTCTTCAGGTGGTCCGCGCCGAGGGTTTGGGCAAAGCGCTGGCCTGGCGCGAGGCGCGTTTTGGCGACACCCGGTAAGCTGCCGTATACGGCATGCTGAATCAACGTCAGGCGTTGCTCTTGCTGACGGTATTTACCGTCAGCAGAACCTGCGTATCGTTCCAGTTTCAGAGCCTGACCCCCCTGGTTGAATTCCTGGCGCAACGGCTGGGCATTGGCGCCACGGGGTTTGGCTTGCTGCTGGGGCTGTATATGGCGCCGGGGGCCGTCATGGCGATCGTGCTGCCCCTGCTTACCCGAAAGCTGGGCGATCGCAACACATTGGTGCTGGCCCTGGCGCTCATGGCCCTGGGCCATGTCCTTCTAGTGCAGGCGCACGCCGATATCCCGGCTTATGCGGCCCGCCTGCTGGCAGGCATCGGCGGCTGCATTGTGTATATTGCGACCATCGATTTCGCGGCCAAGTACTGTCGTGCCGGCGAGCAGCCCGGACGAATGGGGTTCGTCGCCACCAGTTGGCCCTTCGGCAACGCCATCTCGCTGATCGTGATCGGCGTGCTGGTCAGCGCCGGCCTGACGCGTGCCGCCGCCTATGTGCCGGTTGCCTTGTGTCTGATTGCCTTGTGTCTGGTGCTGGTGTCCAAGTCCTTGTTTGTCGCCGGCGGTGAAGCATCCGCACCGCGCCGCGCCCAGCCTTCGTTGCGTGTGGTGCTGCAAGGGTGGCGGCAGGCGCTGGCCGTCTGCTGGTTGCCCGGCCTGACCTTTGCGCTCTACAACATTGGTTTCATTATTTTTGTCAGTTTCAGTACGCCGTTGCTGACCTCACAGGGTTATTCGGCCAGTGCGGCATCCAGCATTGCCAGCCTGCCCATGTGGTTGTTCGTTGTTTCCGTGCCGCTGGGCGGCTTGCTGGCGGGCCGCAGCCGAGCCACGGCACATGCCCTGGTGGCGTTTGGCTGCGTGGGGGGCGCACTGTGCATCGGGGCCTCGTATCTGTTCGACGCCAAGGTGCTGTGGTACGTGGCCGCAGGAATCTGCGGCGGCCTGCCCACCGGCCCCATGCTGTCCAAAGTGGGGCGAAGCGATCACACACTGTTCTACCCGGCGATTTTTCTGATCTTCTTTATCGCGTTGCTGGTGCTGCCGCCTTTGGCGGGGCTGGCCATTGATGTGCTGAACGATCAGCGCAGTGCCATTGTGATGGCCATGTTGCTGGTGGTGTCCGGATGGTGGCTGTTTGTACCCAGCGTCAGGCAACCTCGGCGTCGCGCAGAATCTCTTTGATCAACGCTTCCACCGTGCGCACCGCCGACGACAGCGCGTGCTGCGTGGTGGTGGCGATCCATGTGGTTTGCTCGATCACCGGGGAGCGCAGGCGTCGCGCAGCCAGGCGGTTTTCCCGTATGGCCTGCGCATAGGTGTCGGCGGGGGCCAGGGTGACCAGCCCCGACGCCAGCATCGCCTCCTGGATCAGCGATGCCGTACCGGCTTCCAGGGCGATGTTCAGGGGCACATGCCGTTCACGCGCGATCAGGGCGATATGCTCTGCCAGACTGTTCGGGTGCGGCGGCATGGCAATCGCAATGCGGCGCAAGCTGTCAAAGCCAATGTCCTTGCGCCGCATCAGCGGGTGGTTCGGTGGGCCGATCACGGCAACATCGCGGCGCATCAGCTTGTCGGCATGGCTGACCTTGCTGGCTCCGTAATGATTGAACACCCCGATATCCACACGTCCGGCTGCCAGCCACTCTTCAATTTGCCCGCTGTAGCCTTCCAGAATGCGTAATTTAATATCAGGGTACGCGGCCTGCAGGCGCCGCACCAGACTGGACGTGAGCCGGCGCGAGATGACCGGCACGGCACCCACTGTCACATCGCCCGAAATACGTTCGCGGGCGTCGCGGACCAGCTGATCGAAGGCCTGCAGTTCGGACAGCAGCCCTTGTATGCGCGGCAGGATGCGGCGTCCGAAATCGGTCAATACGACCCCCCGGCCGTGGCGGTGAAAAATCTTCCGGCCGACATAGGTTTCCAGCTTCGCCACTTGGCGGCTGAGCTGTGATTGCGAGATGCCCATGGAAACCGATGCCCGCAGAAAACTGCCATGGCTGGCGACCATGATGGCGGCGCGCATGCCGGGAAGATCGACGGGCAGTTTGTGCGGTTGGGCCAAGGTGTTTTCCTGGTGTGGCAGAGGGTGGCCGGGAACGAAACCGGCTTCATTATGAATTGTATCTTATGCATATCTGGTTTCCGGCTATGGGCAGTTCGCAACTACGGCATCCCCCTAGAATGGTGCCCATTCATTCTCTTTTTCAAGGACATCACCTTGTCTGCAAAGCCTCCCAGCGGCCCCTTGTGCGGGTTACGCATTCTTGACTTGTCCACCGTCATTGCCGGCCCGTACGCCTCGACACTGCTGGCCGATATGGGCGCCGAAGTGATCAAGGTGGAAATGCCCGGGCGCGGCGATGCCTTGCGGGCGCTCGCGCCGCACAAGGACGGTGTGCCGTTGTGGTGGAAAGTGTCCAACCGGAACAAGCAAGGGATCACGCTGGATCTGCACCGTCCGGAAGCCCGGGACGTTCTGGCGCGCCTGCTGCCCGACGTTGATGTGGTGGTTGAGAACTACCGCCCCGGCACGCTCGACAAATGGGGCATTACGAAAGACTGGATGCATGGCCTGAATCCGCGCCTGGTCATTTTGCGCGTGACGGGCTTTGGGCAGACGGGGCCTTACCGGAATCGTCCCGGTTTTGCCCGGGTGTTTGAGTCGATGAGCGGGTTCACCCGTATGTGCGGCGAAGAAGGCGGTTCGCCCATGCATCTGGGTTATCCCATTTCCGACTCGATCGGGGGGCTGTTCGGGGCCCTGGGCATTCTGGCCGAGCTGGTGCGGCTGAAGTCCGATCCCGATGCGACGGGCCAGGAAATTGATGTGTCGGTCACCGAAGCCATGCTGCGGACGCTGGATTTTCTGGCCATCGAGCACGACCAGCTGGGCGCCGTGCGTTTCGGTTCAGGCAATCGCAGCCAGTATGCGGCGCCGGGCAATGTGTATCAAACCCGCGACGGCAAATGGGCGTCGATTGCGGCGTCAACGCAAAGCATCTACGAACGCTTGTGCGTGGCACTGGATCTGCAGGAGCTGCTTGCCGACCCCCGGTTTATTGACAACCCGTCACGGGTGCGTCACCGCGATGCGCTGGACCAGCGGGTAAGTGAACGTATTGCCGCCATGCCGCTCAGCGAGCTGCAGGAACGCCTGGAGCAACAGCAGGTGGGCTTCTCGCCCATTTACGACGCATCCGACGTTTTTGCCGATCCGCATTTTCAGGCGCGCGAGGCCATTGTCACGGTCGACGATACCGAGCTGGGGCCGGTGCGCATGCAGTGTGTGGTGCCCCGTTTCGAAAAAACGCCCGGCGGCATACGCTCGGCCGGACCGGCGCTGGGCCAGGACAACGACGCGGTGTATGCGTCGCTGGGTTTCACCGAAGAAGAGGTTCAAAACATGCGTCGCAGCGGCGTAATTTAAGTACAACAAAGTACCAGGAGACTACTGATGAAACGTTTACTACTTTCTTTGATGCTGGCCATGTCGGTAGGTGCCGTTCATGCGCAAAGCGAAAAAACCAACAAGATCATTGTCGGCTTTCCGCCCGGGCAGGCGACCGATCAGGTGGCCCGTATGCTGGCCAACGAAATGTCGGACATCATGGGCGAAAGCTTCATCGTGGAAAACAAGCCCGGGCAGGGCGGCAGCATTGCCCTGGCGGGGCTGGCGCGCACGGAACCCACGGGTGACACCATGGTTCTGGCGGCGCTGGCGTCCATGGTGGTGAACCCGCATCTGTACAAGAACGTGGGCTACAAAACGCTGGAAGACTTCGATCTGGTGGCGATGGTGGCCGATCTGCCGCTGCTCATGGTCGTCAATCCCGATGTTCCCGCGAAAACGTACAAGGAATTCATTGATTACGCCAAGGCCAATCCAGGCAAACTGAATCACCCGTCATCGGGGAACGGTACCCTGTCGCACCTGGGTATGGAGGAACTGAAGCGTACTGCCGGCCTGGATATCGTGCACATTCCCTACGCCGGCAGCGCCCGCGCCATGACCGATCTGGTCGGAGGCGGGGTGCAGGTGGCCCTGGATACCGTGCCGGTCACGCAAACTCACATTCGCGCCGGCAAACTGCGCCTTCTGGCCACGACCAACTCCGAGCGGCTGGCGGCTTTCCCCGATACGCCCACCATTGCCGAGCTGGGTATGCCCGGTTTCCGTTTGAGCGCCTGGCTGGGCCTGGTCATGCCTAAGGGCACGCCGCCCGAGCGCGTCAAGCAGATCAGCGACGCCGCCATCCAGGCCGTGCAGCGTCCGGCGGTACAGGAAAAATACAAGGCGCTGAGCGTGATCCCGCGCACCATGCCCACGGCCGAGTTTCGTCCGTTTGTGGAAGCCGAGTACAAGCGTTGGGGTGAAAACGTGAAGGCCGCCAAGCTGACAGTGGATTGAACTGACGCTACTATAGCGGTCACCGTAGTTGGCCGGCGCCCTGGGGTGCCGGCCTTTTTCATGAGGATGGGCGATGACGGATTGGACAGCGGGTTATGTGGCCGACATTGGCTACACGTACGGGTACTACACGGAACTGAATCCGCTCAGGGTTCAGTTGGCGTTTCTGGGCGCGGGGTTGATGCCGCCGCAGGTGGGCAATGCCTGTGAGCTGGGCTTTGGACAAGGCCTGAGTATCAACGTGCATGCCGCTGCCGGGTCCGCTGCCTGGCATGGTACCGACTTCAATCCGGCCCAGGCCGGCTTTGCCCGCGAGCTGGCCGCCGTATCGGGGGCCAGTGCCGAAGTGTTCGACGATGCCTTTGCCGACTTCTGCACCAATCCCAACCTTCCCCAGTTCGACTACATCGGCCTGCACGGCATCTGGAGCTGGATTTCCGACGAGAACCGTGCCGTGCTGGTGGATTTCATGCGTCGCCGGCTGGCGGTGGGCGGGGTGGTGTATATCAGCTACAACACCCTGCCCGGCTGGGCGGCCTTCGCGCCCATGCGCCATCTGATGACCGAGCACGCCATGGTCTTGGGCGCGGAAGGCCGGGGCATTGTGAATCGCATCGACGAGGCCATACAGTTTGCCGACACGCTATTGGCCACCAACCCCTTGTATGCCCGCGCCAACCCGCAGGTGGGTGAACGGCTGAAAAAGCTGAAAGAACAGAACCGCCATTATCTGGCGCATGAGTATTTCAACCGCGACTGGCATCCCATGCACTTTGCCACCATGGGTCAGTGGCTGGAGCCGGCCAAGCTTCAGTTTGCCTGCTCGGCCAATTATCTGGATCACATCGACGCCATCAACCTTACGGCCGAGCAGCAAACCTTGCTGAATGAACTGCCCGACCCCATGTTCCGCCAGAGCGTGCGCGACTTCATGGTGAACCAGCAGTTCCGTAAAGATTATTGGGTCAAGGGGGCGAGGCGTTTAACGGTGCTGGAGCAGGCCGAAGCGTTGCGCCGCCTGCGCGTGGTATTGACCGTACCCAAGGACGGTGTGACCCTGAAGGTTACCGGCGCTCTGGGCGAGGCGAATCTGAGCGAAACAGTGTATCCGCCCATTCTTGAGGCGTTGGCCGATCACAAGGTGTATACCTTGGGCCAGCTGGAACAGCGGGTTGCCGACAAAGGCATACAGTTTTCCCAGGTACTGCAGGCGGTTCAGGTGCTGGCCGGGGCGGGGCATCTGGCAGGTGCACAAGACGACGGTCTGGTGTCGCGCAATCGCAAGCAAACCGACAAGCTCAATACCCATTTGCTGCAAAAGGCCCGTTCCAGCAGCGACGTGGCGTATCTGGCCAGCCCGGTGACCGGCGGCGGTGTGAATGTCAGCCGTTTCCAGCAATTGTTTTTACTGGCGCTGGCGCAAGGCAAGAAGCAGCCTGTCGAGTGGGCGCAGTTCGTGTGGCAGTTGCTGAAGCTGCAGCAGCAGAAGCTGATCAAAGAAGGCAAAACACTGGAAACCGACGACGAGAACGTGGCCGAGCTGACGGCGCAGGCCCAGGTGTTCGCCGCCCAGCAATTACCGGTGCTCAAAGCCTTACAGGTGGTGTAAATGCTGCAATGACAGCAATTGGGCATAGGCCACCGGCAGCGCCGACGCTCGATGCAGCCGCGCCAGTTCGGCGGCGGGCATCCGGTGCAGCCGCTTTTCGTTCACGCAGTACAGCGGCCAGCCTGCCGGGTTCACCAGGGTGTGTGGCGCGCCCGGCGTAAAGGGGCTCAGCACCCCCGACTGATGCAGGGCCTGAAAGACGCGCTGGGCGGCCGTGTCGGGAACGCCCAGCGTAACAGGGCGCAAGGCTACCCAGCGGCGCACCGGCTTGCCGGGTGAGCCCGCAGGGTCGAGCGGGTGCAGGGCAATCGCCTGCACCGAGGCCTTGGTTTGGCCCAGTACCACGGGTAGCCCGGTAACGGCCTGAAAGAACGAGCCCGCGTCGCTCAGCCGCACACGGCGCAAGGCGCGATTGATTTTTGCAACTTCCTGAAACACGGAGTCGCGCCGTTCCAGTTGCTGATGCCAGCGCTTTTCGCGGTACTGGCGGCAGCGTGTCAGTGCGGCTAACCGTCCTGCGTCGGGATCGGGGGTGGCTGCGGCAAGACCAGGAGTGCCGATCATTGACGCCACAAAGGCGTGAATATCCTGGGCCATGGGCGGCTGGTCCAGATACGCCTGTGCGGGCTGAAACTGCTGCGTCAGATTCAGGCTGACCAGATAGTTGGCGGGCGATTGCAGCTGCACGACGCCCTGCGGGCTGATGGTGAAAAGCGGGCAATAGGGTGCCAGATCAGGCAGTACATGATTGGGAATGCAGCGGCTTTGCCAGTAAATACCGGCAATCTGCGCAAAATGAGCGTAGTCCTGTATGGGCGACATGCCGCTTTCTTCAAACGGCAAAATCTCCACCTTGGGTTTCGTGGGGGTTACCGTATCGTTGGACACATCCACATACAGTGTGCCCACTGCAAACGCATTCTGGAAGAATTTGCCCCGCAGATCACCCCACACACGGCGCATGGTGCCCCCGGCATTGAAGAAGGCGGCCAGTGCGCGGTAGCCGGCAACGGCGTTATCGGGCAAGGCAGCCGGGTCGAGCGTTTTCAGTGCTTTCTCAACCGCCAGGCTGATTTCCAGGCATTGGCCAAGCGGGTACGGTTTGCCCAGTTTGACAGGCTGGGTGGTGCGAAGCGAGTCGTCGACGCTGTGCCGTACGTGCAGGAAAAATACCTCCAGGGCGGGCAGATGCGGCAACAGGTAACGTTCAGTCAGTGCCTGGGCCTGGTGCGACTGGGTAACACGCGGCTCGCCGGGCAACAATCCGGCGTATCCGGTTGATCCCCGTTGGGCCAATCGTTTCTGTAAGTGCGGTGACACGCGTGCTCCGGCAAACGGCAAAGCTTGTGATTTTAGCGGCAGCCGGCGCCGGCATTGATCAAAAAGTCGTAAAAGGCTTGTTTCGCCGGGCGTCTGCGGGTAAGTTTTAGCCCTTGGGCAGGGGTGACAACCCCAATAACGACGAAATGGGTGTATGAGCGTACTGGTGATCGCGTTTCTGGGGGCATCGGCCTTGCTGACCGGCTTCGTGTCGGGGGTGTTCGGCATGGCCGGTGGTATGGTTCTGATGGGGGCGCTGCTGGTCGTGCTCCCGGTTCCGGTGGCCATGGTGCTGCATGGGGTGACACTGATGTCGGCCAATGGCTGGCGCAGTATGGTGTGGCGGCGTTACGCCGATTATTGGGTGGTGTTTCGTTTTACGGTGGGGCTGGCGGCCGCGTATGGCGTTTTTTTCTTCGTGAGCTATGTGCCCGACCGCGCGGTGGTGCTGATTTGTCTGGGCGCTTTGCCGTTTCTGGTGCTCGCCGTGCCGCCCCGGTTTTTTCCGCAGGCCGACAGCCGTCTGGGCGCCGAACTGTGCGGCCTGATTAACGGCATTTTGCAGTTTCTGGCCGGGGTGTCCGGCCCGGTGCTCGACGCGTTCTTCATTCATTCCAAAGCCGACCGTCGCGTGGTGGTGGCCACCAAGGCGTTTTGCCAGACCGGGGCGCATCTGGCGAAACTTGCCTATTTCCTGCCGGCCGGGGGCATGGTGGACGGCGCGCGGCTGCCCCTGTGGGTGTATGGCCTGAGCGTGGTTCTGGCCATTGCCGGCACGTCGCTCAGCCGCCATGTGCTGGAAAAGCTGTCCGACCGCCAGTTCCAGCGCTGGAGCAAAGGTATTTTGCTGATCATGGGGGCGGTCTACCTGATTCAGGGGCTGTATCTGGCGTGGCGGTAAGTATTGGCTAAACGGCTGGAGCCTCGTACATGAAGTCGATACCGATTTGTCCGGTAAATGCTATGTTTGTTGCGCTGATTGCGTTCAAGAATGCTGTCACCGCGTTGGTGTTTTCGAAGCCTCCAATCACGCCAAATGCGTGCACTTGTAGATCTTCTTGGCCTTCCGTGGGAGCGCCCGTCGGATTGACTAGTATCCCGAAGCCAACCGCACTACTGTTGTCCATGTTCCAGAAAATAACGCGGTTTCCTGTTTCTTGACTTCCGACTTCGTTATTCAGAAGGGTGCCCTCTAATTGCTCTGCCGTACCATAGCCACTGAACTCACCGCTTTCTCCGGTCAGTACAATGACCGCGTCATTGTTTTGTCCCAAACTGGTGAAAGCATGTTGCATCGTGTCGCTAACTATTGTGAACGTTTCATTCCCTTCTAGTTGAACTACACCCTGCAGCTCATAGCCAGTCATCGCCAGTGAGAAATCGAAGATATCTTCAACAGACGAGGGCTCTCCACCAAACAAGGCGCTTTGGTCGACAAAATCGATGCCTGCTGCTTCGGCATCAGATTCCACAATAATTCTGTCGACCCCGGAGCCTGTTGAAATGAAATTATCGCCATAGCCGGCCCGGATTACATCGTTCCCGGCTCCACCAGAGATAAAGTCGTTTCCTGATTGACCCAATATCAAGTCTTGGCCATCGCCGCCAGCAATAAAGTCACGCTCCTCACCGCCATAAACCTTATTGGTTGCTGTGTCCTCGTTTGCGCCGCCATAGATAAAGTTCGTACTCTTGTTTGCGCCATAAATAGTGTCGCTTCCAGACCCACCAGAAATGAAATTCTGCACGCCTTCACGACCTAGTAATATTGATCCGCCCGCCAAATCGTCACACATTAATTCGTAAGTTTCTTTGGCAGCCAGCGTTTGCCAGTAATTCTTGAGCGGGACGTTGTCGTCGCCTGTCGGCGTGCCATCGGTATACCCCGTTACTCCAAGCAGCGCATTCACCGGTTTAATGACTTGATCATTTATGGTGTCAATAATTGTTCCGATGTCATTTGCATTCTTGGTTGTTTCATTGGTTGTCGCTCCGTCGCTCTCTAGATAGGCTGCTCCGCCAAAGAGCGATTTACTGGCAAAATCAAGGGTTGCCTCAGCGGCAGCCTGTATCTTCGCATTGCTAAATCCCGACGATACGGTTTTCACGGCGCCCAGGTTCGTCTGGCTCATGATCGCCGATACGCTATCGCCAATATCCAGTTGGGCCAGATTTTCAAGGCCAAGACGAGATAAGTCCACCGACTCCGCGTCGGAGTTTGCAATTCTTAACGTGCTGCTGCCGTCGCCGATGATACGGGTACCTTCCGTAAATGATGCCAGCTGGCTTTCGGTGAACTCTACATCCGAATGTAAATAAACCTGGCTAATGTTCGAAACGTCGACACCGCGCAAGTTTGCGATGCCATACACATGTAGTACGTCGTAGCCGGATCCGTTGGGATTGACCGATGTAATCCCGGTGGCTGACGAGGTTGTAGTTTCCGTCCGCACGATATCATTTTGAATTGTTGTGTCGGCCCACAGAGCGTCGTCATTGCCATACTGACTAGCCGCTATGGCGCCCACGATAACGAAAACATCGTTACCTGCGGTGCCGGACATGGTGGTGCTGTTTTCTTCCGTTAGCACTAGATTGGCTTTGGCCAAGGCAGGAACGTCAATTGTGATTGCATCTAGCGGAGAGTTGTTCGCCGTATCTATGACGTCCTCTTTGTCGATAGAAATGGACCCGCCTGCGACGATCGTTGTGTTGGCTCCGAGTTCAATGGCAAATGTGGTGGCGTATTCCCCGGAAAGGTCCAGTGCCTTGATCGATGAATGATCTCCTAGCGTGGCCTTGTCGACAGTGAGTGTTGCTTCCAGAATCGAAGTCGCTTTTACCTTTTCTGAAAACGTAAAGGTAATGACATCACCTTGTTCGTAATCGGTTTTGTTTTCGATACTGCCACTAAAAAAGTTGCCGCTGACGCTCACAAGGCTGGCCGGCGTTGTATCTTGCGCGGCTGGGCTCCCGGCGCCGCCTGTGCCGCCAGGAACCACGGGCAAGTCAAAAATAGTGTCCGGCAGCTCCACACCATCCGGCACCACGACTTCCGCGGGAATCACCAGTTTTACGCCGGAGCCTGCCGGTGGCACGAAGTCGACGGGAATGGGCGTGTCGGCGGGGGGAGTCCATCCGGCGGGTCGCTCAAACGACGGAATGAACGGTGCCACCTCTTTCACGCGGTTCAGCGCCTGCTCGATCAAGCCATTGGTCAACGATTCTGCAAACTGCGGGTCGCTGGAAAAGTCCGATAATTTCACGCCGTTGCCCAGGTCACGACCTTCATTGATGCCAAATTGCATCAGGTGGTCGAAGGCATTGATCACGCCGTTCGTTGCAGCTTCGCCCAGATCGGGGTTGCTGTTCAGGTATTTTCCCAGGTCGATGGCCGGGTTAATGGCGCGGGGTTCCCCTTGCCCAAAAAGCACAAAATGCTGGGCTGCCGACTGAATAATACCGTTGGCAATGGCTAACGCTACATCGGGGTTTTGCTGCAGATAGAATTGCTCGTCAAACAGAGGGGTGGGTGATCGGCCCTCGTTGCCGCCGAAAAGCTCAAAATGATCCCACGCCGTGATCAGCCCGGCTTGTACGGCCTGAGCAACGTCGGGGTTGTCATTCAGGTATTGTTGGGAATTGAACAGGGGGCTGGCGTTGCGGCCTTCGGCCCGACCAAACAGCTGGAAATGGGTCTGGGCATTAATAAGCCCGGCTTGCACGGCCTGGGCGACATCGGGGTTCTGTTGCAGATACCAATTGATATTGAAGGGAAGGGGTGTTGCCATGGCGGTCTCCTTGCTAAAGGGAGTGTCTCCAGACAAGGAGGACAGCCGGTGTCGCAGTACTTCCAGGTGGCAATCCGTGTGCGGCAGGGAGTCTGGAATTGATGGGTTGAGCGGGGGCTGTTGCTATAAAAATATGAGCGACAATGTCCCCGATTAGCCGATTCTAAACAACCTTGTGACGATCTGTGATTTTAGTAAGTAAAAAATTGAAACTTACGTAACCAATTAATACATTACGCCGTTACCACGACGCTGCCCACCACCTTGCCGCTTTCCACCGCCTCGTGGGCTTTGGCGGTTTCGGCCAGGGGGAAGCGGGCACCGATCACGTGTTTCAGCTTTCCGGCGGCCAGCCATTCGTTCAGCCGCGTGATGGCATGCTGGCGCACCGGCGGGGTCAGGTCGTACACCAGGAACAATTGCAGGGTCAGCGACGCGAACAGCAGGCTGCGAAACGGCACGGGAATGTCGGCGGCGGTGTTGGTTCCGTAGCTGACCACGGTGGAATGCGGCGCCACGATACCCTGGCCCAGCAGGGCGGCGGTACTGCTGAAATCCATGTCGATCAGGCCGTCGGCGCCGCGCCCGCCGGTAAGTTCCTTGATGCGCTCGACCACGGGCTCGGTTTTGTAGTTCACCACGTACGCCGCGCCGGACGCCTTGGCCAGCGCGATCCGTTCAGGCGATCCGGCGGTGCCGATTACAGTGGCGCCGCCCAGCACGGCCATTTGTGTAACGTAGTGGCCCACCGATGATCCGGCGCCGATGACCACTACGGTTTTGCCGGCAATGGAACCCAGCAGCTCGACGGCGCGAAAAGCCGTGAGAGCGGGGATACCCAGGCAGGCCCCTTCTTCAAACGAGGTGTTGTCGGGCAGGGGAACGGCCTGCAGTTCGGGCAGGGTGATGTATTCGGCGGCGGTACCCCAGGAACGTTGCCACTGGCCGTTCCAGACCCATACCCGCTGGCCCACGCGGTCGGGCGACACCCCGTCGCCGACGGCGTCGATAATGCCGGCGCCGTCACTGTGCGGAATGCAAAAACCGTCGGGAACAGGGCGTGCCGCCCGCGACTTGACGTCCGACGGGTTCACCCCTGACGCGTGCAGCTTGACGCGCACTTCGCCGTAGCCCGGTTCGTGCGCGCTCAAGTCGCCGATACGAATAACGTTGCCCGCACTGCCATTGACTTCATACCACGCTGCCAACATAGCTGTTCCTTTATCGTTGCCAAAATTCAGTTGTCATTCAGTCTAGCAAGAAACACAGGTACGGTGCAGCCGGGCAGTGCACGGTTCAGGGTGAGCGTTGCACCACGGCACGTGCGGCGTCGTTAGTGGGTAGCGAGGCCAGTTCGCCCAACGTGACGGGTTTGGTCGGAAAGCGTCGACGGTAGTGGCCGGCTTCGTCGGGGCTGATCCCCCGTTCGCGGGCCACCAGCTCGGTGACGGTAACGTCACAGAATCGGCCCTGACAGGGGCCCATGCCGCAGCGCAGGAAGGCTTTGAGCTGGTTCGGCCCGGTACAGCCCAAGGCCACGGCACGGCAGATGTCTTGAGCGCTAATCTCTTCGCAGCGGCATACCACCGTGTCGTCGGCGGGGTAGCGAAAGGCGTCAGCGGGGCGGAAGTACGTATCCAGAAAGCGCCGTCCGCGCATGGCGCGGGCCAGTGCGCGCCGGCTGGCGGCCGCTTTGGCGTTGCGCGATGCCATCGTGATACGCCCCAGTTGCATGGCGGCGTCGAGTGCGGCCAGCCGGCCCCGCTCGGCGGCAACTTGCGCACCGGCAATGCCTGCGCCGTCACCGGCGATATGCAGGCCTGTTACGTTGCTCTGACCCCACGGGTCGCAGGCGGGTTCCCAGCAGGCTTGGGCGGTATTCCAGCGCAGGGTTGCGCCGGCGGCCTGGGGCAGGTTGATATTGGGGATGACGCCTTGGTGCAACAGCAGCAGCGGGGTATCGATGGTGTATGTGTGGCCGCCGGCCGAGTAGCGTACGGCGTTGACGGCTTCGTTGCCCAGTGCCTGCAGCCCGGTCACCCCATGAATTACCCGGGTGTGTGCGCGCACCTGCCGAACCAGCGCGAGGCCTTTTCTGAAGTAAGGCGATCGCAGAAAATCCCAGCAGTCGTCAAGGGCGGTTGCCCAGCGTCCCGGCGGTGTGGTGTCGAGCACGGCGGTGACCGGCGCCCCGGCCTGCTGGTATTGCCAGGCCAGCAGGTACAGCAGTGGCCCGCTGCCGGCCAGCACAACGTTCTGGTCGGGCACCAGGCCCGATGTTTTCAGGGCGATCTGGGCGGCGCCGGCCATCATGACGCCAGGCAGTGTCCAGCCGGGCAAAGGAACGGGCCGTTCCTGGGCGCCGGTGGCCAGCAGAATGTGCCGGGCACGCAGCCTGCGGGCAGTGCCCTGTTCGGACCAGACCGCGTGAAACCCTTGCTGCCCCAAGGCATGGGTGAACGGCGTTATCGACCATACCATCGCGTTGGGCTGATAGCGCGCCGTACCGGCCATGAAGTCGTCGATCAGGGTTTGGCCCGCAAGGTAGTCCTGGCCCAGTATCTGCGGCCTGGGCAGCGGGCTGGTGCTTAAGGCCCGATAAATTTGTCCTCCGGGCGCGGCCTGCTCGTCCATGAGCACCGTGTCGATTCCCAGTGCGGCGGCTGTGGTAGCTGCCGCCAGGCCTGCCGGGCCGGCGCCGATGACCAGCAGCTCGGTGTCGAAGGCGTTCAGCATGATCCAACCTCGCGCGGGCCGTCTTGCCAGGCAATGACCATGCCCTGACGAACAGGGGTGACACAGGCTTGCTGATTCGGCACGCCGTCGATGGTGACCAGGCAGTCGTAGCACACGCCCATCAGGCAGAAGGGCCCGCGCGCGGCGCCGGATACCGGCGTGCTGCGGCACGCCGGGCGGCCCGAGAGCAATAGCGCCACGGCGACTGTGTCGCCCGAGAAGCATCGTACGGTGTCGCCGTCGAGAGTGACGGTGACCGGCGCCGGGTGATTGGCGCCGGCAAGATCAGGCAGTCGGCGGAACATTCAGCCTCCGGCAGGAAAAGGGTGCCATGTCCGGGCTCAACCCGCCGGCGGACAGCATGGGAGCCAGCTGCAAGGCGTGGGCGGCGGCCAGAGTCACGCCGCTGTGACACGTGGCCAGAAAGGCGCCGGGATGGGTGGGTGATTCGTCGTAAAGCGGAAAGCCGTCGGGTGACATCACGCGTAACGCCGACCAGGTTCGCACCATACGAACATGGCGCAGGGCCGGCAAAATGCGCACAGCGCGTTGTGCAATGGCCGACGGTATTTCCAGACCCGGGGTTTGGTCGTTCAGCCCGGCCTCTTCCTGCGAGTCGCCCAGCAGCCATGTTCCTTCATTCATTTGACGCAGTGTGCTGAAAGGAAGGGCCGACAGGGGCCGGGTGCGCTCCAGTACCAGTATCTGGCCTCGCTGGGGCCGCACCGGCGCGTGCAGACCTACACAGGTAGCCAGGGCGGCATTGCCCAGGCCGGCGGCCAGCACCAGCCGGGGGGTACGAAACGTGCCCTGGGGGGTATGCAGCGTAAAGAGTTTGTCCGGGAAGGTGATGGTCTTCACCGGGTGCAGCGGCAGGTAATCCACGCCCCGTTGCGCAAAGGCGGTATGCAGTGCACGCAACAAGATAAGCGGATTGACCGTGGCGTCTACCGGGGTCCAGGAGGCGCCACGCACGTCGGGGCCCAGGCCCGGCACCAGGTCGGCCACTTCGTGCCTGTCGAGCATTTTCCAGGGGTAGCGGGCGGCGCCGGGCTGGGCGGTCAGCCGGGTGAGTTGTTCCTGCCGGTGTGCAAATTCGGCCTCGCTGAGCACGGCGTGCAGGCCGCCGCGCTGGTCAAGTGCCACGTTCAGGCCGGTAAGGGCCTGAAGTTGCCCGGCGAATTCCGGCCAGAGTTCGCGCGAGGTGAGTGTCCAGCGGCTGTAGGGCGCCATGCCCAGGCCTTTGCTTTGCACCCAGACCAGCCCGAAATTCCCGCGCGAGGCACGATAGGCCGTGTCGCCCTCATCGAGTACGGCGACGGTGTCCAGGTGGTTCCGCAAGCCATAGGCGATGGCCGAGCCCACCAGACCGCCGCCGATCACGATCGCGTCGTATACGCCGGTGGAGCGGCGTTTCGAAAGGGGGGCAAGGGCAGGGCCGGACATGGGAGCGTGAGCCTTTAACCGTGATGGCAGGTGACGGTTTTTATGTGGGTGAAGCCGTAAAGCGCCTCGAAGCCTTTTTCGCGGCCATAGCCCGATTTACCCACCCCGCCGAAGGGCAGTTCAATGCCGCCGCCCGCGCCGTAGTTATTGATGAATACCTGGCCGACTTTGATTTTCCGGGCCAGGCGCATCTGCCGGGCACCGTCGCGTGTCCAGACCCCGGCCACCAGACCGTACTCGGTGCTGTTGGCGATCCGGATGGCATCGGCCTCATCGTCAAAGGGAATAAGCACTTGCACCGGGCCGAAAATTTCCTCCTGGGCCAGCTTGTGATCGAATGGAACGTCCGAGAACAGGGTGGGTCGCACATAATTGCCGGCCTGTGGTGCGTCGCTGCGGATGACGCCTTCCGCCGCCACGTTCAATTCCGCCTTGCCGATCGCAATGTAGCGGCTGACAATGTCTTTCTGCTTCTTGTTGACCAGCGGGCCCAGGGCGTGGCTACCCATTGCGGGGCCGGCCTCCAGCGTGCGGTAAATTTCCGCCATGCGACGTTTGACCTCTTGGTAGACGCCCTTTTGTACCAGTACCCGCGAGGCCGCCGAGCAGGTTTGTCCGGCGTTCTGCATGCAGGCGCCGACCAGCGTCGGCATGGCTTTGTCCAGATCGCAGTCGTCGAAAACGATATGGGGCGACTTGCCACCCAGTTCCAGGGTCAGGGGAACCACATTTTTTGCGGATGCGGCCTGAATGCGTGCACCCGTGCCCACGGACCCGGTGAATGAAATATGATGAATGCCGCCGTGTTCCGACAAGGCGCTGCCTGCTTCGTGCCCGTAGCCGGTCACAATGTTCAGGGCGCCGGCGGGCAGGCCCGCTTCCTGGGCTATGGCGCCGAAGGCCAGTGACGACAGCGAGGCGTCTTCCGCCGGCTTGAGCACACAGCTGTTGCCCGCCGCCAGGGCCGCACCGACCGCGCGGCCCAGAATTTGCATGGGATAGTTCCATGGAATGATAATGCCGCATACCCCATGAGGCTCGCGCAATGTGTACACCGTGAAGCCATCCTGGTAGGGTATGGTTGTGCCCATGAGCTTGTCGGCCGCCCCGGCGTAGAACTCCAGGTAGCGCGCCAGCGCCAGCGAGTCGTTGCGCGACTGGTGCAGCGGCTTGCCCACATCGAGCGCCTCAAGCACGGCCAGCGTTTCGGCGCGTTCTTTCACCAGTTCGGACATTTTCATCATGATGCGGCCGCGCTCGGTAGCGGTCATTTGGCCCCATTCGCCGTCCATGGCCGCCTGTGCGGCGGTGACGGCGGCATCGATATCGCGCGCCGTGCCGCGGCCGATCGCGCCCATGGTTTCCCCGGTTGACGGGTTTTCCACCGGCACGGTGGCGCCGCCATCGGGCGATTGCCATTGGCCGCCGATAAGTACTTTGGTGGTGTCGAACCAGACGTGGTCAGTTAAAGCCATGATTTCTCCGGGTGCTGTCTTTTTCGCGGCGGGCCGCAACAGGCATTATTTTGACATGCCGCCGCGACAGGCGAGGCCCAAATTCAGTATTCTATGGAGCTGATACTGTATGAATGAAGTGACATTAGCAGCAGGAATGACGATGACAAACGGGAAAGTAGGCATTATTGGTGTCGGCCTTATGGGCCACGGTATTGCCATGAATGTGGCCTCGAAAGGCTGGACGTCGGGGTTTCTGGATCACGACGTCATTATCGCGGCCGAATTTTCCAGTCCTGTCTCTTCCACGCTGTCTTCCCAAGGAAACCCATGACCGCCACGAATCCGCCCGACACGGCCGGCAAGCCCGCGCCGCGCGACACGACTTATCCGCTTACCAGCCAGCTGTCCGTGAACTTCAGCGTTTACGAAGACCGGCTGGTGGTACGCGCCAGGCGCGGGCCGAAGGGGCCGGTGAACCTGCTGCTGACCCGGCGTATGGTGCTGATCGTGCTCCAGCAGCTGGTGGGCATGCTGCCCAAACTGGAAGGCCTGGATCAAACACCGGCGCAGTATTGGCAAGACGTTCTGCAAATGGCCCATCAGCGCGCCCTGGACGCCAAGGCAAATGCCGACAAGGCCAGTGCCGGGAAAGACGACGGTGATTCCGCCGAGCCCGAGCAGGCACAGCCCGAAAGCCCGGGGGATATTCCCATTTATCTGGCCACCGAGCTGACGCTCAGGCGTGACGATACGAAACTGCTGACCGCGTTCAAAGGCCTGCCTATGCCCAAGGCCATGACGCAACGGTGCCCGCCGGTGCCAGTGGTGGCCATTTCACTTGAAGCCGAAAATGTGCACCAGCTGGTTCAGCTGTTATTGACCAAAGCCCAAGAGGCGAAGTGGAACCTGCCGGTGGACCTGCCTTGGCTGGACACTCCCAAAGCGCCCGAAACGGGCGAGGGCGGCACCATTCTGCATTGATCATCCAGCATCAGGTCGAGAGGCCGGCATCCGGCGAGCCAAAGGAAAACCATGGTAACTACAGCAAGTGCATTTACAGACGGCCGGTATGCAGCGCCCACGGGTGTCGGGTTTGACGGCGTGGTGCGCGTATCGTCGGCCGGCTATTACGGCACCGGTGTTTTACTGTACGACGGCCGGGCTGTATTAACGGCGGGACACCTGTTTTCTTACGGAAATACCGCCGCCACAATTCACTTTGATACCACCGGCGGCGCGGTCTCGCTCAACTCAAGCCAGGTGCTGGTGCATCCAGATTATGTCAGCACAAGCAGCAATTACGATCTGGCGCTGGTGTGGTTGTCCGGTTCGGCGCCGGTGTCTGCCGAGCGCTACGACCTTTACCGTTCCGGCGATGAGCAGGGGCAAACGTTTACCTTCCTGGGTTATGGCAAGCCGGGTACCGGCGCGCTTGGTGTCAGCGCCCAGGCCGATACCGGCTATGTTCGGCGGCAGGCCGAGAACACCTTCGATGCCGACGGCGCGCAACTGAAAGCGGCCATGGGGTCGGCCATGGCCTGGTCACCCTTGCAGGGTTCGCAGCTTATGGCCGACTTCGACAATGGTCAATGGGCGAACGACGCGCTGGGCCGTCTGCTGGGCGTGTCGCACACGGGTCTGGGGTTGAACGAAGGGCTCATTGCCGTAGGCGATAGCGGCGGCCCGGCTTTCATTGACGGGCGGGTTGCCGGAATTGCCAGCTATACCGCAACGCTTAGCCGTGGGGCGGTGCATCCCGACATCGACGAAACGGGCAACAGCAGTTTCGGCGAGCTGGCCGCCTGGCAGCGGGCCGGATATTTTCAGGACTGGATCGATCAGGGCCTGCGCGCCCGTTACACCGATGCGCCCACCCGGCCCGACGACGTCAAGAAAAGTGTCGTCGAGCCCGATTCGGGCACGGCTTATGTGTACTTCCTGCTGCAGTTCAACGGGGTTCGCAGCGCGCCCGACCAATGGCTCAGTGTCGACTACACCACGCGCGACGGCTCGGCAACGGCGGGCAGCGATTATCTGCCGCGTTCGGGCACGCTGGTACTGTATCCCGAAGAAAATCAGGCGGTCATTGCCGTGGAAGTGGTGGGCGATACGGCGGCAGAGCCCGACGAAACCTTTTATCTGGACGTCTTCAACCCCGTCGGTGGAAGCTTCGGCGCGGGCCTCACCACCCTGACCGCCATGCGCACCATTGTGAATGACGACGGCATGTTTTTTGGCTAGCTGTTCGGAAACAAATTGTTGTGCTTTACAATACAGGGTTATCCCTGTTTTTATGAAGGAACGCATTGATGCCCAATTTTCAGGCCGTATCCCGTGAACGTCACGCCGGCAAACGCTGGCAGCGCTATACCTCGTACCGTTTTGCTGCCAACGATGCCGTTGCCGCACTCGTGCTGCAAGAGTTACCGCGCGCGTGCATGGTGCTGCCGCTGGCATTCGTGCAAGCCCAGGATTCCTTCATTCCCGTGGCCGTGCAAGGCCTGCAGCCGGGCAGGAATCTGCTGGTCACCGACGACGGCCGCTGGCTGGCGGGCTATATTCCCGCCGCCTATCGGGGTTACCCGTTTTTGCTGGCCAACAGTGAAGACGGCCAGCAGGTGCTCTGCTTTAACGAGGACAGCGGCTTGCTGTCCGATACCGACGGCGAACCCTTTTTTGACGAAAACGGTGATCCGGCCAAAAGCGTCAAGGACGTATTGAACTTTTTAAGCCAGGTGGCCTCCAACCGGCAGGCAACGCAGCGGGTGTGTGCCGCTTTGCAGCAGCACAATCTCATTCAGCCCTGGCCGGTGAAGTTGCAGTCGGAAAATGGCGAGCAAACCGTCGATGGCCTGTTCCGCATCGATGAAGCGGCGCTGAACGCCCTGGACATCCAGGCGCTCGACGAGCTTCGCACGCTGGGCGCACTGCCCATTGCCTATTGCCAGCTGCTGTCCATGCAGCATTTGCCCAAGCTGGGGCAGCTTGCTCAGGCGCACGCCGCACAGCAGGCGCCGTTGCCTTCCACGCCCGACGGCGACCTCGATCTCGAGTTTTTGAAAGACGACGGATCGATACGCTTCGGGGCGTAAACCGCAGTTTGTTTGTTCACCTTTTCAGTCGATCGAAAGCTCTATCGTGTTAAAGTGAAAGGCTTTTTTCAAAATCCTTCTATGTACACCGGCTATTGGCGCGCTGTGTGCAGCCTACAGGTTAATTCATGAAGTCATCCCCTCGCACCGAACTGGGCGAAGCGCTGTACCGATTTCGCAAGACGTTCTACAGTCTTGCGGCGTTTAGCTGCGTTATCAACATTATTGGCCTGACCCCCGCGCTGTACATGCTGCAGGTATACGATCGCGTGCTTGCCAGTCGCAACGAAACGACGCTGCTAATGCTCACCTTGCTGGTGGTGGGGCTGTATTTGTTGTCGGGATTGCTGGAATTCGCCCGCTCGTCGGTGCTGATCCGTGTGGGCAACCAGTTCGACATGATGCTGAATACGCGGGTGTTCACGGCGGCCTTCGAGCGCAATTTGCGCCGCCAGGGCGGGAACCCGTCGCAGGCCATTCACGACCTGACCAATCTGCGCCAGTTTTTAACCGGCAATGCGCTGTTCGCCTTTTTTGATGCGCCGTGGACGCCTATTTATATTGCCGTCACGTTCATGATTCACCCGTTGCTGGGCATGATCACCGTCATAGGCTCCGTCGTGCTGTTCGTGCTGGCCTACTTCAATAATATTGCCACGCAAAAGCCGCTGGCCGACGCCAATCGTGCGTCGATATCCGCCGGCAACTTTGCCAACAACCATCTGCGCAATGCGGAAGTGATCGAAGCCATGGGCATGCTGCCCGGCTTGCGCTCGCGCTGGTTCGGCCAGCATCGCCGTGTGCTGGCGCTGCAAACACTGGCCTCCGACCGTGCCGCGCGCATCACCACGGCGTCGCGCTTTGTGCGTATCTGCCTGCAGTCGCTCATTCTGGGCGCGGGTGCTCTGCTGGTGATCGAAGGGTCGATTACCGCCGGCATGATGATCGTGTGTTCCATTCTTATGGGCAAGGCGCTGGGGCCCGTTGAAATGGCGATCGGTACGTGGAAACAAATGCTGTCCACCCGCCAGGCATATAGTCGGCTCGACGACATGCTCAAGTCGGCGCCGCCGCGCGGTCAAACCCTCAGCCTGCCCGCGCCCAAAGGCATCGTCAGTCTTGAAAATGTGTTTGCTTCGGCGCCCGGCGCACAGGAAGCCATTCTGAAGAATCTGACCTTCATCATCAACGTGGGTGAGGTTGTGGGCGTTATCGGCCCCTCGGCGTCGGGCAAATCGACCCTGGCGCGGCTCATTGTGGGCGTATGGCAGGCCCGTGCCGGCACCGTCCGCCTTGATGGCGCCGATGTCTTTCAGTGGAACAAAGACGAGCTGGGTCCGCATATCGGTTATCTGCCGCAAGATATCGAGCTGTTTGAAGGTACGATTGCAGAAAACATTGCCCGATTCGGCGAAACCGATGCCGAAAAAATCATTCTGGCGGCGCAGCGGGCCGGTGTTCACGACATGATTCTGCGCCTTCCGCGTGGCTACGACACTCCCCTGGGGGTCGATGGTGCCTCGCTGTCGGGCGGGCAGAAGCAGCGCATCGGTCTGGCTCGCGCTATTTACGGCGATCCTGCGCTGGTGGTGCTCGACGAGCCCAATTCCAATCTCGACGATGTGGGCGAGGCCGCGCTGGTGCAAACCGTCAGCGATCTGAAGCGTCGCGGCACGACGGTCGTTGTGATCACCCACCGCATGAACATTCTGAATGCCGTCGACAAGCTGCTCGTGATGCGCGAGGGGGTCATGACCATGTTCGGCCCGCGTGAAGATGTATTGAAGGGGCTGCGCCAGCAGCAGGCCCAGGCGGCCGCGCAAGCCCGCGCCGCCGCGGGAGCCACCCCGGCCGTAGCCGGAGCCGCGCCGTTGCAAATCGTTCAGAAGGGTCAGGCCTGAGATGAGTTGGTTCAAGAAGAAGGATGTACCCCGTATTGCCCAGCAGGATTCCGTGGTCGACGTCGATGGTGCCGTCGACACCAATGCCCACTCGCCGCTGCGCTGGGGTTTGCTGGTGCTGCTGATCGGTTTCGGTGGTTTTGCCGGTTGGGCGGCGTTCGCGCCGCTCGACGCGGGGGTGCCCGCCGAGGCCACCGTGCAGGTGTTTGGCAACCGCAAGTCGGTGCAGCATCTGGAAGGCGGCACCGTGGAAGAAATTTATGTGCGTGAGGGTGACCACGTCGAGCAGGGTCAAACCGTGGTACGGCTGAACCCCACGCGCGCGCTGGCCGAGCAGGGTGTTATTACCGCCCAGTACATTGTGGCCAAAGCCACTGAAGCACGCCTGATGGCCGAGCGCGACAACCTGCCCGAAATCGTTTACGACGACGATTTCATTGCCCGCTTCAAAGACGACCCGCGTTTCATCGAGGTGAAGCGGTCGCAGGAATTGCTGTTCAACACCCGCCGCGACGCTCTTCAGGGCGAAGTAGCCATCCTGGAAGAGGACCTGAAAGGCACCCAGGAACAGCTGGAAGGCCTGAACGAGGTTCAGGACAGCCGCAAGTCGCAAA
>JBFWLP010000052.1:0-23225 GCA_050252075.1 Burkholderiaceae bacterium | reverse complement strand
GCGCTTCCACGATATCTGCCGCCGGATCGCCGTCGACCAGATCTTTCAGTCGGGGAACCTTGATTCCGAACGGTCCGATATCCGAGCCGTCGTTCGAGGTGGCAAACCGCACATGGGCCACAGGAATCTGCGCCTGCCGGGAGGCCTGCAACAAGACTTCCGTGTTGTCGATCGCCTGGTTAATGTTGTAGCCGCCAAAGAAATTCTCGTCGGTGAACGCATTCTGAAGATCAATGATCAACAATGCCGGGCGACTGCCAAAGCCCATGCGCTGGCCCATGCCCTGCTTTGAATAAATATCCACTTCACTCTCCTGCCAAAACGAAATAGGAAAAACGACGCCCGGATCCGACGGACTAGCGCCCGCGCTGTTCGGGCAAGCTTTCCAGATAGGCGACTACGTCGTCTTTGCTCATTACATTCGCGCAGCTGCGGTCCATGTCGAACAGCGATACGGCATGCGAGAGCGGCAGGCGGTCAAAGACCGCCTCGCGCGGCACCAGCACCTTGTAGTTGAACTGCGCGGCATCAACAACCGTAGCACGCACACAGTTACTGGTGGAACCGCCCAGCACGATAATAGTGTCGACACCCAGATCGGTTAAATAGGCCTGCAGCGGCGTACCAAAAAACGCACTCATCTTCTTTTTTGTGAACGCGATGTCGCCCGGCTGCGGCGCAACATCGGCCACGTACTCTGACCCGAACGTACCTTCGACGAAGGCATACTCGCCCTCGCCCTTGCCGACTTTCTGGGCAAACAGGCCACCGTCGTTCCCTGAAGGGTCCAGGGCGAACCGGGTGAAAACAAGGGGTACACCCGCCTTGCGGGCAGCCGCGATAATTTCGCCCGAGGCATTCACGGCATCCCAGCCGATCTGGCCGCAGCTGTACGGGTACGCCTGATCACCGCCCTCTTTCGGGCCGACCATGTAGTTCTGCACATCGATAGCCACGATCGCCGGCCGTGAGCCCGGTTTCACCTGCTGGCCCCATTTGCCGCGAGCCAGCGTTGCACGGTCTTCCTCGGTCAGATAATCTTCCCAGCCTTTCTTTGTCATACCATCACCTTCTAGTCAAATGGGTTGAATTTGTGTGCCTGCAAGGCCGGTTTAATTGCCCAGCAAGGTTCTGGGCAGCCACAGTGCCAGGTCGGGATAGGACACGACAATGATCAGGGCCAGCACCTGCAACAGCACGAACGGAATAATGCCTTTGTAAATTTCCTCCATGCGCACCGAAGGAGGCGCCGCGCCTTTCACGAAGAACAAGGCAAAGCCGAACGGCGGCGTCAGGAACGAAGTTTGCAGGTTGACCGCGATCAGAATGGCGAACCAGTACACAACCTCGACTTTGGTGGGCACATGATCGCCGAAATCCAGACCGGCAATAATGGGGGTGAAGATGGGCACAATGATCAGAATGATTTCAAGCCAATCGAAGAAAAAGCCCAGCAAAAAGACCGCCACCAGCAGCAATATCAGAATGCCCCAGGGGCCCAGACCGGCCGCATCCAGCATTTCATGAATGACGTCGTCGCCGCCCAGCGAACGAAACACATACGAAAAACACGCGGCGGCAATAATGATAAGAAACACCATCCCGATGGTCAGCGCCGAGGTACGTACGGCGTCGGTCATCAGGGGAAGGCTGAACCGGCCTGACAGAATGGTAAGCACCACCGCTCCGGCAGCACCCACGCCCGCCGCCTCGGTGGGCGTGGCCCAGCCCAGGAAGATGGAGCCCAGTACCAGGCCAATGAGCACGGTGGGAGGAACAAAGGCCTTGAGCACCAGACCGGTTAACGACTCCCCTTCGTGCATGCCGTCATCGTCGGACAAAGGCGGCGCCAGATGCGGCTTAAGCCATGCCAGAAGAATAATGTAGGTAACGTAGAACGCGGAAATCATGAGTCCGGGAAACACGGCACCCAGGAACAGTTTTCCGGTGGAAAGCTGCATCATGTCGCCCATGATCACCAGCATGATGCTGGGTGGAATCAGAATACCCAAGGTACCCGACGCACTGACGATGCCGGTAGCCAGCCCGGTGTCGTACTTTTGCTTGAGCATGGCCGGCAAGGCCAGCATGGAAAGCATCACGACCGACGCACCGATAATGCCGGTGGTAGCCGCCATGATGGTACCCATAATGGCGACGCCAAGGGCCAGTCCGCCAGGCACTCGCCGCAGCAGAATCTGCAAACAACGCAGCAGGTCGGCGGCAATCTGGCTCTTTTCAAGCATGATGCCCATGAAGATGAACAACGGTGCCGCAATCAGCACAATGTTGTCGGCTGCCCCGCCCCATATGCGGTACATGAAATTGAAAAACTCGATCGGGGAAAACATGTCGAGCGCCCAGCCGAGCACGCCGAACCAAATGGACACGCCGCCCAATACAAAGCCTACGGGAAATCCTGAAAAAAACAGCGCCGCCAGAACGACGAACATCAGGATCGAAATATGCGATAGCAGGAAATCCATCAACGCTCACCCTCTACCGCAGACACGGCAACAATCTCTTTCTTGGAAAAGGCCTCGGGAACAGGTCCCTTGCCGGCAAGAAACAACACACCGCGAATCACAGTGGCAACCAGCGACAGCACCGTCAGCACCATGGCCACAGGAATGATGGACTTGATGATCCAGCGGTTGTGGATACCCTGCATGGACGTTGAGCCTTCGTCCTGCACATACGACTGGGCCACAAAATCAATGCCGTACTTCAAAAGAAACAAGGTGAACGGAATCGCCAGCAAAAACAAGCCGATCAGCTCCAGCTTGGCTTTGCCGCGATCGGTCATGCGGTCCCTGAAAATATCGATGCGTACATGGATACCGCGCAAATAGGCCATGGGAATGGCCAGAAAAAAGATCACGGTGTGAAGATGCCATTCCAGTTCCTGTAAAAACGTTGACTGGAAGACAAAGAATTTTCGCGTGATGACATCAAAACACACCACGGCCGTCAGGATGAACAGCAGCCAACCGCCGGCCATCCCGATGAACGACACAAATCGGTCTATTTTCTGAGCAAATGGGGAATCCATGCGCGCACCTAAAGAAAGACAAGTACAAACGGCGCGAGAGCCTGACGGCTCCCGCGCGAATCGCTGATGCGGTTACGGCAGTTTCTGCAACTGCGCCAGCTTGTCGTGCTGCTGCCGGAAGTTCTGCTGCGATTCCCAGATCTTCTTGAAGTTGGCATCGGTGGAGGCCAGACGATTTGCCTCTTCCAGCCACAGGTCTTTCAGCTGCTGAACCATTTCAGGCTTCCACTGACGGATATCCACACCCTTGGCGCGCAGGCGTTCCACTGCCTGCATGCTCAGGACTTCGCCATTGGCAATACTGCGGGCGACCGCGTTGCCGCAGGACACGTCAATGGCCTTCTTCTGCTTGTCAGTCAGCTTGTTGTAGACGTCGGCGTTGATGATGAGCCACTCGGGGCTGACGGGGTTCTGCCAGCCGGGGAAGTAGTAGTACTTGGCCGCCTGCTCAAAGCCCATGGACTCGTCCATACCGGGGTTGGAGAATTCCGCCGCATCGATTACGCCGCGCTCCAGAGCGGGGAAGACATCGCCCCCGCCCAGGGCCTGGGTGGACACGCCGAGCTTCTCAAGGACGTTGGCGCCCAGGCCGCCGATACGCATCTTCAGACCTTTGAAGTCGTCGAGCGAATTGATTTCCTTGTTGAACCAACCGCCCGCTTCCGGCGCCAAGAGGCCGCAGAACACCGCTTTCATGTTGTGCTGCTTGAGCACTTCGTCGAGCACTTCCTGGCCACCGCCGTAGTAGATCCAGGCCAGGAACTGGGACAGGTCGGGCGTGAAAGGCGCAGCGTTAAACAGTGCCAGGCCAGGCTCTTTGTTGATGTACAAACCGATACCGACATAGCCGGCTTCTACCGACCCGGAAGAGACCGCATCAAAAATACCCATGACCGGCACCAGCGCGCCGGGCTCAAAGAAGCGGATATTCACCGAGTTGTCGGTGGCCATGCGCACGTTCTTGACCATTTCATTAATGTGGTCGCCAATGGGCTTGAAGTTGGAACCGAACATGCCCGCCACTTTAATGTTGACGGTCGGGTCTTTCGCTTGAACGGGGGCTGCCGCCAGCAGGGTGAATGCCGCTGTGACAGCAACGGCAACTTTGCTTAAACCAGTAAGACGAAACGCCATGATGAATCTCCTTGTTGGAAGGTACAAAAGCCTGCACGCGCGCAAGGCGGGCATAGCAGGCCCGGTGGATGTTGCTAGGCGGGAACCGAAGGTTGCCGCGTGTGCCAGTCGGTTTGATTCTGGTAGGCTACGCCCACCCGGAACAACGTTGCCTCGCACCAGGGCGCGGCTTCCAGCATTAAGCCAATGGGCATGCCATCGGGTGAAAAACCACACGGGACCGACAGGCCGGGCAAACGACCGAAGGCGCCCGCGTAGGTATTCTGGGTAACGGCACGGGTGGCCTCGAACAGGCTGCGGCTGTCTTCGATGAGCGGTGCCACCGTGGGCGACGTAGGGCTGAGAATGACGTCGACCGTACTGAAAACCTCTTCCAGCGTACGGCACCAGGCTTCGCGAGCCCGCATCGCACGGGCATAATCGCGCCCGTTATAGTTCAAGCCCATTTGCATGCGCTCCAGCGTCGCCGGTGACCAGCGCTCGTCGGGCTGCCCCAGCCGTTCTTCGTGAACGGCGCAGGCGTCGGAATAAATCATGGCGGTCGCATCGGCATGGGCGGTTTCCGCACCCTTCAGGGTAATTGGAACCATGACGGCGCCCAGCGATTCGAGCACACCAATGGCCTCGTCAACCGCCTTGGCAACCTCGGGCGCCAGCCCGTCGAAATAATGATTCTTGGGAATCCCGATACGCAGCCCCTTGATGCCGGCATGCATATCCACCAGCAGGTTGGAAACCTGGCGGTTTTCGCTAAGGTGATCGGCGGGATCAAAGCCGGCCATGACGGCAAACAGACGAGCCACTTCCGGAACGGTGCGCGCCATGGGGCCAATGGTGTCGTGCGTGGGGCTGACGGGCATGCATCCGTGGTTCGATACCCGGCCGGCCGTAGGACGCAAGCCGCTGATACCGTTCAGCGAAGCCGGAACACGCACCGACCCCCCCGTGTCGGTGCCCAGCGCCATAGGAGCCATGCCGGCGGCAACGGCGGCGCCCGAGCCACCGCTGGACCCGCCCGGAATGCGGGCTGTATTCCAGGGGTTGCGGCATTGGCCGATGACCGGATTGTTCGAGCGCACCCCGAACGCGAACTCGTGCAAGGTGACTTTGCCCAGAATGATGGCGCCGGCATCACGCAAGCGCTTGACGACGGTAGCGTCTTCGGCGGGAACGTGATCCTTGAAAAAGCCCGACGCATAGGTCGTTCTGAGCCCGGCGGTATCGATATTGTCTTTCACCAGCACCGGCACCCCGTGCAACAACCCGTTGGAGCGACCCAGGCGCGTTTGTTCATCGGCATGCCGCGCCGCTTCCAGAGCAGCCTGGGCATCGAGGGTAATAATGGCATTGATATGCGGATTCCACTTTTCAATGTTTTCAATGCATTGTTTCACTGCTGCTTCCGACGAAGCCGGATAATTCACCAGAGCCATGAAGATCGCCTTACTAAGGAAAGATAATTGCCGGACACGTTGTACGTACATTCAGACTATCAGTAAAGGTTTTTATCCGCAATAAAATTGAACCCTCAAACCTTCAAGACTAGAGAAAACCCCTAAGCCGTTTTTTCTGATCCGCGAAAAAAACCGCGATTGATAATGGTAAACCCTAGATTTTTCTGGTAGTACCAACGTAACTAATACACAAGTATCACAAAACGGAATACCTGATTACCCTTGGTTACGAATGGGTTTTGTCGAAAATTCCTTGTACGTTCATTTATCTCGTTGTACCTTTACCGGCTTGTAGTCAAGAATGCAGTCCAACGATAATGCCGTACTGGTGAAGGAATTCCCATGAACTCCACTTTTTTACCCGAGAACAACGACCAGAGCGACACCGAAAACCAGGCCATTTACGCTTCGCTCAGTCATCTGACGGGAGTGGACAGGCCGGCCCTGGTGTTCCGGACAATTGCGGCCTCGCCCGGCGCATTGCCCTGGTGCTGGCAGCGTATAGGCCCTTTGTACGAACAAGGCCTGGTGCAGCGCGCCGGATGGCGTATCGGACCCGCACTGGCACTGCCCTCGGGACTGGCAATTTCGCAGGAAGCACTGGATCTGGTCGGGATCACCGACGCTGACAAACAGAAAATCGAGAAGGCGCTTGATGCGTACAATCGGGTCAACCCGTGCAACCTGATTGCCATCGGGGTGTTAAGCCATGCGCTGCGGGCCGCCGGGTCGAACAGCGGCGTTCCCGACGGGCGTGCCTCCCACGACCCATGGACGCCGCCCGAGCCCGTCATTCCCGTGACCACCATGGTGGCTCCGGAACAGATGCCCGACGCCGTTTCGCGCCTTATCGCGCATATCAGCCTGGATCAACCGCTGGCCGGCCAGCCCGTGCTGGTGCCCAGTCTGTACCGCCATCTGGCCAACGTACCCGCCTTTCTGGCGCTGGCGTCGGTATTGCTGCGCCCGCTGCTACTTCAGGGACAACTGGCCGCACTAGTCACGCAGGTTAGGGAGCAAGCCATGCAGGAGTCGGCAAGGTTGTCCGAAACCTTCACCGCCCATGCCCCTGACCCGCTACCCGACCAGGAACGTATGCAGGCGCTTTTCGAACGGTTTTCATGGAAAATTCCGGAAATGATCGTCGTCGGTGAAATTTTGCGGCGCGCGCTTCCCTGAGTTCCGACATTAGTTCCCGAATAAACATCGACCCCGATTACGACCCCATACAGGAGACAACATCATGCAAACATCACCCTCCAGCTCACCACCCGACACCTCCGGCCTGATGACCGGCGAACAATACCGCGAATCGCTTCGCCGCTATAAACCCGTTGTGTACGTGGACGGACGCCGCATCGAGTCTGTTGCCGACGACGCGGTACTGCGCCCCGGCGTGAATGCACTGTCGGTTACCTACGATATGGCCCACGATCCCGCAGTGGCGCCGCTGATGCTGGCCAAACAAGGTGATCGCACCGTTCCGCGCATGCTGCACATTAACGAGTCGGCCGGCGACCTGCTGAACAAACTGGAAGCGATCCGGCTGCTTTGCCAGGAAACCGGCTGTGCCCAGCGCTATCTTACCCACGATGCCCTGAACGCCATTGCCCAGGTCAGCGCCCGCATCGATGACGCGAAAGGCAGCAACGAGCACCGCGCGCGTTTCAACAATTATCTGCAGCACGTGCACGATAATGATCTGGCCATTGGCGTGGCCATGACGGACGCCAAAGGCGACCGTTCACGCAAGCCTCACCAGCAGGCCAACCCCGACGCCTATGTGCACATTGTCGAGCGCAATGCCAAAGGAATCGTGATCTCGGGCACCAAAGCCATTGTCACCGGCGCGCCTTATATGCACGAACTGCTGGTCATGCCGTGCCGGAACATGACCCAGGCAGACGCCGACTTCGCCGTCTGTTGCGCCGTTCCCATTGATGCCCCCGGCATTACCATTGTGGCGCGACCGGCCGGTCGGCCCGGAGAAAAAAACGAGCATGGAGCAGCCCTGTTTTCCCGCAAGTACGGCCAGTCGACCGGCGTTGTGATTTTTGACCGGGTCACCGTCCCCTGGGAGCGGGTTTTCTACGCCGATGAATGGGAACACTCGGGCGCCATGACCTACGCTTACGCCAACCATCACCGCCACAGCTGTATCGCTGCCCGGGCAGGGTTCGGCGACTTGCTGATTGGCGCCGGCGCGCTCATGTGCGAAGCCAACGGCCTGGATCCCGAGAAAAAATCCAGTCTGCAAGAACCCATGGTGGAACTGATCAAAATCGTCGAGGGGTTCTATGCCTGCGGTGTGGCCTCCAGCGTCTATGCCACGCAAGATCCATACAGTCAGTCCTTCATGCCCGAGGCCGTCTTTGCGAACGTGGGCAAACTGATGCTGGCCACCCAGATTTACGACATGCACCGCCTGGCTCACGAGGTTTCCGGAGGCCTGATCGTTGCCCTGCCCGGCCCCGACGAAGACCACAACCCCGAAACCTCCGGTCGCTTGGCCGATGTGCTGCAAGCCAACCCCGCCGTACCGTACGACAAGCGGATCCAGGTGGCCCGCTTCATGGAAGACCTGACCGCCTCGTATCAGGGGGGGTGGTATTCCATCATCAGTTTGCACGGAGGCGGATCACCCGCCGCCATGAAGCAGGAGATCTATCGCAATTACCCCATCGGCAGCAAAGTGGAACTGGTGGAACGACTGCTGGATCGCGGCGTGTTGACGCAAAACGATCAGCGGCCCATTACCCGCAACAAACAGCCCGGCCGCTGTTGCGACCAGGGCTGTTCAGCGCCCGGCCAGGCAATGATGAAGCCGCTACCCGCCCGCTGAGGCGGGGTCGGTGCAACGATGACCACCCAGCCACGCCAGGGCGCCGCGTGCCGCGCAAACGCCCTGGGCCAGGCAGGCGGTTAGCAAATAACCGCCGGTGGGTGCCTCCCAGTCAAGCATTTCTCCGGCCACAAAAACACCGGGCGCGGCCTTGAGCATCAAGTGGGAATCCACCGCATCAAAACGAACGCCGCCCGCTGTGCTGATGGCTTCTGCCAGTGGCCGGGGAGCGCTTACCGTAATGGGCAACGCCTTGACGGCGCATGCCAGCTGCGCGGCGTTGCCGAACGCCTCGGGGCCCAGAATCTCGCGCAACAAGGCCACCTTCACGCCGCCAAGCCCCAGGCGGCTCTGCAGGTGACTGGACAACGACCGTGATCCACGCGGGCGCTGTACCTCGTTACGAACACTGTCGAGATTGCGGCCGGGCAACAGATCAACCGTAAACGTTGCCTGGCCGTCACGGTCGATCACCTGGCGCAGCCGCCGGGAAAACGCATACACAACACTACCCTCAACGCCGTAGCGGGTAACCAGAAACTCACCGCGACGGGTGTGTGTGGCGCCGTCGATGTCTGTGAGCGTGATGGCAACCGACTTCAGCTGGGCACCCGCGAATTTTTCACGCAAATAAGGGCTCCAGGCGACATCGAAACCGCAGTTCGCGCTTTTCAGCGGCGCCACGGCCACTCCCCGCGCCTGCAGCCACGGCAGCCACGCCGCATCGGCCCCCAGTTGTGGCCAGCTGCCGCCACCAAGCGCCAGCACAGTAACGTGGGGCTTCACTTGCAATTCCCCTTCCGGGGCGTGAAGGCGCAGGGCGCCGCCGGCATCCCAGCCTTGCCAGCGGTGCCGTACCCGAAACGTTACGCCAAGATCACGCAAGCGCTGCACCCAGGCGCGCAGCAAAGGGGCCGCCTTCATGCCGACCGGAAACACCCGGCCGGACGAGCCCGCAAAGGTCTGGATCCCCAAGGATGCCGCCCACTGACGGACGGCGTTAGGCGGAAACTGGTCGAGCGTGTCATGGAACAAAGAACCCTGCTCGTCAAAACGCGAACAAAATGTGGCGTAATCTTCGGCGTGGGTGAGATTCAAACCACCGATGCCGGCACGAAGAAATTTGCGGCCCAGCGACGGTTTCGCTTCGTACACGGTAACCGCCATACCCTCGCGCGCCAGCACTTCAGCCGCCATCAGGCCTGCGGGCCCGCCTCCTATAATGGCAACGGACGTTGCCGACGTGTCAGACATGGCGCCTTTCAAGACAATGATGACCCGTCATCGGCCTGGTAATTGAAGCCGGTGGCCTGGGGTTTGACCCCGGCGACATCGGTGGCCAGGGTATCGGACGGATGGCGCGCGAGCGCGCGGCACACCATGTCGGCCATGGCCTGCGCCAATTGATCGCTGGACCATTGCCCTTGCGAGGAAAACCATTTGGGTACGGAGTTGACCGCACCCCACACGGAAAATATGGCCAGTTTGGGATCGCACGGCACAATGCTTCCGTCGTTTATCCCTTCGCGCACCAGGGCGCGCAAAGCGCGTTCGAAATCGTCTCGCTGGCGGAAGATGACATCGCGGTGCTCGGGCAGCAACACATGTTCCTCGGTCAGAATGACACAGCGGTTCAGTTCGTCCAGCGCCACAGTAAGATAGCCCTGGATGGTGAGGTGGAGCTTCTGATAGCCGGTTGACCCAGTGCGCTGCGCATGGTCAAGCGCCGCGAAGGCCACTTTCAGGGCACGCTCGAAGCACTCGTACAGCAGCGCATGCTTGGTGGGGAAGTAGTGGTAAAGCGCCGCCTTGGTAACCCCCAGACGCGTGGCAATGTCTTCCAGCGCGGTAGCGTGAAACCCTTTGGCATTGAAGGCCGAAATGGCTTCACGCACCAGTGCCTCGCGCTTCAGCTTGCGCATGGCACTACGGTCGGGGACAAGATTTTTCCAGCTACTCATATCCAGCAAGGCTCCTTGGCGACACACATGACAACCCGACCACCCCCACGCTTGCCGCCTGCGGAAACGTTATTTCCGGCGCGGCGGGTAAAGCTCCGTCAACGTTCCTTCATAAGCCTCGGCAGTAAGGGCCATGATTTCCGACAACGTAGGATGGGGATGAATGGTCAGTGCGATGTCGCCGGGCTCAAGATCGGCCTCCATGGCCAACGCAGCTTCAGCGATCAGGTCACCGGCATGCGGCCCAACCATACCAATTCCCAAAATGCGGTGGGTTTTCGGGTCAACCAGCATTTTAGTCACACCTTCGGTGCGGCCCATCGTCGTGGCGCGACCGTTAGCCATCCAGGGAAAGCTGGAGCGCTCATAGGCAAGGCCTTGCGCCTTGGCTTCGGGTTCGGTGACCCCCACCCAGGCAACCTCGGGGTCGCAGTAAGCCACCTGAGGAATCACACGGGCCTGATTGACGGTCTTTTGTCCGGCCGCGGCTTCGGCCGCAACGCGCCCTTCGCAGGATGCCTTGTGGGCAAGCATGGGGCCGGCCACGATGTCGCCTATTGCGAACACCTTTTTATTGACGGTGCGCTGCTGCGCATCGACCGTTATCAAGCCTTGTCTGTCCACCGGCACACCCAGCGCATCCGCGCCGATGGTGTCGGTGTTGGGGCGCCTTCCCACCGCCACCAGCAAACGATCGTAGACGGCACTGCTGCTTCCTTGCGGGCCCTCGAAATGCACTCGCAAACCGGATTTTTCAGCCTTGACCTGGGTGACGCGTGTTTTCAGTAACACGGCTTCCAGCCGGCCTTGCATACGTTTGTGCAGCGGTGCCACCAGCTCGGGATCGCACGACGGCATTAACTGGTCTTGCTGTTCCACCACAGTAACGCGCGACCCCAGTGCCGCATAGACGGTTGCCATTTCCATGCCGATAATGCCGCCGCCCAGAATCAGCAGGCGCCCGGGAATATCGGGCAACGCCAGCGCGCCGGTGGAATCAATGATACGGGGATCGTCGGGCAAAAAGGGCAACTGCACGGGGCGAGAGCCTACGGCAATGATGGCCTGGGCAAATTTCACCTGCGTACCGTTATCCAGCTGCAGGCTGGAAGGGCCGGTAAATACACCCCGCCCTTGCAAGACGGTAATTTTGCGTTGGCGGGCCAGGCCTTTCAGGCCGCCGGCCAGCCGCGCAACCACGCCGTCTTTCCAGGCGCGCAGGGCATCCAGATCAACCTTGGGCGCCTGAAACACAATACCTCGCTCGGCCAGTTCGCCGGCGCCTTCCAGCGACTTGACCGACTCCAGCAGCGCCTTCGACGGAATACACCCCACGTTCAGGCAAACCCCGCCCAGCGTGGGACGCTCTTCCACCAGGGTAACCTGCAGGCCCAGATCGGCGGCGCGAAATGCCGCTGTGTAGCCACCCGGGCCACCGCCCAGCACGACCAGCCCGGTTTCATGCACCGAAGGTGCCGTTGACGTGTTCCTGGATTCCGTCATGCCTTAACCACCCAGATAGGCCGAAGCCAGTTCACCACCCGACGCTTCGCGCAACTCGCTGCGCGAACCCTGGAAAACGACCTTGCCATGCTTGAGAACATAGCCGTGATCGGCCACCTTCAGGGCCAGTGTGGCCATCTGCTCGCTGAGCAGCACCACGCGGTCGCCCGACGCACAATAATTCCGGATGAAATCGAAAATCTGCGTCACGATAATGGGCGCCAGGCCCAGCGAAGGTTCGTCCAGCAACACAAAGCGCGGCTGATGCAGCGTAGCCATGGAGATAATAAGCATTTGCTGCTGGCCCCCGCTCAGGGTGCCGGCCTTCGCGCCGCGCTTTTCTTCCAGAATGGGAAAATTCTGGAACACCTTGCGCACGGCTTCCTGGTAGTCGCCCTCGGGGCGGCGGAACAACCATGCCGTTTTCAGGTTGTCGTCGACAGTATGCTGATGAAAAATGCGACGCCCTTCCAGGGCATGCGCCAGCCCGATGCGGGCGCGCTCGTGCGGCGGCATTTTCGTAATGTCCTTGCCGTCCAGCAGTATCTGGCCGGTCTTGGCCGTGACCACCCCGGAGATCGCCTTCATGAGCGACGACTTGCCCGCACCGTTGGCGCCGATAAGGGCGGTGATGTGGCCGGGCCGGCACGTTAGCGAAACGTTGCGCACGGCATCAATGGCGCCGTAACTGACACTCAAATCACGAATTTCAAGCATGGTCCGAATCCTCCTCGCCCAGATAGGCCTCAATCACCCGCCGGTCGGTGCGCATGCCGTCCATGTCGCCGCGATAAATCTCCTCGCCGGCTTCAAAGACCACAACGTCGTCGACGATATCGGCCAGAAAGTCCATGTGGTGGTCAATGACCATCACGGCGATGCCATAGCTTTGAGCCAGGCGGATCAGCTTGATCAGCTGCTCGGACTCCTGTTCGGACAAACCGGCGGCAGGCTCGTCGAGCATGAGCAGTTCCGGATCGCTGGCCAGGGCGCGAACGACCTCGGCCAGGCGTTGAATACCATAGGGAAGATCACCCATTTCCTCATCGGCAAACTGCTCCAGCCCGCTGGCCGCCATCAGCGATTCAACGCGCTGCAGGAAGGCGGACTCTTCCCGGGTGGCGGCAGCCGTGTTCAGCGAGGCCGCCAAAGCACCGTGACGATACAAACGGTTGGCGCCCATCAGAATGTTTTCGCGCACCGTGAAGGTAGGCACATTGCGGGGGTCCTGGAATGTGCGGGTAACACCCGCGCGAGCCACCTTGAAAGATGGCCAGCCGCCAATTTCCTGCCCCTTGAACTTCACACTGCCCGACGTTGGCGTGTAAATGCCGCTGATCACGTTCACCAGCGTGCTTTTGCCGGACCCATTGGGGCCCACCAGCGCCGTCACACTTCCCGGATGCAGGTCGAGCGACACCCCGGCCAATGCACGCAACCCGGCAAACTCCATCGTGACATTATTGACACTAACCAGTGCATTGCCGGCGGTACGGTTAACGACCGGCTGACGCCGCGTCAGAGGCTCCAGCGAGGCATCGGCCACCGGGGCCACTTTCAGCTGATCCAGTTTGCTGTAACGGGTTTTGGCGCCGATCACCCCTGCAATGCCCTTGGGCAGCAAGGTGAACACAAACATAAGGATCAGGCCATACACAATGAACTGGTAGTCGGCGAACGCCTGCAGCTGTTGCGGCAAATAGGTGAAGAGCGTGGCGCCCAGCACCTGCCCCATCAGCGAGCCCAGACCACCCACGATCGACATCACAAGAATCTCGACGGATCGCATCAGGCCAAAGCTTTCCGGGGTAAGGTAGCCGACCAGATGGGCATAAAACCCGCCCGCCAGACCGGCAATACCGCCGCTGATCGCGTAGGCAAACCGCTTGACGGCACCTTGGGAAATGCCCATGGTGCCGGCCGCCAGCTCGCTGGTATGCACCGCGTAGAACGCCCGCCCGTAATGGCTTTTCACGAAATTGCGCAACATGAACATGACCAGCAGTACCACCGCCAGCAAAATGCGGAAATAGTCGGCGCCGTCAAGTTTCCAGCCGAAAATGACCAGCGTGCCAATTTGGGGCGACGGCACGCCACGCAAGCCCATGACGCCGCCGGTAAGGCCCTGCCATTCGCGCGCAATTTCATACACGATCAGGCCGAACGCCAGCGACATCATGGCCAGATAGAATTCGCGCACACGACCGGCGGGAACCGAAACGATGTACCCGACAATGGCCGTAAACGCCATGGAGGCCAGCACGGCAAAGGGGAAAGCCAGCCCCAGCATTTTCATGGCCAGGCCGCTGACGTAGGCACCAATGGCAAAATACCCGGCATGCCCCAGCGAGATTTGCCCTGTGATCCCGGTCAGCAAATTGATACTTTGGGCCAACAAAACGTTGATGGCAACGAAACTCCACATTTGCACCGTGCCGCGATCCGCCGATCCGGCCGACACGGCCAGCACAATACATAACGCAACCAGCAACCAGCTATTGGTAAGCAATCGGGCAAGTTTATTTTGGTTCTTCATACTTTCACCGCCTCTTTCTTGCCAAACAAACCTTGCGGACGGATGGTGAGCACACCAACCAGCAGAATGAAGGCCACCACCTCGGCAGCCGCCGGCGATACATAGCCCCCGACCAGTTTTTCCAGCACACCCAGTGTCAGTCCACCCACCAGCGAACCCCAGGCGCTGCCCAGGCCGCCGGCAACCGCCGCCACAAAGGCCAGAATGAGCAAGTGCAAACCAAAGTTCGGATCAACCGTACCGGACACCTGTGCCACCAGCACCCCGGCCAGTCCGGCCAGAAAGCCGCTGATGACAAAGGACATGACCACAACGCGACGCACCGGAATGCCCATCAGCGAAGCAAGGTCACGATCGTGGGCCACCGCCCGTACACCGTACCCCCAGCTGGTACGGTGTAAAAAGAATTCCATAATAAGAACCGCAAGCACACAAATCACAAACACGGCGATGTACTGCACCGACAGATACGCCCCCATGAACTCGATGGTGTCCACGGCGCTGAAAATAATGTCGGGGAAAGCAACCGCCTGCGTACCGAAAATAAGACTGGCCAGACCCTGAAGCAACACACCGGCACCCAGGGTAGACACAACCCACCCCATACTGCCCGCATTGTTGCGCAGCATGGGCTTGACGCCGACCAGCTCGATGATCCACAAAATAAGCGCGCTGGAAAGCAGTGCAATGGCCAGTGCAAAGAACACATGAATGCCGTTAATGACCATAACGGCCGTTAACATGGCCCCCGCCATCATGACCGAGCCTTGACCGAAGTTCAGCACCCGGGTCGTCCAGAACGTAAGGTTTAATCCCAGCCCGACCAGCGCGTACACTGCACCTACACTCAGGCCGGCAAGCACCAGTTGAATAAAAAAGTCCATAACTACCCCATGACAACGGGAAACCGTTTGGGCGGTGCCTCCCCCGCGGGCGGCACCGCCTGACCGTAAGCTATCGGGTGATAGCGATAATTAGTTGGCGAGCGGCTGCAGCTTGACCTTGTCGCCTTGCTTCACGTATTCAAAGACCTTGACTGAATCGGGATCCAGGCCGTGGTGGCGGTCTTTCGTGAAGGTGTACACACCGTTGACCAGCGGGTAGTCTTTGATGGTTTCGATAGCGGCGATGATCTTGTCGGGATCAGTCGAGTTCGCGCGCTTGATGCCTTCAAACAAAATGTTGGCAGCGTCAAAACCGTTGGAAACCGAAATCGCCATGAACAGCTGGGGCGCTTCGGGATCGTTGCCCCACCAGCGGTCGGTGCCGTATTTCGCTTTGTAGGCTTCGGCAAAGGCGGCAGTTTCAGCACGCATGGGTTTGCCGAACGCACCGATCATGGTGCCCAGTGTGCCCACGGTCAGTTCACCCGCACCTTCCTGGTAGGGCTGACCCAACGCGCCATTGGACGCCACCAGCGGCACATCCACTTTCAGGCGAGCCATCGTGCGACGCAGGACAGCCAGATCCTTGCCCAGACCGATAGCGGCAATGGCGTCAACGTTGGCGCGGTTCAAACGGGCCACCTGGGCGGTCATGTCCTGGGCACCCTGGTTGTAGGAGTCAACCGCCACAGGCTTCTGGCCGCCGTTTTCCAGAATGGAAGCCGTCAGGTAATCGACACCGGTCACACCGTAGGCGGTACTTTCGTGAATAATGCCCACACGCTTGAAGTTTTTCGCCAGGTACTGGCCCATGGCGACGGCCTCAACGTCGTTTTGCAGTGCAAACGAGAAGACGTTCTTGCGAGGATTCTTGCCGGTGACCTTGTCGGGGTAGGTAATGAGCGGCGTCTGTGCAATGGGGTTCATGTACGGACGGCCATCAGCAACGGCCATATCCAGAACCGCCAGCGTGGGACCGCTGCCGGCCGGCCCGATGATACCGACAACGCTCTTGTCGTCCAGAATGCGGCGCATGTTCTGAACAGCCCGGTCGGGGTTCAGCTGGTCGTCAAGCATATAGGCAATTTCAATTTTCTTGCCATTGATGCCGCCCTTGGCATTCCACTGCTCCACGGCCAGCTCCACCGCACGGCGGTTACCTTCGCCGAATTCGTTGTACGGCCCGGTCAGCGCCGAGGTCATACCGATCTTGATGGTTTCCTGAGCCAGGACCGGGGCCGCGCCAAACAGCGAGGCGGACATGGCAAGTGCCATGAACTTTTTACTGAGTACAAAACGTGACATGTTGACTCCTCGTTATGAAATGAATTTCTTCATCACCCAAAAAAACTGCATTACTACGGAAAGTGCCGCAATGGGTAAACTGCGGCACGAAAAAACTAGACTTTTGTGCGCAGATCATCGCGGATCACGCGCTTTAACACTTTGCCGGACGGGTTACGCGGCAAGGCATCCACGACACGTAGTTCGCGCGGCACCTTGAAGCCCGCCAGGAATTTGCGGCAGTGCTGGTCCAGCTGATCGAGCGTGAGCGATTCCCCCTCGACAAGCACAGCCACCGCCACAATGCGTTCACCCCATTTTTCATCGGGCACACCGATGACCGCCACTTCGGCGACCTGGGGAAGCTTGTAAATGACGTTTTCCACTTCAAGCGAGGCCACGTTCTCGGCGCCAGTGAGAATCATGTCCTTGCTGCGGTCGGTCAGGAAGAGAAAGCCGTCTTCATCCAGATAACCGACGTCGCCGCTGCGCAGCCAGTCGCCGAAAAAGCTCTCGGCGGTTTTCTGGGGCGCGTTCCAGTAGCCCTTGGTCACCTTGGGGCCGCGAATGCAAATTTCCCCCAGTGTGCCGGGAGGCAGCGTGTTGCCTTGCTCGTCGGCGATGCGAATTTCCACATGGGCCAGCGCGCGTCCGGTGGATCCGATTTTCACCAGTTCCATGCCGGACTCCATTAACGTGTCGCCGCTGCACGTTTCGGTCATGCCAAAGCCGTCGATAAAGCGGCCGTGCGTAAACACCCGGGTGAAGTCGCGGATACGGGTTTCGGGTGTCTTTTCCCCGCCGGCAATGCACCAGCGGAATGTGGACACATCGAAGTCGGCCGCATTGGGTACGGCCAGCACACGGCTGAGCATGACGGGGGCCATCCAGCCGCAGGTGATGCGATGCTTCTGGATGGATGCCAGAACCTGCACCGGATCAAACTCGCGCAGGACACACAGGGTACCGCCCATTTCCAGCACGGCAACACCGGGAAGATCGAAGGCTCCCACGTGATAAAGCGGCCCCACCGTGAGCAGCACATCGTGGGCACTCAGGCCCAGCGCGATGATATGGTCGACGGATTTCCAGTGCATATTCCCGTAGGTGTGCATAACGCCCTTGGGATGCGACGTGGTTCCCGACGTGTACATCAGGCGGGCCAGATCGTCGGGCCGGGTAACGCACACCTGGCCCGTCGGCGCATCGGCCACGCCCGGAAGCGCACGACTGTCGGTCTGCCCCGCCGCCGTGACCACAACGTGGTCGAACGGCAAGGCGGCAACCGCGTCAAACTCTTCATCGACAAACAGCAGCTTGCTGGTGGAGTCACCCAGAATGAATTCCGCTTCCGCAGGCGACAAACGGTAATTGATCGGCAGAAAGATCGCACCAATGGCGCTGGCCGCGAACGCAATTTCCAGAAAAGCCGGACTGTTCTTCATGAACAGGGCAACGACATCGCCCTGGCGGATGCCGCGTGCCTGCAGATAGCCCGCCATTTGCATGATGCGCTCATGAAACTGGGCATAGCTGATGGCGGCATCGTTGTAGATAATGGCCGTCTTGTTGGGTGTGCGTCGCTGGTGGAAAGCCACGCCGGCGCTTAGATTCATCATGGTTGCTTGTCTCCGCAATTATGGTTCATGCGCGTGGGCCTGCCTAGTACGATTTGGCCATGCCCAGATCGTGTACAGCAATGTAGTTCAACACCATTTCTTCGGAAACCGGTGCGAACTTGAACAGGCGTGCGTCGCGCCACAGACGCTCGACGTGGTATTCCTTGGAATAGCCCATGCCGCCCATGGCTTGCATACTACGCTCAATCGCATGAGTGGCGGCTTGAGAACCGATAAGTTTTGCCACATTGGCTTCCGAACCGTACGGCAGCCCCTGGTCGCATAGCCAGGCCGCTTTCAGGTTCATGAGCTTGGCGCACTGCAACTCGGCATGCGCCTGCGCCATGGGGAACTGCAAGCCCTGGTACGACCCGATGACGCGGTCGCCGAACACCTTGCGTTCGGAGGCGTATTTCAGCCCCAGTTCCATAGCCAGACGCCCCGCACCCACCATGCATGCCGTTGTGACAATACGCTCGGTATTCAGCACATCGAGCAATTCGCGAAAACCGTTGTGCAAGGTTCCCACCAGCTCGTGCTTCTCGATACGCACGTCGTCGAAGAACACGGAACACGAGCTCAGGGTGCGTGTACCTACTTTATCGATCGGCGTGTAGTTCAGGCCTTCACGCTCGACGTCGATAATGAACATGGAAATGCCTTCGGAGGGTCGGGCGACCTCTTCCGGGCGCTTGGTTCGCGCAATAACCAGCATTTTCTGCGCCGAATCGACGGCGGTGATCCAGATTTTGCGCCCGTTCAGCCGCCAGCCATCGCCATCTTCGCGGGCAAAGCTTTTCAAGGCCAGCGTGTTGGTGCCGCTGTCAGGCTCGGTAAGAGCCATACAGAAGTTCAGCTTGCCGTTGATCAGATCGGGCAGCATGGACTCCTTCATTTCCGGGGTGCCGAATTTCGAGACCGAAACGCCGCCGAAGATGGGGTTGATCATGAACAACTGACCCAGTGTCGCCCCGCCGCCGCCGGCAGCCAGCTCTTCCACAATAAGGGCAACCTCGGTCATCCCCAGGTTGGCGCCGCCGTACTCTTCCGGAAGTGCCGCCCCGGCCAGACCGGCATCGCAAATGGCCTGCCAGCACTCGTGGGGGAATGCCTTCTGCTCGTCTTTTTTCGACCAGTACTCCAGACCGAACTCGCGGCCGACTTTACTTGCCGTATCAATGATGAGCTTTTGCTCATCGCTCATGTGAAAGTCCATGAATAATGCCTCAATGTAATTTTGCTCAGGGAAGCGAACGCAACAACCGGTAGGGGTCCTGCAAAAGGTCGACCACTGTGTTCAAAAACTTCAAGCCGCTGGTGCCGTCATGCAAACGGTGGTCGCAGGCCAGCACCAGGCCCATTTCCCGCCGTACAACAGGTTGGCCGGCGTCATCGGGCCGGAATACCGAACGCACACTGCCCACCCCAAGAATGGCGGACTGCGGCGGATTGATAATGGGCGTCATGTAGGTCACGTTGAACATGCCCGCGTTGGACACCGTAATGGCGCCGCCGGTCAGATCGTCGTGCCGGGCCTGGCCGTTACGCACCCGCTCGATCAGTGCGCGGGACCGCAGCGCAATCGTGTCCAGACCCGCGCCGCTTAACCCGCGCAGCACCGGTGCCATCAGGCCTTTTTCCGTGGATACCGCCATGCCGACATCCAGCGTATCGAACGCCGTAATGCCGTTATCAGCCCAGATCCGGTTCTGCCAGGGGCACTGCGCCAGCGCATGCGCCACCGCAGCCAGGATGAAATGATTGACCGTAAGCTTGGCGGCCTGGGGGTCACTGTTCATGCGCTCGCGCAATGCCAGCAGCTCGGAGACCTCGGCTTCGGTCGACAGATAAAAATGGGGGACATCCTGCTTGGCCTGCACCATGCGGCGCGCCATCGCCTGCACCAAGCCACCGGCAGGCACGCGGGTTCCTTCCACCGCTGCGCCAGCGCCACCCGATCCTGCAGACGGCGCAACAGCCGCCGACGAGACAGAAGGCGAAGCGCCTGCCGCCAGTGCCTGGCGTACATCGGCGGCCTTGATGCGCCCGCGCGGGCCGGTGCCCGCCACAGACGGCAGCGACAGCCCGGCCTCGTGCGCCAGACGGCGGGCAAGCGGTGTGGCCACCACCCGGCCGCCGGCCGGTGGTTGCGGTTGGGCTTGCGGTGGTTGCGGCTGCGTTGCCGAAGCCGACTCCGGCGCTGGGGTTGGGGCTGGGGTTGCGTCGCCGGACGGCGCCGGTTCGGCGTCGTTGTCTCCGGCCGGCTGCCCCGCGCCGGTCCAGCGGGCCACCACGGCACCCACCGGGACGGTTTCGCCCTGGGCAACCAGAATGTCGATCAGCCGGCCATCGGAAGGCGCCATGATTTCGGTGGCAACCTTGTCTGTTTCGACCACGAACATCAGGTCGCCGGCCTTTAACGTGTCACCGGGAGCCACGGCCCATTCGGCCAGCATGCCCTCGGTCATCGTCAGGCCCAGCTTGGGCATCAGTATGTCGTTTCGATCAGCCATGGATCACGTTCCGCTAAATTTCGCAGCACGCTTCTGTAAAAAGGCCTGGATACCTTCGTGAGCATCCTGCGTATCAAACACCAGGCTTACCATGGCCTGCTCGTGTGCCAAAGCGCTGCGCAAGGGCATTTCCGCCCCGTCAATCAGGGTGCGCTTCATGAGCTTGAGCACCAGCGGCGACTTTGCCGCGATTTTTTCGGCCATGGCCATGGTTGTGCCCATAAGGTCGGCATTCGGTACAACCTTGTTGGCCAGCCCGATACGCACGGCCTCGTCGGCCGAAATACGGTCGCCGACAAACATAAGCTCGCGCGCCACGCAAGGCGCCAACTGGCGAATGGCGCGCTGCGTGCCGCCCGCACCGGGGAACAAGCCCAGGGTAATTTCGGGCAGGGCCAGCACGGCGTTGTCGGCCAGAATACGGATATCGGTGCACAACAACAGTTCTGTGCCCCCTCCCAGCGCCCATCCGTTGACCGCTGCAATGGTGGGTTTGTCCGACTCTTCGATGCGGCGGAACACACGATGAATGTCCTCGGCGAACTCGAAGTAATGCGCCAGCCCCTGGCGGTGCTCCATTTCGGCAAGATCGCCCCCGGCAATGAAGGACTTCTCGCCCGCGCCGGTAATGACAATAACGTGCGCCTGCGGATCGTTTTCCAGGTCGATAAAGGCTTGCTCCAGCGCCAGCAGGGTTTCGGAGCTGAGCGCGTTATGCACTTTGGGACGGTTGACAGTCAGGATACCGACATGGCCACGCACTTCTTTCAAAACAACGGGTTCGCTCATAGGGATCTCCACCAGCAAAAGTTAAATTCGGCTTATACGCGTTGGCATTACGCCATGAGTTTCTGGACTGCGGCCACAATGCGCCCGGCATCGGGCTGATATTGCTTTTCAAGCGATGGCGCAAACGGCACCGGCACGAACGGGGCTGCCACACGCAGAATGGGGGCATCCAGCTCGTCGAAACCGATATCGGCCATACGGGCGGCGATTTCTGCACCCACGCCAAATGCCTCGACGGCTTCGTGGGCAATCAGCAAGCGATGCGTTTTGCGCAATGATTGCAGCACGGCCGCTTCGTCCCATGGCTGAATGCTGCGCAGATCGACCACTTCGACCGACACGCCTTGCTCGGCCAGCTGGTCGGCGGCCTTCACGGCCTGCGCCACCATGGCACCGTACGACACCACCGTGGCGTCAGTGCCTTCGCGCACGACATGGGCCTTGCCCAACGGAATTGAGAACGGCTCGTCGGGAACCTGACCTTTCAGGGCGTACAAGGCCTTGTTCTCGACAAATACAACGGGATCGGGATCCGCAATGGCGGCCTTCAGCAGCCCGTAGGCATCGGCCGGGCTGGACGGACACACGACCTTCAACCCGGGAATATGGGCAAACCAGACCTCAAGGCATTGCGAGTGCTGCGGACCGGCGCTGATACCGCCGCCATGCGGGGTACGCACCACCATAGGCACAGACGTTTGGCCGCCGAACATGAAACGGGCCTTGGCCGCCTGGTTCACCAGGGCATCCATGGCCAGCGTCATGAAATCCATGAACATGATTTCCAGCACCGGTTTGACGCCGGAAAGCGCGGCACCTACGGCGGCGGTGGACATGGCCATTTCGGAGATGGGGGTATCGCGTACCCGATCTTCGCCAAACTTTTGCAGCAGGCCGCGCGTTACCCCGAACGGCCCGCCGGCGGCGGCGATGTCTTCGCCCATCAACATGACGGCGGGATCGTCGGTCATGGACTCGACCAGCGCGCGATTGATAGCTTGGCCAAAACGCAACTCAGCCATGATTCACCTCGATAGTTGCTGCATATACATCGTTGCGCGCACCTTCCCAACTGGGCGCGGTGCCCTGGCGGGCGCGCTCTACGGAAGCCTCGACCTGGGCTTCGATATCCGTGCGGACGGCGTCGATATCGGCCTGTGCCACACCGTTCTGGCGCATGACCTGCTCGAACAGGGCCACCGGGTCATGGTCGCCCAGCGTTTCAAGCTCGTAGGCGTCGCGATATTTCTGCGGATCCCCTTCGTAATGACCCCGCCAGCGGTGCGTGGTGCACTCCAGCACATAAGGTCCTTGACCGGCGCGTATGGCCTGAATGGCTGTCTCGCCCGCCTGCATGACGTCGAGCACATGATTGCCGTTCACTTTGACATAAGGAATGTTGAACGCAGAGGATAGATCTTCGAGCTTGGCGACAAACTGCTTGTGGGTGGGCGAGAACTCGGCCCAGCCATTGTTTTCGCAGACAAACAGCAGGGGCAGCTTCCACAGCGACGCCATATTCAGGGATTCGTGCAGTGCCCCTTCGGCCATGGCACCGTCGCCGAAAAATGCCACCGCCACAGCATCGGTCTTGCGGTTCTGATGGGCGATCGCACTGCCCAGCGCGATGGGCACACTGGCCCCCACGATGGCA
>JBFWLP010000051.1:0-23297 GCA_050252075.1 Burkholderiaceae bacterium | reverse complement strand
CCAAAGACGGCCTGGTGGTGGTCTCGGCCTACATCGATGCGCATTTCAGGAAATTATGCGAGCTGATCGGTCGCCCCGAACTGGCCGGCGACGCAAGGTTCGCCACCAACCGCGACCGCGTCACGAACCGCGAGGCGTTGTTGCAGGCGATGTGTGCCGGGCTAAGTCACCTGACCTCGGACGAGGTGGCGGCGCGCCTGTCCAATGCCGGCCTGGTGGTTGGGGTGATTCGCACACTCGACCAGGTACATGCCGGGCGATCGGGAGTGGCCGATGATCTGTTCATTGCCGTGCATGCGCCCGGGCGGCCGCCGGTCAATGTGCCGGGCCTGCCCGTGCGGCTGAACGACGGCCCGCGCCCACCGGCCCATTTGCCCGCCCTGGGCCAGCACACGCAGGAAGTATTGAACGCACTGGAGCTTACGCAGTCATGAAAACAAAGATAACGGAACTTTTCGGCATTGAGCACCCGATCATTCAGGGGGGTATGCACCATGTGGGCCTGGCCGAGCTGGCCGGCGCCGTGTCCAACGCGGGGGGGTTGGGAATCATCACGGCCCTGACGCAACCGTCGCCCCAGGCGCTGGCCGACGAAATTGCCCGCTGTAAAACCATTACTGCGCGCCCGTTCGGTGTCAACGTAACCTTCCTTCCCACGCGGGTGGCCCCCGATTATCCCGGCTACATGAAGGTCATTGTGGATTCCGGCATAAAAATTGTGGAAACGGCGGGCAATAATCCCCAGGCCTGGCTGCCCATGCTGAAAGAGGCGGGGGTGAAAGTGATCCACAAATGCACATCGGTACGCCATGCGCTCAAGGCGCAAGCCATAGGCTGCGACGCCGTGAGCGTAGATGGCTTCGAGTGCGCCGGCCATCCCGGCGAGGACGACGTTCCCAATTTCATTTTGCTGCCGCGAGCGGCCGACGAGCTGTCCATTCCCTTTGTCGCGTCGGGCGGCATGGCCGATGGGCGTTCGCTGGTGGCGGCGTTGTCACTGGGTGCCGAAGGCATCAACATGGGCACGCGTTTTGTGGCAACACGCGAAGCGCCTGTGCACCCGAACGTCAAGCAGGCCATTCTGGCGGCCACTGAACGGGATACCCGTCTGGTCATGCGCCCCTTGCGCAATACCGAACGCGTGCTCAACAATGCCAGCGCCAGGCGGTTGCTGGATATCGAGCAACGCCTGGGCACTGCCATAACCTTCAACGATATTGTGGGCGAAGTGGGCGGGGTGTACCCCAAGGTGATGAAAGAAGGGCAGGTGGATATCGGTGTGTGGTCATGCGGGCTGGTCGCCGGCCTGATTCACGATATACCGTCGGTTCAGGAGCTGATTGAGCGCATCATGAACGAGGCAAACACCATTATTCGCGAACGCTTGCAAACATTGATGGCTTAACGTCACGCGGTGGTTGGCACGTTGCGTGATTACCAGCGTGTCTGTTGCCCTTGTGTTCTTCGGCCAAAAAAATAGCCCCCATTTCTGGGGGCTATTCACTGCGGAAAACCGCTTGTATATCTGGTGCCGGCTAACGGATTCGAACTGTTGACCTTCGCATTACAAGTGCGCTGCTCTACCAACTGAGCTAAGCCGGCAAGACGCTTATTCTAACCCGTTTTTGAAAGTTTTGCACACGGGCTGAACGGGCGCTGCCCGATTCATTTCACGACCTTGAGCCGTGGCGGCTTCGGGTCGTCGTCGGGCGACGATGGCCCTGCAGTGGCGGTGTTGTCGCCTTGCGTGTTGTCGGCAACAACGCGCGGCCCGGCGGCAGGGGCCGAGCCGGAACTTTCCGTACCCGGATACGGCTTCGAAGACTCAACTTCGAAGCCCATGCCGGCGCCGGTTTCCCGGGCATAAATGGCGGAGACGGCGGCGACGGGAACGAAAATAGTCTCGGTGACACCGCCGAAACGGGTCTGGAACTCGATGTAGTCATTGCCCAGGCGCAGTTGGTTGGTGGCCAGGGTACCGATGTTCAGGGTGATCTGGCCGTCACGAATATGGGCCGCCGGTACAACGGTATTGGCGTCTACCGTGACCACGATGTGGGGTGTGTAGCCGTTGTCGGTGCACCATTCGTGCAATGCGCGGATAAGGTATGGTTTGGTCGAAGATTCCTGCATGGCTTAACGGCGCATGACTTTTTCGGAAGGCGTGAGCGCTTCGATAAAGGCAGGGCGCGAGAAAATGCGTTCGGCGTATTTCATGAGCGGCGCGGCGTTCTTGGGCAATTCAATGGCATAGTGGTCCAGGCGCCACAGCAAGGGGGCCACGGCCACGTCGAGCATGGAAAATTCCTCGCCCAGCATGTACTTGTTCTTCAGCAGCAGGGGTGCCAGCTGGGCCAGACGGTCGCGGATGTTCTGGCGCGCGGTTTCCTGGGCGGCTGAGTCACTGTTGCTGCGGTCTTCAAGCACCGAGACGTGAACGAACAGTTCTTTTTCAAAGTTGTACAGAAACAGGCGGGTACGCGCACGCATGACCGGGTCGGCCGGCATGAGCTGCGGGTGCGGGAAGCGCTCGTCGATGTACTCGTTGATAATGTTTGATTCGTACAAAATAAGATCGCGCTCAACCAGAATGGGGACCTGGCCGTAGGGATTCATGACGGCGATGTCTTCGGGTTTGTTGTACAGATCGATGTCACGGATTTCGAAATCCATGCCTTTTTCAAACAGGACGAAACGGCAACGTTGTGAGAACGGGCAAGTCGTTCCAGAATAGAGCACCATCATGTCGCGGATTCCAATTCAGGGGTAGAAACGTAAGCACACCGGGGTGTGCCTTAAAAGGGAAATAGGCGTACATACTACGCCTATTTCCAGAGTGCCGGGCAGGGGCGCACCGGCCGGTGCGCCGCCTTGCGGCGTACAAGATTACCGAACGTGTTTCCAGTAGGCGGCGTTCAGGCGCCAGGCCACCAAAAAGAACAGGCTCAGGAACAACAGAACCCACACGCCCATTTGCTTGCGTTGTAACTGGTTTGGTTCAGACATCCAGCCCAGGAAGTTCGCCAGATCAGCCACGTGGCTGTCGTACTCGGCAGCCTGGCGGGGATTCACGGGTGTAAAGATGGCGGTTTCCTTTTCGGCACCCTGGTAATCGGCCAGCACTTCGGTTTTCACCGTGGAAAAGCCCTGGGGATCATACTGGGTGATGGTGCGTTCCCACTGCTGCTTGCCGTCGGGCGTAAGTGTGTCGTGGATGGTGCTGACCTCGAGTGAACGGGGGCCTTGCAGTTCCCACATAACATGGGGCATGCCCACGCTGGGGAACACCAGGTTGTCCCAGCCGGTGGGGCGGGCCGTATTGCGATAGAACGTGCGCAGGAAGGTGTACACGTAATCGACGCCCGAAGGGCCCAGGTTGACCGATTTTGCACGGGCGATAACCGACAGGTCGGGAGGGGCGGCGCCGAACCACTTCTTGGCGTCTTCAGGACGCAAGGCAATGGTCATCAGGTCGCCGACTTTCTCGCCGGTAAACAGCAGGTTCTTCTTGATCTGCTCGTCGGTCAGGCCGATTTCCGTGAGCTTGTTATAGCGCATGGAATTGGCACTGTGGCAGTTCAGGCAATAGTTCACGAAAAGTTTTGCACCGTTCTGCAGTGCCGCCATATCGTTCAGGCGGTTGGGTGCGGTGTCGAGCGGGTAAGTGCCCCCGGCGGCTGTTGCAACCGAACAGGTCAGGGACAACATGAGGATACCAAGCAGCTTTTTAATCATGATCATTCCGTAACGTGTTGGTGGCCTTAGTGAGCGTGAAACGTAACGCGGTCAGGCACGGGTTTGAACGTACCCAGGCGGCTCCATACTGGCATGAGCAGGAAGAACGCCAGGTAAATCACGGTACCGACCTGGCTCATGATGTTGAAGACAGGGCTGGGGGCCTGTGTACCAAGGTAACCGAGCACGAGGAAGTTGACGATGAAGATGCCGTACAGGTATTTGTGCCATGTAGGGCGGTAGCGGATGGATTTCACCGGCGAGTGGTCAAGCCACGGCAGGAAGAACAGAATGACCACGGCGCCGCCCATGGCAACCACACCCCAGAACTTGGCGTCGATGACACGGAACAGTACGGCCACCACCAGCAGAATGACCGGTACGGCAAGGCGCCAGATACCCTTCAGGTTGCCTTTGGCGGCCAGGGCGATGGCGGCAATGACCGAGCTGCCGGCCAGAATCCAGGTGAAGTCGGCCGTGGTGGCGCGCAGCATGGAATAGAACGGCGTGAAATACCAGACCGGGGCAATGTGCGCCGGTGTTTTCAGCGGGTCGGCAGGAATGAAGTTGTTGTATTCCAGGAAGTACCCGCCCATTTCAGGGGCGAAGAACAGAATGGCGGCAAACACAATAAGGAAGCCCGCCACGCCCACGATGTCGTGCACCGAATAGTAGGGGTGGAAAGGAATGCCGTCGAGCGGGCGGCCGTATTTGTCTTTGGGGCCCTTTTTGATGTCGACGCCGTCGGGGTTGTTGGATCCGACTTCATGCAGCGCAATAATGTGCGCCACCACCAGGCCCAGCAAGACCAGCGGAATGGCAATAACGTGGAACGCGAAGAAGCGGTTCAGTGTGGCATCGGAAACCACGTAGTCGCCGCGGATCCAGATGGCCAGTTCGGGGCCGATGAAAGGAATGGCCGAGAACAGGTTCACAATAACCTGGGCACCCCAGTAGGACATTTGGCCCCAGGGCAACAGGTAGCCAAAGAACGCTTCGGCCATGAGGCACAGGAAAATGGCAACGCCGAAGATCCAGACCAGTTCGCGGGGCTTGCGGTAGGAGCCGTAGAACAGGCCGCGCAGCATGTGCAGGTAAACCACCACGAAGAACATGGACGCGCCGGTGGAGTGCATGTAGCGGATCAGCCACCCCCAGGGTACCTCGCGCATGATGTACTCGACCGACTCGAACGCCAGTTTGGCGTCGGGTTTGTAGTTCATGACCAGGAAGATACCGGTGACAATTTGCAGCACCAGCACCAGCAGTGCCAGAGACCCAAAGAAGTACCAGAAGTTAAAGTTTTTCGGAGCATAGTATTCCGACATATGCTCTTTGAACAGGCTTGTCAGGGGAAAGCGCTTGTCTATCCAACCCAGCAGTCCTGTCGTTTCGACGGTTTTCTCGCCAGCCATGAAACGGCTCCTTATAAATCTTTACGAGGCGTAATTCGGATTTAGTCAGACGGGCCGCGCGTTATGCCACGGCCCGAGAGGCATCAAGCCTTGTTGTTTTCATCGACACCCACAACGATGCGGGTGCCGTCGGCCGAGTAGCTGTAGGGCGGCACTTCAAGGTTGTCGGGCGCGGGTTTGTTCGCAAACACGCGACCGGCAAGGTCGAAAGTGGAGCCGTGGCAGGGGCAGTTGAAGCCGCCTTCCCAGCTGGCTGGCAAGCCGGGCTGAGGTCCGGGGTTTAAAGCCGGGGTGGGTGAGCACCCCAGGTGGGTACAGATACCGACACACACAAACAGTTCAGGCTTGCGTGAACGGTACTCGTTCTTGGCGTATTCGGGCGTGTAGCCCGGGCGCTCGGAATTCGGATCGGCCAGTTCGGGGTCGTTGTCTTTCAACGCGGCGAGCTGCCCTTCGGTACGGTGCAGAATCCAGACGGGTTTGCCTCGCCATTCGACGGTGATCATCTGGCCGGGGGCAATGTTGGAAACATCGACCTCGACCGGCGCACCGGCGGCACGGGCCTTATCGGAGGGGGCAAAGGAACCCACAAAAGGTACGGCGGTGGCTACGCCGGCAACGCCGCCCACGGCACAGGCCGAGGTTACCCACATACGGCGCGAAGGATCGGGTGGCAGGTTCGGGTCAACCGCACCGGATTCATCGGGCTGTGTCGTATTCTGACTCATTCTCGTATCCTTAATTCATGCCCCTGTTACGGGCATAACTATTTGCTGATTTTGGCTGTGTACTATGTTATTAACCGCGTATTATAGCGTTAGCCCGCTGTTGGGTGAAACGCTGAAGGAAGAGGATATGAGTAAAGCGCGTGGATTTCTTCAAGAATTTCAAAAGTTCGCCGTGAAAGGCAACATGATCGACCTGGCAGTAGGTGTGATCATCGGCGCGGCGTTTGGCAAAATTATCGACTCCATGGTGAAAGACGTCATCATGCCTGTTGTATCTTTCATACTGGGCGGCGAAGTGAATTTCACCAATCAGTTCTGGGTGTTGCGCATGCCCGAAGGGTATGCCGGGCCGCAAACCCACGAGGAACTGACGAAGGCCGGTGCCGTGGTGTTGGGCTGGGGCAACTTCCTGACCATTCTCATCAACTTCGTGCTGCTGGCCTTTGTGGTGTTCCTGATGGTCAAGGCCGTGAACGCGGCCCGTGAGCGGTTGTCGCGCCAGGAAGAGCAGGAAACACCGCCGCCGGCACCGGCACCCACCCCCGAAGATGTCGCCCTGCTGCGCGAAATTCGCGATTTGCTGAAGAAGTAACGCCGGGTGAAAGTAACGCCGGGCGATCCGGGCGGGGCGGGCTATACCGGGTTGTCGATATCCACGAACGTTACCTGCACCCCCAGGGCGTCGGCCAGCGCCGCGCCCAGGGCCTGCACCCCGTAGCGCTCGGTGGCGTGATGGCCGGCGCCAATGAACCCTACGTCCATTTCGCGGGCGGTGTGCACGGTGGGCTCCGAAATTTCTCCGGTCAGGTACGCGTCGGCCCCGGCGGCAACGGCGGCGTCGATCATGCCTTGCGCGGCACCCGTACACCAGGCAATACGCTGTACCGCCCGGTGATCGTCGCCGATCACCTGGGGCGGCCGGTTCAGTGTGTGGCCGACATGGCGGGCCAGTTTGCCCAGGGTGTCAATACCCGAAGGCGGTGATCCCAGCCACACCAGATCGTCGGGCCCGCAGCGGCGCGGCACGCCGTTGGCGTCAAGCTCCGGAACAAAGCCCAGTACACGGGCAAGCTGCGCGTTATTGCCCAGTTCAGGGTGGGCGTCGAGCGGCAAATGGTAGGCCAGTACGTTCAGCCCATGCTGCAGCGCCAGGGCCAGCCGGCGGCGCTTCATGCCGCGAATGCACGGGTCTTCGTTTTTCCAGAACCAGCCGTGGTGCACCAGCACCGCCTGGGCCTGCAGCGCAACGGCGCGTTCCAGCAGGGCCTGCGAGGCCGTCACACCCAGAACGATGTGACTGACCGTGTCGTTGCCCTGCACCTGCAGGCCATTCGGGCAATAATCACGAAATCGCTCCGGCTGTAAGGTACCATTCAACCAATCCATCACAGCGGTGGTGCTGACCTGCGTCATGTCTTTTCCTTTCGTTAATTCGGCTTCGTAACTATGCGTCGATTGTGGCTGCTTTTTGCCCAGACTGTCACGGTGTGTCTGGGTATTTTATTCATCGTTTCCACATTGCGTCCCGAGTGGTTGCGCAGCGGGCCGCCGCCCGTTGCAACCCTGCCGCCTGAAGCCGCCCCCGCCTTGCCGGCCCCCGGAGCCTTGCCGGTGTTCTCGTTTGCCGGTGCCGTGGCGGCCGCCGCGCCGTCTGTGGTGAATATCTATACCAGCAAACAGGTCAACGTACCGCTGGTGCCGCTGCCGCGCGACCCGGAATTGCGTGAGTTCTTTCGCCAGTTTCCCGGGTTTACCCGGCGCGAAGAGTCCACCAGCCTGGGTTCCGGGGTGGTCGTACGCGACGATGGCCATATCCTGACCAACTACCATGTCATCGAGGCGGCCGACGCCATCGAGGTCAGCCTGTACGATGGGCGCACCACGCGGGCAACTCTGGTGGGTGCAGATCCGGACACAGACCTGGCCGTGCTGAAAATAAACCTGCCGGGCCTCAAGCCCATCCAGTTCAATGGCAACCACCGTGTGCAGGTAGGCGACGTGGTGCTGGCCATTGGCAACCCTTTCGGGGTGGGGCAAACCACCACGCTGGGCATCGTGTCGGCGCTGGGGCGCAACCGGCTGGGCATCAACCTGTACGAGAATTTCATTCAAACCGATGCCGCCATCAATCCCGGCAACAGCGGCGGCGCGCTCATTGACACCCAGGGCCGGCTGGTGGGAATCAATACCGCCATTTATTCGGAAACCGGCGGCTCGCTGGGCATTGGGTTTGCCATACCGGCAACGATTGCCGGCCACATTCTGGAGCAGATCATTGAAAAAGGCTATGTAACCCGTGGCTGGTTCGGTGTGGAGCCGCAGGACATCACGCCTGACCTGGCCCGGGCATTCTCGCTGTCCAAGGAAACGGGGGTGATTATCGCGCGTGTGTTTGCCCGCAGCCCCGCCGCCCGGGCGGGCTTGCGGGTGGGTGATATTGTGCAGGCCCTGAACGATATTCCGGTGACCGACGCCGTGGGTTTCCTGAACCAGATCGCGCCCCTGGAGCCCGGCTCGCGGGCCACCCTGACCGTTTTGCGCAACGGCAAGACGCTGAAGCTGGTGGTGGAAACCGGCACCCGCCCGGCAGGCTCGGGGGCACGTCGCTGATCACAGTGACGTGCTGCGGCGGGCCGCGCCGTATGAGTGATCAGCGCTCGTCGAGCGCGTCGTCGGAATCGGTTTCCGGGGTGTCGGTTTCGCGCTTCTTGAGCATTCTGGCGATGATCAGCCCCACTTCGTACAGCAGGCACAGCGGTACGGCCAGCATGAACTGGCTGACGACATCGGGCGGGGTGACAATGGCCGCAATAATGAACGCCCCGACAATGACATAGCCGCGCGCGTTTTTAAGCTTTTCAACGGTGGTAATGCCCGATTTGACCAGCAACACAACGGCAATGGGTACCTCGAAGGTAATGCCGAAGGCTATGAACATGGTCATGACAAAGCCCAGGTAGGCTTCGATATCGGGAGCGGGGGTAATGGATTGCGGCGCAAAGTTGGCGATGAAGTGAAAGACCGTGCGGAACACCACGAAATAACAAAACATCATGCCCATGAGAAACAGCAGTGTGCTGGAGGCAATGAGCGGCAGGGCCAGCCGCTGCTCGTGCTGGTACAGGCCGGGCGCCACGAAGGCCCATGCCTGGTATAAAACCACGGGCAAGGCCACAATGAAGGCGGCCAGCAGCGTAACTTTCACCGGCACCATGAAGGGCGTGATCACGCCGGTGGCGATCATGCGGGTGCCTTCGGGCAGCGACGCCAGCATGGGCTGGGCCAGCACGTCGTAAATGGCCGACGGGCCCGGATACAGAAACAGCACCACGAACACGCCAAGCACGGCAACCACCGCCTTGACCAGGCGGCTGCGCAGTTCGATCAGATGCGATACAAAACTTTCCTGGCTATCTTCCTGACTCACGTCGATGTTCCTGCGGATTGACTGGGCGATTTGACCGCCGGGGAATCGGCATTGCCGGGGGCGCCGGTACCGGCGCTGGCCAATGCAGACCCCGAGGTGCCGCTGGCCGTAGAGGCCCCGGCCGATGCACTGAGGTTGGCCGGCGGTTGCGACGGCGACGGGCTGCCAACCTGCGCGCGCGCGGAGTCGACCAGCGACTCAACCGACGACGAGGCGTTGCGCAGGGCGTCCTGGGCTTCCTGGATGGGTTGCTGCAGGCTGCTGGAGGCATCGGCCATGGACGATTTCACGGAATCGGCAGCGTCCTGCATCTGGTTTTTCAGTGTATTGAGTTCACTGATATCCATTTCACGCTGAATATCGGTTTTCACGTTACTGACGTAACGCTGCGCCCGGCCGACAAGATGCCCGATGGTACGGGCAACCTTGGGCAGGCGCTCGGGGCCGATGACGATCAGCGCAACAACGCCGATCAGCAGAAGTTCGCTGAAGCTAAGATCAAACATGGCGCGATGTGACAGCGCGGTCAGGCGTCTGTCTTCTCTTTCGCTTGCACGTCGACGGTGTCGTCAGTCTTCACGCGTTGCTGGGTGACGGCCTCGGGTTTTTTGTCGTCGGTGTTGGCGTCGGCCATACCTTTCTTGAACCCTTTCACGGCGCCGCCCAGGTCTTCACCCATGTTGCGCAGTTTCTTGGTGCCGAATACCAGGGCCACAATGACCAGAACGATCAGCCAGTGCCAAATGCTAAAACTACCCATAATCCTTGTCTCCGATCAGGCGGCAGGTGCCGCACGTTTTTCCCAGGGGCGCGCGCCCCCGAGAATGTGGCAGTGCAGGTGGTCGATTTCCTGACCGCCTTCGACTCCCGAATTGATAACCAGCCGGAACCCGCCCTCGTGACCGGGATTGCAGCCGTTCTCTTGGGCCAGCTTCGGCGCCAGTGCCAGCATTTCACCCAGCCAGGCGGCGTCGGCGGGGCCGACGTGCTGCATGGAGGTAACGTGGTGTTTAGGCACGACCAGCAGGTGAACCGGGGCAGCCGGGTTAATGTCATGGAACACGCGAAATTTCTCGTCTTCGTAGACCGTTTTCGAGGGAATCTCGCCCTTGGCAATTTTACAGAAGAGACAGTTCTCGCTCATGGCAATTCTCTGAGGGTTTACGATTGGTTTTCCGGCCTGCCGGCTTTTTCAACCAGCCCCGAGGTACCTTCGCGGCGTGCCAGCTCGGCCAGCACCTGCTCGGGTCGCAGGCCGTAATGGGCCAGCGCCACCAGGCAATGAAACCAGAGATCGGCGGTTTCCGCCACGATGCGGTCGGGCGCGTTGTCTTTGGCGGCCATGACCAGCTCGGTGGCTTCTTCGCCAATTTTCTTCAAAAAGGCATCGGGCCCGCGCGCCAGCAGCTTGGCGGTATACGAGGTGCCCGCGTCGCCGCCGCGTGCAGGCAGGCGCGATTCCAGTGTATCAGCCAAACGGGCCAAAAGGCTTTGGGTATCGGAGGTCATTTGTAAATGGTCTCGGGGTCTTTCAATACCGGGTCGACCACGGCCCATTCGGGGGCGGGGCCGGTGGTGTCCAGCTGACGGAAAAAGCAGCTTTCACGGCCGGTGTGGCAGGCGATGCCGCCGTGCTGCTTCACTTTCATGAGCACCACATCGCCGTCGCAGTCCAGGCGCAACTGCTGCACGGTTTGGGTGTGGCCGGATTCTTCACCCTTGCGCCAAAGCTTGCCGCGCGAGCGCGACCAGTAGACGGCGCGCCCGGTGTGCGCCGTTTCGGCCAGTGATTCTGCGTTCATCCAGGCCACCATGAGCACCGTGCCGGTATCGGCATCCTGGGCAATGGCGGGTATCAGGCCCTGGTCATCGAAGCGCACCTGCGCCAGCCAGGCGGGAAGAGTGTTCATAAACGTACCTTGATGCCTTGTTCCGCCATGAAGGCTTTGGCCTGGGCAATGGTGTATTCGCCATAGTGGAAAATACTGGCCGCCAGCACGGCACTGGCCCGGCCCTGGGTAACCCCGTCGGCCAGGTGCTGCAGATTGCCCACGCCGCCCGAGGCGATGACCGGCACCGGAACGGCGTCGGAAACGGCCCGTGTCAGTTCCAGGTCGAAGCCCGATTTCGTGCCGTCGCGATCCATGCTGGTTAACAGCAGTTCGCCCGCGCCGTACTCGGCCATGCGGCGCGCCCATTCGATGGCGTCGATGCCGGTGGCCTTGCGCCCGCCGTGGGTGAAAATTTCCCAGCGCGGCGGTTCGCCCGCCGCAGAAACACGGCGAGCATCGATGGCCACCACAATGCATTGCGAGCCGTGGTAATCGGCTGCTTCACGCACCAGTTCCGGGGTGGCCACGGCGGCGCTGTTGATGGACACTTTATCGGCGCCCGCGTTCAGCAGCCGCTGGATATCGGCCACCTTGCGAACCCCGCCGCCCACGGTAAGGGGTATGAATACCTGGCCGGCCACCTGCTCGATAATGGGCAGGATAAGGTCGCGGTCGTCGCTGGTGGCGGTGATGTCAAGAAACGTAAGCTCGTCGGCGCCTTGTTCGTTGTAGCGCTGGGCAATTTCCACGGGGTCGCCGGCATCGACCAGGTCGACGAAGTTAACGCCTTTGACAACCCGGCCCGCCGTGACGTCAAGGCAGGGAATGAGGCGGCGCGTCAAACCGTTGTCGTTCACGGCAGCAGCAGTGGTGCAGGTCATGCGCTCAACTCGTCGGCCAGACTTTGCGCCTGGGTAAAGTCGATGGTGCCTTCATAAATGCTGCGCCCCAGAATGGCGCCTTCCACGCCTTCGTCTTGAACGGCGCACAGGGCCTCGATGTCTTTCAGGTTCGTGACGCCGCCCGACGCGATGATGGGAATGGAGACGTGCTGGGCCAGTTTCACGGTGGCTTCAATGTTCACCCCGGAAAGCATGCCGTCGCGGCCGATATCGGTGTAGATAATGGCCTCGCAGCCATAGTCTTCAAACTTGCGGGCGATATCGAATACATCGTGGCGGGTCAGTTTGCTCCAGCCGTCGGTGGCCACCTTGCCGTCGCGCGCATCGAGCCCCACGATGATATTGCCGGGGAAGGCGCTGCAGGCATCGCGCAGAAAGCCGGGGTCTTTAATGGCGGCCGTGCCGATAATGACGTACGAAATGCCGGCGTCGAGATAGCGCTCGATGGTGCCCAGGTCGCGGATGCCCCCGCCAATTTGCACGGGAATGTCGTCGGCAACGGCGGCAATGATGGACTTGATGGCGCTTTCGTTCTTGGGCTTGCCCGCAACCGCGCCGTTCAGATCAACGAGATGCAATCGGCGCGCACCGGCATCGAGCCAGCGGCTGGCCATGGCGGCGGGGTCATCGGAAAAAACGGTGGCATCGTCAAGGTCGCCCTGACGCAGGCGCACACAACGCCCGTCTTGGAGATCGATGGCGGGGATGAGTAACATAATGGATAAAAGTTAAGGATTCCAGTCAACAAAATTCCGATACAGGCGCAAACCGTGGTCGGCGCTCTTCTCGGGATGGAACTGTACGGCAAAAATGTTAGCCTTTGCGATCGCGCAGGTAAAGCGTAGACCGTAATGGCTTACCCCAACCGTCAGGCTGGAATCGGCCGGTTCTACGTAGTAACTGTGAACAAAATAAAAATAGCTGCGGTCGGGAATGCCTTGCCACAGCGGGTGGGCCTGCACCTGCTCCACCTGGTTCCAGCCCATATGGGGTACTTTCAGCAGTTCCTGGTGCTGCTCGCCGGCATCGGGCGTGGCAAACCGGGGGCCCGCAAAACGGCGAACCGTACCGGGAAAGATGCCCAGGCACGGGGTGTCGCCTTCTTCGCTGCGTTCAAACAGCATTTGCTCGCCCACGCAAACGCCCAGCAGCGGCTTGCTGCGTGCGGCGCGTTCCACGGCCTCGCGCAGGCCCGATTCGTTCAGGGTGCGCATGCAGTCACGCATGGCGCCCTGGCCCGGGAACACGACGCGCGAGGCGTTGTCGATGTCCTGGGGCCGGCGGCAGATTTTGATGGCGGCATTGGGAGCGGCCGCCTGAAGGGCGCGGGCAACCGAGTGGAAGTTACCCATGCCATAGTCAACGATAGCAATAGTGTTCACGGGAACCGAGCCGATGAAATATGGGAAAAGGGCGGCGCTGCGGCATCTGGCCGGCGCCGGTGCGCCGTTACAGAACCCCTTTGGTCGACGGTACGACACCCGGGCTGCGCGGGTCAAGTTCGGTGGCCATGCGTAATGCCCGGCCAAACGCCTTGAACACGGTTTCGCACTGGTGATGCGAGTTTTCGCCGCGCAGGTTGTCAATGTGCACGGTGGCCAGGGCATGGTTCACAAAGCCCTGGAAAAATTCCCGGGTCAGGTCGACGTCGAACTTGCCGATGTGCGATCGCGTGAACGGGACAAAATAGAACAGGCCGGGGCGGCCCGAGAAGTCGATGACCACGCGCGACAGCGCTTCGTCGAGGGGCACGTAGGCATGGCCGTAGCGACGCATGCCGGCCTTGTTGCCGACGGCGGCGGCAAAGGCTTGCCCCAGCGTGATGCCCACATCTTCGACGGTGTGGTGATCGTCGATATAGGTGTCGCCGTCGCAATGTACGTTCAGGTCGATCAGGCCATGACGGGCGATTTGATCGAGCATGTGATCAAGAAACGGCACCCCGGTGTTCAGCTCTTGCTGGCCGGTGCCGTCAAGATTGATGGTCACGCGCACGCGTGTCTCGTTGGTGTTGCGGGTAATGTCGGCGGTACGCATATTAATTGCCATGTGGGGAATTCAAACGGTATTCGGCGCTCAGGGCGTGCGCCTGCAGGCCTTCGCCGTGCGCCAGGGTGGACGCAATACGCCCCAGCGTTTGCGCGCCTTGTTGCGATACGTGAATGATGCTGGATCGCTTCTGGAAATCGTAAACGCCCAGGGGCGAGGAAAAGCGCGCGGTGCGCGACGTGGGAAGCACGTGGTTCGGCCCGGCGCAGTAGTCGCCCAGCGATTCGGAGCTGTACCTTCCCAGGAAGATCGCACCGGCATGGCGGATATGGCCCAGCCACTGCTGCGGGTTGTCGGTGGAAATTTCCAGGTGCTCGGGGGCGATGGTGTTCGCAATGGCACAGGCTTGTTCCAGGCTGTCGACCTGTACAAGCGCGCCGCGATTGCGCAGGCTGGTGCGCAGGATCTCGGCGCGGGGCATGGCGGGCAGCAGCCGCTCGATTTCGGCTTCCACCGCGTTCAGGTAGGCGGCGTCGGGGCACAGCAGAATGGATTGCGCCAGTTCGTCGTGTTCGGCTTGAGAAAAGAGGTCCATGGCGATCCAGTCGGCCGGTGTGGTGCCGTCGCAGATGATCAGGATCTCGCTGGGGCCGGCGATCATGTCGATGCCGACGGTGCCGAAGACACGCCGCTTGGCCGCCGCCACATAGGCATTGCCGGGGCCCACGATTTTGTCGACGGCGACAATGCCGGCGGTGCCGTAGGCCAACGCGCCCACTGCCTGGGCGCCGCCGATGCCCCATACACGATCCACCCCGCTGATGGCGGCCGCAGCCAGCACCATGGGGTTGCGCAGGCCGCCGGGCGTGGGGGTGACCATGATTACCTCGCCCACCCCGGCCACCTTGGCGGGAATGGCGTTCATGAGCACCGATGACGGATAAGCGGCCTTGCCGCCCGGCACATACAGGCCCACGCGGTCGAGCGGTGTAATTTGCTGGCCGAGCACAGTGCCGTCTTCTTCGGTGTAGGTCCAGCTTTGCGCGCGCTGGCGCTCGTGGTAGCGGCGCACACGGTCGGCGGCGGCTTCCAGGGCGGCGCGCTGGTCGGCAGGCAAGCCGTTGAGCGCCGCTTGCCATTCGGCGCGGGGTATTTCAAGCTGGCCCACGGTAGTGGCCTGAACCTTGTCGAACTGCCGTGTGTAATTCAGCAATGCCGTATCGCCGTGCTCACGCACCTGGTGCAGGATATCGGCGGCGGCTTGCTCGATCGCATGATCGGTAGACGCGTCGAAGGCCAGCAAGGCGCGTAATTGGGCGTCGAACGACGGCGACCGGGAATTAAGGCGTTGAATAAGCGACATGATTCAAAAAACGGTAAAGAGAACCTATACCGTAGAGTGTATACGGTTTTGCCCCGGGGTTCAGGCCGGTCGCGCCGAGGCGGCGGCAAAGGCATCGATCAGGGGTTGCAGGCGGTCTGTGCGGGTTTTCAGCGAGGCCTGGTTCACGATCAGGCGCGACGAGATTTGCGCAATTTCCTCGACCGCCTGCAGGCGGTTCGCCTTCAGGGTGCTGCCGGTGGAAACCAGATCGACGATGGCGTCGGCAAGCCCCACCAGGGGAGCAAGCTCCATGGAGCCATACAGCTTGATCAGGTCGACGTACACCCCTTTTTCGGCGAAGTGCTCCCGGGCCGCCTGCACGTACTTGGTGGCCACGCGCAAACGCGACCCCTGGCGTACGGCGGTTTCGTAATCGAAGCCCTCGGGCACCGCCACGCACAGGCGGCAGCGGGCGATGTTCAGGTCGATAGGCTGGTACAGCCCGCCCGGATGCTGGGCCGAATGTTCGTCGAGCACATCTTTGCCGGCAATGCCAAGGTCGGCCGCGCCGTATTGCACATAAGTGGGCACATCGGAGGCCCGCACGATAATCAGCTGCAGGTCGGGGCTGCTGGTGGGCAGGATCAGTTTGCGCGAACTTTCGGGGTTTTCGGAAACCTGGATGCCAGCGGCAGCCAGCAGCGGCATGGTTTCTTCAAAGATGCGGCCTTTCGAAAGGGCCAGGGTAAGGGGTTTGGACGTGGCGGTGTTCATACGGATTATCCGGTTACGCGTTCAATGGTGGCGCCCACCGACTGCAGCTTCTTTTCCATGTTTTCGTAACCGCGGTCAAGGTGGTAAATGCGTTCGATGTCGGTTTGGCCCTCGGCGGCCAGGCCGGCGATTACCAGGCTGGCCGAGGCGCGTAAATCGGTGGCCATGACGGTGGCGCCAGACAGGCGCGGTACCCCGGTGACCACGGCCGTATGGCCGTCGATATCGATCTGGGCGCCCATGCGCACCAGTTCCTGCACGTGCATGAAGCGGTTTTCGAAAATGGTTTCAACCACCACGGCGGTGCCCTCGGCCACGGTATTCATGGCCATGAGCTGCGCCTGCATGTCGGTGGGGAAACCCGGGTATTCGCGGGTGCGGAACCCGGTGGCCCGGGGTCGGCGATCCATGCGGGCCCGGATCCAGTCGGCGCCGGTGTCGATGCTCAAGCCGGCTTCGCGCAGCTTTTCGAGCGTGGCGCCCAGGGTGGACGGGGCGGCCTGACGCAGCAGGATGTCGCCGCCGGTGGCGCCCACGGCGCACAAGAATGTGCCGGCCTCGATGCGGTCGGGTACCACGGTATGGGTGGCACCGTGCAGGCGCTCCACCCCGTCGATAACGATACGATCGGTGCCATGGCCCTGAATACGCGCACCCATGGCGATCAGCAATTGCGCCAGGTCGACCACTTCCGGTTCACGGGCGGCGTTCTCAATAATGGTGCGCCCCTGGGCCAGCGTGGCCGCCATCAACAGATTTTCAGTGCCGGTAACCGTGACCATATCGGTAACGATGGTGGCGCCTTTCAGTTTTCCGGCCCGGGCCACGACAAAGCCGTGCTCGATGCGGATGTCGGCCCCCATGGCTTGCAGGCCCTTGATGTGCTGGTCGACGGGGCGCTGGCCGATGGCGCAGCCGCCGGGCAGGCTGACACGGGCTTCGCCGAAGCGCGCCAGCAGCGGGCCCAGCACCAGAATGGACGCCCGCATGGTTTTCACCAGTTCGTAGGGCGCCTCCAGGCTGTCCACCTGGCCGGCGTTCAGCGACAGGGTGTGGGCGTCGTCGTGCGTGGAACGGACCCCCATGCGCCCGAGCAGCTTGAGGGTGGTGGTGATGTCGTTCAGCGCAGGCACATTGTGCAGGGTGAGCGTATCGGCCGTCAGCAGCGATGCGCACAAAATGGGCAAGGCGGCATTCTTGGCGCCCGACACCGTAATTTCGCCGTTCAGGCGACGGCCGCCTTCCAGTCGCAGTTTATCCATTCGGGTTGGCCTTGTACTCGTCGGGCGTCAGGGTGCGCATGGACAGGGCGTGAATTTCGGCTTTCATGCGCTCGCCCAGCGCGGCGTAGACCAGCTGATGGCGGGCGATCAGGCGTTTGCCCTCGAAGGCGGCGCTGACAATCACGGCCTCGAAGTGGGCACCGTCGCCGGCCACCTGAATGTGGTCGCAGGGAAGATTGTCGGCAATGTACTGGCGGACTTGTTCGGGGGTAGGCAGCATGAGATCAGTTCCGTAATTTGTAGCCTCTGGCCAGCAAGCGCAGAGCAAAGAAACACAGGGCAACAAAGACGGCTGTTACTACGGCCAGACTGTGCCACGGAGACACGTCGGAAACCGCGAAAAAACCATAGCGAAAGCCGTCGATAGTGTAGAACACCGGGTTCCAGCGCGACACGGCGAACCAGAACGGCGGCAGACTGTGAATGGAGTAAAACACACCCGACAAAAACGTGGCGGGCATGATCAGAAAATTCTGGAACGCGGCCAGCTGGTCGAACTTTTCCGACCACAGGCCGGCGATCAGCCCCAGGGTTGCCATAATGCCGCACGACAGCACCGCAAAGGCAAGAATCCACAACGGGTTGGCCACCGGCAGCGTAACAAAGAACGAGGCCACCAGCCACACGCCCACACCCACGCACAGCCCGCGCGCGACGGCGGCCAGCACATAGGCGGCGAAGATCTCGCGGTGCGACATGGGGGGCAGCAGCATGAAGACCAGGTTGCCGGTAATGCGGCTTTGAATGAGCGACGAGGACGGGTTGGCAAACGCGTTCTGCAGCATGCTCATCATCATGAGGCCGGGAATGAGGAACGAGGTATACGGTACACCGTCGTACACATGCACCCGGTCTTCCAGAACGTGGGCAAAGATCAGCAGGTACAGCAGCGCCGTGATGACCGGCGCGGCAATGGTTTGAAACGCCACCTTCCAGAAGCGGATGAGCTCTTTGCGCAGCAGCGTGGGAAAACCGGACCCGCCGTCGGTGCGCGGGAAAATACGTTGCTGCGCGCTCATGCGGTGGTTTCCAGGGAGTCGTCGCTGTGCATGATGCGCATGAAGGCTTCTTCAAGATCGGAACCGCCCACGCGCGCCAGCAGGGCGGCGGTGGTGTCCAGGGCCACCACTTGCCCGGCTTTCAGCATGGCGATGCGGCCGCACAGCGCCTCGGCCTCTTCCAGATAGTGGGTGGTGAGCAAAATGGTGTGGCCTTCCCGGTTCAGGCGGCTGATGAAATCCCACAAGGTGCGGCGCAAGTCGACGTCGACCCCGGCAGTGGGTTCGTCAAGGATAATGACAGGCGGACGATGCACCAGCGCCTGGGCCACCAGTACCCGGCGCTTCATGCCGCCCGATAGCGCACGCATGTTCACGTTGGCCTTGTCGGCCAGGCCCAGGTTGGCCAGGATTTCGTCGATCCAGTCGTCATTCTTGCGCAGGCCGAAGTAGCCCGACTGGATACGCAGGGTTTCGCGTACCGTGAAAAACGGATCGTAGACCAGTTCCTGGGGAACCACGCCCAGCGACCGGCGCGCCTGGCGAAAATCGTGCACGACATCGTGGCCGCACACCTTGGCATGGCCTTCGCTGGCCTGGGCCAGCCCGGCCAGAATGGAAATGAGAGTGGTTTTGCCGGCACCGTTCGGGCCCAGCAAGCCGAAAAACTCACCGTGCTCGACCGTGAAACTGACGTTTCTCAGGGCCTGGAAACCCGCCCCTGCGGCGCGCCGGGGAGCCAGCAGGCCACGCAACCCGCGGGAGCGGGGCAGGTAGATTTTGGAGATGTTTTCAAGGGTGATGGCGGACACGTTAGCGATTGCGTTCGTTCAGGGCGGCGATAAGGCCGCTGATGCCGTTCTGCGAGATTTGCTGGGCAAACTGATTGCGGTAGTTCTGAATAAGCCAGATGCCTTCGACATTCAGGTCGTAGATTTTCCAGCCGCCGGGTGTTTTTTCCAGGCGGTAATCGATGCCCACTGACGGCGCATTGCCTTGCGACAGGGAGGAGCGCACCACGACGTCATCGGCGTTGGCATCGCCCCGGAAGGGCAGCATGCTGAACTGCGACGCGCCGGACACTTTGGTGAAGGCGCCGCTGTAGGTGCGCACCAGCGTGCGGGTGAAGGCGTCGACCAGCTCTTTTTGCTGTTGGGGCGTTGCCTGGCGCCAATAGCGGCCGGCGGCCAGGCGGGTGGTTTTTTCCAGGTTGACGTAAGGCAGCACGTAGTTGTCGACAATGGCGTTGATGGCGCTGATATCGCCCGCCCGGGCCTGTTCGCTGGATTTCACGGCCTGCAGGGCGTTGTTGGCCACGGCATTGACGAACTCGTTGGGCGCCGCCTTGGGGTTGACGGTGTCGGCCTGTGCCGTGCCTGCAAGCGCAGCCAGGCTGAAAAAAGCGGCCAGGGCAAAGGCGTAGAGCCCGGCGGACAGTGACACAGGGGAACGGAAAAACGCAAATCGGGTCATAAAGCAGCTCCGTGATGGCCGGCGGTGGCCTTAAGGCTTGGACGAAGTGGGCGCGTTGGTCGCGGCGGGTTCGTCGTCGATCGAGTAATCAGGGAGATCATTCGTGTAGTCGGGCAGGGCGGCATCGCCACTGGTGGCCTGCTCGCCGCGGCGGCGGCTGTCGACCATGGCACTGCGGCGCTGGATATAGGCATCGCGAATAAAGCTGTAGCGATCCAGCGCCACTTCGTCGACCAGGCGGTCGGCGTCGAGCAGGCTGGCGCGCGTGTCCAGCCCGTACAGGCCCAGAATGCCGTTGCGCACGCTGACGTTGTCAAGGTGCAGCACCGGCGTAATGGGCGATACATTGGCCGCCAGGGTGCCTACGAATGCACCGGTGTCGCGTACGGAGCTGGATCCCAGGAAGGGCAGCACAAAGTACGGGCCGGCATCGAGCCCCCAGACACCCAGCGTAACGCCGAAGTCGTTCTGGATGCGCGGCGCGCCGTTCATGGACGCAACGTCGATACAGCCGCCCAGGCCCATGGTGGAGTTGAACATGACACGGCCCAGCGTGTTCACGAAGTCGAACCCGCGGCCCTGCAGAAAGCTGTTGATGGCCGACCAGACATCGGCAAGGTTGTTGAATACGTTGTGCACGCAGTTTTCGGCCGGATCGGGCATGAACTGCGAATACATGGACGCGACCGGCTTGATAAGGGCGCCGTCGACGGTTTCGTTGAAGGCGAACATGCCGCGGTTGTACTTTTCCCAGGGATCGTTCGGGCTGGGATTGGATACGGTGGCGCAACCGCTGACCAGGGCCATGGCACCGGCCAGGGCGCCAAGCTTGGCAAAGCGCGCGGCGCCGGGGGCGCGGGCAAAAAACGTTCCGGGATTTGTCATGATTGTCTGGCTTGGCAAGGCAATAGACCGTAGATTGTAAACCTGTTAGGGGGACGCCGTACCTTCGTCGCTGGCCGAGTTGTATAAAAATTTGCTGATCAGCTCTTCCAGCACCACGGCGCTTTGCGTGAACTGGATTTCGTTGCCATTTGCCAACATGGATTCTTCGCCGCCGGGCGTCAGGCCAATGTACTGTTCGCCCAGCAGGCCCGAGGTAAGAATGGACGCCGACGAATCGGTGGGAAAGCGGTACTGCGATTCAATATCGAGCGTAACTACGGCCTGGTAGCGCTGGTTGTCAAAGCCAATGCCCGCCACACGCCCCACCACCACGCCGCTGCTTTTTATAGGAGCTCGCACTTTCAGGCCGCCCAGATTGTCGAAGTGGGCCGTGACCTGGTAGGTGGGTGCGAATGAGAATGAGCTCATGTTGCCGGCCCGCAAGGCCAGGAACACCAGGGCGATACCGCCTAGCAGCACAAACAGGCCTACCCAGAAATCGGTTTTCTCACGCGTCATGTTGTGTGGTTCCTGTAGGTTCAAAAATTAACTAAACATCAGGGCGGTCATGATGAAGTCCAGTCCCAGCACGACCAGCGAGCCGCGCACCACGGTGCGCGTGGTGGCGCGCGACACCCCTTCGGGAGTGGCCTTGGCGGTCCAGCCCGCATGCAGCGCGATGAGCGTTACGGCCACGCCGAACACCGCGCTTTTTACCACCCCGTTCAGCACGTCGTTGATCACGTCGACGCCGTCTTGCATTTGCGACCAGAAAGCGCCCGGATCAATGCCGATCAGCACCACGCCCACGATCCAGCCGCCGATGATGCCCACCATGGAAAAAACGGCGGCCAGCACCGGCATGGCAATAATGCCGCCCCAGAAACGGGGCACCAGCACGCGGCGTATGGGGTCTACCGCCATGACTTCCATGGCGGCCAATTGCTCCCCGGCTTTCATCAGGCCGATTTCCGCCGTGAGCGAGGTGCCCGCCCGCCCGGCAAACAGCAGTGCCGTGACGACCGGCCCCAGTTCCCGGGTGAGTGACAGCGCCACCAGCAGGCCCAGGGCTTCTTCGGAACCATAGCGCGTCAGGGTGTAATAGCCCTGCAGGCCCAGCACGAAGCCCACGAACAGACCTGAAATGGCAATAATGAGCAGCGAATAGTTGCCAATGAAATGCACCTGCTGCGAGACCAGGCCCGCCCGCGTAACCGCCGATCCGCTGCGCGCCAGAATGGCGCCGCCCAGACGCATGAAGGCTCCCAGGCCCACAATGCCCTGTTTGACGCGGGATCCCAGGCGGCTGATGGAAGAGGCAAGTGATGTCATGAGCGCGTAGTTCGTTGATTCAGCCAGGTTTCGAACGCGGGCGATGTGGGGTAATGAAACGCAATCGGCCCGTCGGGTTCGCCCTTCAGGAACTGATGAACAAAGGGGTCGGTGGACTCGGCCAGTTGCCGGGGTGTACCCGAGGCGATCAGTTTGCCCTGGCCCACCATGTACACCTGGTCGGCAATGGCGAACGATTCGGCCACGTCGTGGGTGATCAGCACCGAGGCGCAGTTCAGGCGATCGGTAAGGCCGCGGATGAGCTGGGCCGTAATGCCCATGGAAATGGGATCCAGCCCAGCAAACGGTTCATCGTACAGTAGCAGTTCCGGTTCCAGCACAATGGCCCGTGCCAGCGCCACCCGGCGCGCCATGCCGCCGGAAATCTCGGAAATGGCCAGGTGCGCCGCCGCCCGAAGGCCCACGGCATCGAGCTTGTCGAGCACTTTGGCCGTGATGTCGGCCTCGGTGTCGCGCGTGTGTTCGCGCAGCGGAAACGCCACGTTCTCGAAGACATTCAGGTCGGTAAACAGTGCGCCTTGCTGGAACAGCACGCCCATGCGCTGGCGCAGGCGGCGCAGGGCCTCGCCGCCCAGCGCGGCGACATCGTCGCCAAAGGCAAGTATGGTGCCCTTCTGGGCAATGATTTGCCCCGTGGCGCCTCGCAGCAAGGTGGTTTTCCCGGAGCCCGACCCGCCCATCATGGCCACCACCTGACCGCGCTGCACGGTGATGGAAATGTCGCGCAGCACGGTGAAATCGCCGTATCCGAGCGAAACGTTCTGAAAGGACAAGACCGGGGGGGAGGGCGGAGTCATGCGTTTTGAGTAAGCCGGCAAAGGGGTGATTGTACCCGCACGCGCCGCCCGGCGGGGTGCCCGGCGGGCGGCGCCGGGCACCCCGCCTTGTACCGCCTAGCGCGGCAGTACGCTTTCACCCATAAGGTACTCGTCGACCGACCGTGCACACTGGCGGCCCTCGCGAATGGCCCATACCACCAGTGACTGGCCGCGGCGCATGTCGCCGGCGGCAAACACCTTGTCGACGCCGGTTTGGTAGTCTTCCGTGTTGGCCAGCGCGTTGCCGCGTGCATCGGTTTCCACCTTGAAGGCATCGAGCACCGACTTCACCGGCGAAACGAAACCCATGGCCAGCAGCACCAGATCGGCCGGCAGCTCGAACTGCGAGCCTTCCACTTCC
>JBFWLP010000050.1:0-23490 GCA_050252075.1 Burkholderiaceae bacterium | reverse complement strand
CGCGGCGCCCAGCTGCTGGAAGGGCAAGCCGGACCGCAAGTGGCGTTCGATGGCTTCCAGCGACACGCCGCTGGTTTCAGGCACTCGGGCCCAGGTAAACACCAGGCCGGCCACGCAGACCAGGGCATAAATGCCGAACACACCGCCCAGTCCGATCCACGACACCAGCACCGGAAAGGAGAAAACCACCAGGAAATTGAAGCCCCAGTTGGCCAGCGAGGTGACGCTCATGGCCAGCCCGCGCACATGCAGCGGAAAAATTTCCGCCATCATCACCCAGGGAAGCGGCCCCAGGCTGGCCGCGAAAGCGGCGATGTAGAGCGTGAGTCCGATGATCGCCAGAATGTCGAGCGATTGCGCGCCGGTGGCGGCACCGATGGCAATCATGCCCAGGCTGACCGCAGTACCGGCAAAGCCAATATAGAGCAGTTTGCGTCGCCCGATGCGGTCGATCAGCACCATGCCGACCAGCGTCATGAGTACGTTGACGACGCCCACCCCGATGGTGGCCATAATCTGGGTGGATCCGGAGTCGAATCCCGCTTCTTTGAACACGGTGGGTGCGTAGTAGATGACAGCATTGATGCCGCTGAGCTGCTGCAGCAGGAACAACCCGATACCGACCACAAATGCAGGACGAATCACGGGCGACAGCAGTGTTCTCCAGCGGCCGGGCCCGTCGGGTTGTTGGGCGGCCTGGGTGATGGCGTTCAGTTCCTGATGAATCTGCGGGCTGTCGGCCGGTTGGCCGCGCAAACGGGCCATCGCCTGGCGGGCCTCGCTGGAGCGGCCTTGCGCAGCAAGCCAGCGCGGGGTGTCGCTGAGCACTGCCATGCCGGCCAGCAGGGCAATGCCGGGAATGGCGCCCAGCATGAACATGGTGCGCCATTGGTCGTCCAGGGCGAAGTTGACCAGGTAGGCACCCAGAATGCCCAGCGTGATGGCGAGCTGGTAAATGGACACCAGCATGCCGCGCTTTTCAGTGGGGGCGCTTTCCGAGATGTACAGTGGTGCCACCATGGCGGCCACGCCCACGGCCACGCCAAGCATCAGGCGGGCCAGCGTGAGCATCCATACGGCGGTGATGAGCCCGGCAAAAACGGCGCCCAGCGTGAACAGCAAGGCGGCGGCCAGAAGCATTTTCCGGCGGCCATGCCGCTCCGACAGCGGGCCGGCCAGCAGAGCGCCGAAAATGGCCCCGAATGGCACGGCCGCCGTCATCAGGCCTTCTTCCAGCGGGGAAATGCTGAACTGCGCATGCAGGGCGTGCAGCGCGCCGGCAATGACGCCTTCGTCGAACCCGAACAAAATGCCTGCCAGGCCCGCAACCATCGCAACAAAGTAAATCATGGCGATCTCCTTGGCGGCCGGTTAGCCGGCGAGCACGACACGGGTCACTTTACGCATTGCATGGATAATGTCGTCGACGTCACGATCGGACAGGGTGGAGGCGATGGACAACAGGGCGCCGCGCGCGTGCAGGTCGTCGGTGTGCGGCAAGGTGCCGTGCCCGTAGGAGTAGCCGGCGGCAAATTGATTGGCTGGATGCGTCCAGGGAAAGCCGTCGCGGCTGTTCGAGCGCTTGTGCACCAGGCTGGGAATATTCGAATACCAGTGCAGGCCCCAATCGCGCATGGCAACGCAGGTAAGGCTGCCGTCGGGCCCTTTGATCCCTTCGGCCTGCAGGGCCTGAACAAACTCACGGGCCAGCGATTCGGAAGGAAGCATCATGAGCAGGAAGGGGCCGCTGTCGCCGTCGGGGTCGGGCACATGGCGAAAAGCCAGCCCCGGTGTACCTTCAAGCTCGCGACGGATACGCCATTTGGCCTCGCGCATGGCCCGGGTGATGGCAGGCAGTTTGCGCAGTTGGGCCAGCACCATGGCGCCGGCAAGTTCCGACATGCGGGCACCCATTCCCCACAGTTGCGTTTCGGGGTCGCGAGTGTCCAGGCGACCGGCATCGTTGCGCGGGTAGCCCAGGTCGTGCAAGGCCACAATGCGCCGGAACAGCGTCGAATCCTGGCAAACCACCATGCCGCCGTCGCCGGCGGTAATGTTCTTGTTCAGCTGAAAACTGAAAATACCAATGTCGCCAAAGCGCCCCACGGGCGTACCCTGATAGCTGGCGCCGGCGGTTTGGGCGCAATCTTCAATGAGCGCCAGCTGTTTGTCGCGGCAAATGGCGGCAATGTCGGCAATATTGCCGGGTGCGCCGCTCATGTGAACACACAGCACGGCTCGCGTGTGCGGGCCGATTTTGCGGCGCAGGTCGTCCACATCGAGACAGAAGGTGTCATCGACATCGACAAGCTTGGGAATGGCTCCGCTGCGCACTACGGCCGACACACAGCTGACCCACAGGTAACCCGGCACCAGCACTTCGTCGCCGGGCCCCAGGTTCAGTGCCGCCATGGCAATGCCCAGTGCCGCGGTACCCGACGAAACGCCCAGGGCATGCCGGTGGCCGAACGTGTCGCACCATTCGTTCTCCAGGGAGGCCACCATGTACTGCGCATTCGGCCCGTAAAAACGGAAAGGGCTATGGGCCTTGATCACGCGGCTGACAAGTTCCAGCTCTTCGTCGCCGATCCAGTGGGCACCGGGAAATTCCCAGGGTAGCGGGGCCGTACGAACCGGCGTGCCGCCGTGAATGGCCAGGCGATCGTCGGTGTCGGTGGGAGAAAGCGAAGGGGTGGTGGTCGGCGTAGTCATGGTATTCCTTGGCAGCATCGTTATGGGTTGGCCCGGAATTGCAGGGCCGGGGGTAGCTGGTTCAACGTATGCCCTGTAGCATGTGGGCGGAGTGACGGCCTTGCTTGCGCAGCGTAATGGTGCCATTGCCGTCCTGTATTCGGCCACTATTTTTATGTAACCATCGCGGAGCACGCCAGTGAGTCTCTCGGATCCTACCTATCGCGTTGCTTTCCTTGTCAGTTGCGCCGGGGTGCTGTTCGGCTTCGGCATTTCCTCGATTGCCGGCGTGCTCGATGTGCTGGCAGCCACATTTTCGCTGGATACCGCCGCCAAGGAAACCCTGGTGTCGAGCCTGGTGCTGGCGTGCTTTGCGGGGGCGCTGGCGGCAGGCCCCTTAACGCGGGTGTGGGGAAGGCGGCCCGTCATTTTCCTGGCGGCGGGCTTGGCGGTGGCGGGTTATGCCGCCATTCTGGCATTTCCGGTGTATGCCGCCCTGTTCACCGCGCGACTGGTTCTGGGTTTCTCGGTGGGTCTTTCGTCGATGGCGGTGCCCATGTATGCCGCAGAAGCCACGTCGGCGCATCGACGCGGCGCGGTGGTGGCGCTTTTTCAGTTGGCCATCACCGCCGGCATACTGCTTGCTTATGCTGTTTCCCTGGCGTTTGTGCAGGTCTGGTCATGGTCGTGGGTGTTTGGCCTAGGCGTGTTGCCGGCGGTATTGTATGTGGCGGGCATTGCAGCGTTGCCTGAAAGCCCCCGGTGGTTGCGCGCGCGCGGTCGCCACGACCAGGCCCGGCAGGCGGCGGCTGCACTGAATCTGCTCGACGAATGGGAGGCTTCCGGGCACGAACACGTGCCTGGCCGCACTGTCGGGGCACCGGGCAAACGAAGCAGTATGGCGGCCGTGCTGGTGTTCTGCAGTGCGTTATTCATTTTGCAGAACCTCAGCGGCATTGACGGCATTCTGTATTACGCCCCGCATATCTTTCAGACACTCGGGTTTGCCCCGGGCACGGCGGCGCTGGCGGCAACGTTTGGCCTGGGTCTGGTGAATTTTGCCGCCACCGTGGTGGCCTTGCGGGTGGTGGATACGGCGGGCCGCCGGCCGCTGCTGATCGGTGGCTCATCCGTGATGGTTCTGGGTTTGGCGCTTGTGGTGGCGGCCTCCCTGCTGGGGTGGTCATGGGTGGGCCTGGCGGGCCTGTGTCTGTTCATTGCCGCGTTTGCGGTCAGTCTGGGGCCCATGCCTTATGTGCTGATGTCAGAACTTTTTCCCAGTGCCGTTCGCGAGCGGGGTATTGCCATCGCGTCGGCCGTCAGTTGGCTGTTCAATGCGCTGATTGCCTTCACTTTCCTGTCGCTGGTCGACCTGATCGGTCTGGCTGCAAGCATTGGGCTGTTTTGTCTGGTGTGCGCACTTTCCTGGCTGATTTGCGTGATGTATTTGCCGGAAACGCGCCGGGTCAGGCTCGAGGATATCGAGGCGAACGTCATGGCCGGAAAACCATTGCGCCGGCTGGGTGATAAAGAATGAAATGTTTGTGATATGTCATAAAAAAACGGGGTTGGCTGGGCTACTATGACTGGTTAACTTTTACAGGAAGCCCGCTGCCATGCTTGAGCGTGAACTGAAGTTACACGTCCCTTTTTCCGCGCGTTCGGCCATTGCCCGCTACCTTCGTGCCCATAAAGCCCGCCGGGTGTCGCTTCAGGCCCGGTATTTCGACACCCCCAACCGTGATCTGGCGCATGCCGGCATTGCCTTGCGCCTGCGCAAAGAGGGTCGGCGCTGGGTGCAAACCTTGAAGGCGCCCGGCACCGATGTCTTGTCCCGCCTTGAAATCAATCATGTCCGCCCTACGCCGGTACTCGATGTGTCGCTGTATGCGGGCACGGCGGTAGAGGCGATTCTTGCCGGGCTGCCCGCCCCGCTCACGCTGCGCTACGAAACGCAGGTCACCCGGCTGGTGCTTCGTGTGGAGTCGGAAGGGGCTGAAGTCGAGATTGCCTACGATCAAGGCTTCATTTTTGCCGGCGAGGCCGAACTGCCGGTCAGCGAAGTTGAGTTCGAGCACGTGGCGGGGGATGTGCACGGTATTTTCCGGGTGGCGGGCCAGTGGCTGCAGGAATATGGGCTGGTGCTGGATACGCGCAGCAAAGCCGAACGGGGCGATGCGCTGGCCGGCATTGCGCTGCAGGCTACGGCCATGGACGACGGCCGGGTGAATGTGGCCACGGTTGCCGCGCCCGATGTGACCCGGCTTTTCCCCGCCCGCCGTGCCGGTCCGGTTCGGCTAAAGCCCAAAATGTCGGTCACCCAGGCCTACCTGCTGACGGCCAACGAGTGTCTGGCGCAGGTCATCCAGAATGCGGCATTTGCCTCGGGTGTCGATACGCAGCATGCAAGTAAATCAGCGCACATGGAGTATATCCACCAGTTACGTGTGGGGATCCGGCGCCTGCGTTCTTGCTGGAAATTATTTCGCGACTGGGTGCCTGCGGCAGACGACGCGTCGATTCAGGTGCTTCGCGATGGCTTTGCGCGTCTGGGCGATTCGCGCGACACCGACGTTGTCACCCTGGTTGTCGGGCCGAAGCTTCGCGCCGCGGGCATGCCCGAATGCACGTTTGCGCGCCGGCGCCGTTCGTCGCAAACCGAGGATACGGTTGCATCGGGCAGCGACTTCCAGCAAGCTCTGCTGGCGTTTCTGGAACAACTGGTGGCGGTCAGCGACGCCTTGCACACACCGCGCATGAGCCCGTCGGCGCCCGAATCGCCCAAGGCCGAAACCCCGGAAACCCGTCCTGACGAACAGGCAACCCAGGCCGTGCCTGTTCCGCGTAATGTCAAGGCCGCCTTGAGCCCGCGTTTGCATGGGTGGCTGGCCAAAGTGGCCAAGCAGGGCGCCAAACTCACCCGTCTTCCTATTGAGAAACAGCACGATGTGCGCAAGGCGGTGAAAACACTGCGTTACTGCCTTGATTTTTCCGAGGGCGTGCTGCCGGGCTCAAAGACGTTGCCGTTGCGGGCGTTGCTGAGCGAGATTCAGGAAGAGCTGGGTGATCTGAACGATTACTACGTGGCCGATGAGCATTATCAGCGTTTGCTGGAAAAACAGCCGCAGGCCTGGTTTGCCGTGGGCTGGTTGCGCGCCATGCAGGAACAACAGCGCTGGAAGGCGCAGCGATTGTTCAAGAAGCTGGTTAAACTCGAGGGTACGAACGCCGGGCGCCAGGCGCCGAAGGCGAACCGGTAACCCGAGCACAACGATCAAGGTATCCCATGTCAATACAACAGATATTGCAACAATTGCTGCAATCCGGACAGGGCATGGCCCAGTCGGCAAATGAATCGCTGAAGCAGTCATCGGCAGGGCAGTCTTTGGGCGGCTTTGGCGGCGGCGCACTGGCGGGTGGCGTGCTGGGCTTGTTGCTGGGCAACAAGAAGTTTCGCAAAATGGGCGGAAAAGTGGCTACCTATGGCGGCGCGGCGGCCCTGGGCGCCATTGCCCTGAAGGCTTACCAGGATTGGCAGACAGGCAAGGCGGCGCCTGCCCCGCAGGCGCCAGTGGCGGCCGCCCGGCCCGCCGCTGCGGTTCCTCCGGCCTTGAACTATTCACCGGCGCAGGCCGAGCAGCACAGCAAGTACATCGTAGCGGCCATGATCGCCGCAGCCAAGGCCGATGGCCATATCGGCGACCAGGAACGGGCCTTGCTCGAAGCCGAGGTGGCCCGGGTGGCGCATGATCCGGCAGAGCGGGCCTGGTTCGATGCCGAACTGCAGAAGCCGGCCGATCCGCGCCAGATAGCCGCGCTGGCAACCAGCCCCGAAGTGGCGGCTGAGCTGTATCTGGCCAGTGTGCTGGTGGTCGACGAGGAAAGCTTCATGGAGCGCGCCTACCTCGACGAACTGGCGCGCGGGCTGAACCTGGAGCCTTCGTTGAAGCAGGCGCTCGAAGCGCAGGTGCGGGCGTTAGGGTAGGCGTTCGTCTTCCCAGTCTATCCAGTCGGGCGCGTAGTCACGTACATAATGGCTGACCGCCTGCCCCACCGTAGGGTACAGGCGGTCAGTTCCGAACCGGTCGTACAGGCCGAAGCGCTTCAGTTTGTCCTGAACCGGATCTTTCATTTCCGCAAAACACAGGTCGATGCCCCGTTGCTGCAGGGCGTCATCCAGCTCGGCCAGCATATCGGCGGCCGTGACATCGATGCTGGTCACCGGCTCGGCGGCAACCACCAGCCGCCTTGCCGGGTCAGGGGCCTGCTCAATGGCTTGCATGGCCAGGCGACTGAACCATTCGGCATTGGCAAAAAACAGCGGCGCATCCCAGCGGAACAATACCAGCCCCGGCACCTGGCGAGCCTGCGGATAGCGGGTGATGTCGTGATACCCTTTCAGCCCGTTCACACGGCCCAGCACGGCGTAGTGCGGCCGCCATCCGTCCCAAAGAAACTCAATGATCGCGATCACAATGGCAAGGCCAATGCCTGGAATCGGCCCCAGAACCAGCACGCCGGCACAGCAGGTGATGGACAGCCAGAATTCCCAGCGCTGAATACGGTAGATGCGCTTTAAATCGGAAATTTCGAACAATGAAATGGCCGCGGCAATGACGACGGCAGCCAATGCGCTGTAGGGCAGGTGATAAAGCAGGTTCGGAGCGAACACCAGCAGGGCCGTGACGGCAAGCGCCCCGACAATGCAGGCCAACTGGGTTTTAGCGCCGGCGGCTTCGGCAACCGGCGTGCGTGATGCACTGCTGCTGACCGGAAAGCCCTGAAACAGTCCGGTGGCCAGGTTCGCCATGCCCAGGCCGATCATTTCCTGGTTCGGATCAACGTGCTCTTTGAGCCGGGCGGCATAGCTGCGCGACAGAATGCTGGTCTCGGCAAACGCCAGTATGGCGGCGGCCATGCCCCCCAGCACAATGGGAACCAGATCGCCCAGGGTGATCCACGGCAGGGTGGGCCATGGCAACCCGCCCGGCATGCCACCCAGCACCGTTACGCCTGATGCCTCCAGCTGGAGCAGGCCCACTGCCGTGGTGGCCAGCACAACGGCTATCAGCGTGCCGGGCAGGTAGCGATGACGGCGCAGCAGCAGGATAACCGCCAGTGTTCCCAGCCCGATGCCCAGGGACAGCCCGTGAGCGTCTCCGCGGGCAATGGCAACCACCGAGTTCCACAGGCGTTCGAGCAGGCTGTCGCCGGTGGCCGGTACGCCGAACAGTCCGGGCAACTGGCTGATCAGCACGGTCAGGGCGATGCCGTTCATGTAGCCGTAACGGATGGGTTTGGACAGCAGTTCGGTGACAAAACCCAGCTTTCCCCATCCGGCCAGCAAACAGGTGAGTCCGGCCACAATGGCCATGGCTCCGGCCAGGGCGATTGCCCGGTCGGGATCGGCCGCGGAAAGCGGCATGATGACGGCCAGAATGACGGCGGCCAGCGCCGAATCGGGCGCCACCACCAGAATGCGGCTGGGCCCGAACAAGGCATAGGCAAACAGCGGAATAATGGTGGCGTACAGACCGTAAATGCCGGGCAGGCCGGCGGCCACGGCGTAGGCGATGCCCACCGGCACCAGCAGGGTTGCCAGCACCAGGCCGGCCACAATATCGTGCCGCAGCCAGCGCGGGTTGTAGTGCTTGATTACCTGAAGGCCCGGCATGTACCGGGCCCATCGCCGGGCGCCAGTGGGTTCGGTGGACGAAGGCGCGGGGGCGGTCACGACAATTGTTCCGAATGTTCCACGGCGGTTTGCGGGGACTCGGCATTTTCCAGCTCGAAGGCGATCGAGCGGTCGCGGGTGATCTGTTCCACCAGGGTGGGCTTGCCGTCGGGGGCGAAACATACATGGCCGATACCGGCCTGGTTCAGCAGGCGTTCCCCGCGTGATGCCGAGCAGGGGCGGTACGGCGAAATCTCCAGCCGTCGGCGGCGCGTGAACCAGTTCAGTGGCGAGCGCGGTGAATAAAGCCAGCGGTTCAGGCGGTCCAGCACATTGAGCAGCTGCGCCGGGAACTCGTTCTTGATGCCGCTGCTGGTGATCTGCCACAAATGCGGATCGCCGCGCTGCGAGCGCAGCCGTATGCCATAGACAAACGAGTAGTGCACGTCACCCGAGAGAATGACGAAATGGGCCGGGGTGCGGGTATGGCGGAAAATGTTCAGAATGGCATTGGCGGTGCCTTTGTGAGCCATCCAGTTTTCGGCGTCGACCAGCAGTGGCCGGCCGCCCCAGATAAACAGCTTCTGAATGGTTTCAATAAGCTTGACCCCGAAGACCGGTGCCGCAGACACGATGACCACCGCATCATGGTTGAGCAGTTCGGTCTGGAATTCGCTGAGTGCCTCCCAGTCCATCAGGCCCGACGGACTGTTCAGGTTGCGCTCCGAGCGCCAGCGCCGCGTGCGGGTATCCAGTACCACCAGCTTGGGTTCGGTGGGCAGGCAATAGTCCCACTTGTGCAAGTGCAGCAGGTGGTCGATCAGTGCGTCTTGCTGCGCGCTGTGGGGGTGTGCCGACCACGCGGCCAGCAAGGAAAGCGTTTTGCCGGTAAAAGCATCCGGATGGTTACCCCAGGCCTGGCACAGAAAATAGCCGATCAGCGCGTTGCCGATGATGCGACGGGAAAACGGGTGGTGATAGGCGGTTTTTTCCCAATCGGCAGTCAGATTCCAGTCATCGGTGATGTCATGGTCATCGAAGATCATCAGGGTGGGCAAATGCGCAAACAGCCGTCGCACCTTGGGTAAGCCCTGGATAAAGTCTGTGAGCCTGGCACGCTCTTTGCGGTAACGGGCCTGTTCCTCGGGAGAGAGGCCCTGGGGTTCGCCTTCGGGCAGGCAGCGCCACGGTTCCGGCGACCAGACCAGCAGATACATGGCAAGCACTTCGGCCAGCGTCACAAGGTGATTGTCGGCATTGCTGGTGGTGAAAATGGGTTTGCGGGCACCTTCGAAAAAGCGGCTGCGCAAGGTCTGGTTCATGCGCGTATCGGGCAGCAGATCGTTCCGGTGGTAATAGTTGTAGTTGCTGTTGAACAATTCTTCGCTGCTGCCCACCACGGCGCCTTCCAGCGTTTCGGGATACAGGCCCAGTGCGTCGATCAGTTCATGAATCGCCGTGAGCATGGGCCCGGCGACATCGTCGACATACACCTGGTCGCCGGTCATCATCAGGCAGCCGGGCCAGTGTTCGGGCGGGTTATCGGCGGCCTGCAGCCACTGGTCGGCTGCCACCAGGCCGTCTTCGGCAGGCGAGTGGGGTTTGCGGCAGGAACCATGCAGAATGTTGTCCAGCCGGGAGCGATAGACAAAGCGCGGTTTGCTCTGGCCCGCCTGGCAGAGGTCATCCAGCTGTTCGGTGATGCTATGCCAGGTCGGGCCGTTGTGCCGCCATTGCAAGTCGTAGGCAATGGGAGTGTCGGCGGGCAGGTCGGCCTTGAAATTGGCCTGCAGCAAGTGCAGGTAGCAGTGTTCGCCCACACGCACGGTCTGGTGGTCGTTGCCGCAAAACTCAATGGCGGGCAAACCGTCGGGGGCCAGCCTGAACACCATCGGTTGCCGGGTGGCAAGCCACAGTACCAGTCGGCGGCGCTCCAGACGGCGCAGCATAGGCCCGGCCAGAATGTCGGGAAGAGAAGAAAGCTCGCAGGGAGCGTCAGTGCAGAAGGTCATGTCGTTATTCGAAGGCACGCCTGCCGGGCGAGTTCGCGCGGCAGGCCTGATGCAGATGATAACGACTATATAGGGACGAAGGCGAATACCTCAATGCCCGGGGCGGTTGCTCTCCGGCTCAAGGCGGCGTTCTACCAGGGCGTCCAGCACGGTGACGCCTTCCCCTTCAGAGTGGATCAGGACCGGATTCATATCCACCGACTGCACAGTGTCGGCGTAGCGTGCCATCAGGTCACCCAGACGCACGGCCAGCGCGCAAAGCGCTCCGGTATCCATGGGGGGCTCACCGCGTACACCGGCAAACAAAGGGGCTATGCGCAGCCGGCCCAGCGCCTGTTGCACATCGTCGATGCTGAAAGGCGCGATCAGCACGGTGAAGTCGGGCATCGCCTCGATGTATTTGCCGCCGTCGCTGATCATGACCACCGGCCCGAAGACCGGATCCATTTTTCCGCCCAGGGCAAGTTCGCGCCGGCCCGATGTCATGGCGGCCACGACAACACCCGAGTCGTGTGCCTTGAGCGCCGCCATGCCCTGGCGGCAGGTGTTGAAGGCGTGGCGTACGCCCGGCTCGGAGTCGACATTCAGGAAAACCAGCCCGGCCTCGGATTTGTGCGGAAGATCCGGTGAGCAGGCCTTCACCGCCACAGCGCCGCCGCAGGCGCGCCACGCCGCCACGGCATCGTCGGCACTGGCGCATACCCGGTGCGTCACCACCGGTATACCGTTGTCGGCAAGCAGGCGCAAACTGGAAGCTTCATCGAGAAACTGTCGGGTGTCGGCGGGCAGTGTGGCCGGCGAGGTTGCCGTGGGGGCAGTGCGCGGCGCAGGCCGGGCCAGCAAGGCCTTGTGCCGCACAACGCGGTGAATGGCGCGTATGGCATCGGGCTCGCCGGTGAAGGTAAGAAGCCCTTGCGCCTGGAAAGGGGCAAGTACCGAGTCGATGCTTGCCGTTACAACGACCATCTTGTGGGTGGCGGCTTCGAACTGCGCGGCATCGCGGGCCAGGCGTTCCAGATCGTAACCGGCGCCGGCCACAGGCAGGCTGATCAGCACGTAGCTGCCTGCCGGGTCGTTGGCCAGCGCGTCCAGCACCTTGCCCAGAATGCCGCTGTTGCTCAACAGCGATGCGGTCAGATCTATGGGGTTCTGGGTGGCGGCAAAGGCGTCCAGTACCGCTTTCAGTTGGTCCTGCGTGCCCGGCGCAAGCCTGGCCAACGCCATTCCCAGAGCGTCGGCCATATCGGCCGACATCACGCAGGCCGATCCGCTGTTGCTGATGACGGTCAGGTCTTCCCCGTCGGGAAAGAACCCCTTCAGATAGACCGGGGCCGCCTGGATGATATCGGCAATGGAGTCCATGCGGGCGATGGCGTGCCGGGCGAAAAAGGCATCAACCACGTGGTCGTCGTTAACCAGGGCGCCGGTGTGCGATTGCGCGGCGCGTGCGCCGCTGGCGCTGCGCCCTGCTTTCAGGGCAACGACCGGGACGCCATGGGCGCGTGCCAGGGCGGCCGCCTCGGCCAGCTTTTCGGGGTTCTGCAGGCTTTCCAGATACAGAATGATCAGCCGGATATCGCGATCCTGGGCTACGACACCCGCCAGTTCGGCCACGGTGACGTCCGCCTCGTTGCCGGTGGCGAGTACGTAGCGCACGCCCAGCCCGCGCAGGCGCAGGAAGGTGTACAGCGCGGCACTGGTGGCACCGCTTTGGCTCACGATGGCAATAGGGCCGTCTTGGGGCGGCAGCTCGCTGAACATCGTGCTGAAGTTCATGACTGCGCCTTCGTGGAAGTTCGCCAGGCCTTGCGTGTTGGGCCCCGCGATGCGCATGCCGCTGCGTGCCGCCAGTGCCGAAAGGCGTGCCTGCGCGGCCACGCCGTCGGCACCGGTTTCGGCAAAGCCCGAGCTGAGCACAATGGCGGTTTTTACGCCCGCAGCGGCGCATTCTTCCAGTGTGTCCAGTACGCGGTCACTGCCGACGGCCACGACGGCGGCATCCGGCGCCTGGGGCAAGGCGGCCAGGCTGGGGTAGCAGGGCAGGCCCTGCACCGTGGTGCGACCGGGGTTGACGGGGTAGATGACCCCCTGGAAACCGAATTGGCGCATATAGTGGATCGGACGGCCGCCCACTTTGTTGGGGTTGTCCGAGGCGCCGATAACGGCAACGGATCGGGGGTGCAGGCCGAAATACAGTGCGCTGAAAGAAGATGATGCGGTCATGACACAGGAGGTGCAGGGAAAATGGGGTGTGGGCGGGATCAGGTGGTCGGCGTGTTCCTGGCGCGACGCTCTTCAAAGAACTGGGCCATGACGCGCTGGGGCTCGCCGGTGGAATAACATTCCAGCTGGGCCTGGATGCCGGCGGTGACCGCTTCATCGAAGCCCGGTTGCGTCATCGCCCGAAACCGGCGCTTGGACACGCGCAACGGGGTTTCCGGCAGCCGGGCCAGCGCATGGGCGCGCCGCACCGCGTGATCCAGGACGGCACCGTCGTCGGCAAGCTCGCTGACCAGACCGATATCGTAGGCGCGTTGTCCGGTAATCAGTTCGCCGGTCAACGACATTTGCACGTTATGGGTGTGCCCCAGATGCAGTGTCATCAGGTAGGACCCCACAATACTGGCCAATCCGGCCTTGACTTCAGGCTGACCGATGCGGGTGCCGGGGGCGATGATGCGCAGGTCGGCGCATAAACTGATCTGAAAACCGGCCCCGGCGGCAACGCCGTTCACGGCGGCTACGCAGGGTTTGTCCAGATCGCGAACTGACTGGTACATGTTGCGCTGGCGCAGCAGCCAGTCGGCTATCTGGTGCCATTCCAGGTGCATGGCTTCTTCCAGGTCCTGGCCGGCGCAAAAGGCGCGATCGCCGGCACCGGTCAGTACAACGGCCTTCACGCGGGGGTCGGCATTGACGCGTGCCAGCGCTTCGGTCAGCTCGCGGCGCAAGTCGGCGTTCACGGCGTTCAGCTGTTTGGGCCGGTTCAGCGTGACGACAGCGATCTGCTGGTCGGTGTCGACCAGTACGGCGGGGGTGCTCATGGACTGTTCCTTGTTAGCGGACGGGGGCGTCGATATAGGCGGGACCGTCGATGACCGGGTAGGCCTTGAGGAATTCCTCGTTCACCTGGATCCCGATACCGGGTTTGTCCAGGGGCAACACGCAGCCGTCGGGCTGGATCTGATAGGGCATTTCCACCAGTTCGTCGCGCAGAAGATTGGTCTTGGCGACATCGGATTCGAAATACCCGGCGTTCTCGATGGCGGCTAGAAAGTGGATGGTGGCTGCCATGTTGATGCCCGACATGGCGCTGTGCGGGTTGATGGAAAGCTTGTACGCCGAACCCATGGCGGCGATGCGCAGGCCTTCGGTGATGCCGCCGCATTTCGACAGGTCGGGCTGCAGAATGCCGACGCTGCCTTCTTCGATGACGCGGCTGAATTCGAACCGGGTGTAGTGGTTTTCGCCGGCCGCCAGCGGTACATTGCCGAACCGGGTGGCCTGGCGGTAGCTGCGGTAGTCGTGGGCGGGGAACGGTTCTTCCAGCCAGCCGACATGGTGCGCATCGAGCCCGGGCATGGCCAGCCGGGCGTCGTTCAGGCTGTAGCCGCAATTGGCATCGGTCAGGATGACCAGATCGTCGCCGAACTCGGCGCGAACGGCGGCCACGCGCTCGATATCTCGATTGACCTGATCGCCGATGCGCAGTTTCAGGGCTTTGTAGCCCTGCGCCACCAGCGGGTGGGCTTCGGCCACCAGTTCTTGCACCGGTTGGTACCCCAGCGCCACGCCGCCGGCGTAGGCTTTGACAGGGCGGCGCGCGCCGCCCAGCAGCCGCCAGAGCGGCCAGCCCACGGCCTTGCCCCGGATATCCCACAAGGCCATATCGATACCGCTCATGGCCATGCTGGTGGCGGCCCCCATGCCGTGGCTGCCCAGCTGCAATTTGTAAATGCGCGACCATACACCCACCACATCGCCGGCATCCATGCCCAACACCAGTTGCCGCAGCGTGGTGTTGACCAGGTTGGCGATGGCACCCGGCGCGCGACCGTGATGCGATTCGCCGTAGCCTGTGAGCCCGCCTGCGGTGGTGACCTTCACGACCACGGCATCGCGCTTGATGGCGCGACCGATGCCCAGGGTAACGGCATGGGCCGGCGGAATGGGATACGAGGTGGGAAAGGCCTCGATCGAGACGATGCGAAGATCGTCTCCCAGTCCGGTCAGCGAGGGGGCAACGGATGCACTGCTCATGAAAAGAGTCCTGTGGTGTGAAGGAGCATTAGTTCAGTTTGATGTTGGCGCGCTCAACGATCATGCCCGCCTTTTCACGGTCTTTTTTGATCATATCGGCGAACTGTTCGGGGGTGTTGCCCACGGGAATCAGCCCTAGTTCGATCAGTTTGTTGCTGATTTCAGGCATTTTCAGGATATCGGCGATCTCTTTCTGCAGTTTGCTCACGATATCGGCGGGCGTTCCGGCCGGCGCGGCAACACCGTACCAGGTGCCGGTTTCAAAGCCTTTGATGCCTGATTCGGCCACCGTGGGAACGTCGGGCAGAATGCTGACCCGCTCAAGCGAGGTCACTGCAATGGCGCGCAATTTGCCCGATTTGATATGGGGAATCAGGGTGACCATGTTGTCGAACTGGGCGTTGGTCTGGCCGGCCAGCAAATCGGTGGTGGCCGGTGCGCTGCCCTTGTAGGGCACGTGCAGCGACTTCACATTGGCGGCCATGTCGAAGTATTCGGCGCCCATGTGCTGGGCGGTACCCACCCCGCCGTTGCCCACAGCGACACCGCCGGGCTTGGATTTGACCAAGGCCAGGTATTCAGCGAAATTCTTGACCGGTACCGACGGATGCGTGACGATCAGCAAGGGCGCCGCAACCAGTTGCGTTACCGGGGCGAAGCTTTTGATGGAGTCGTAGTTAAGATCTTTGTAGACCCAGGGGTTCACCGACATGATGCCGGCGGCCACCAGGGTGAGTGTGTAGCCGTCGGGCTTGGCATGGGCGCCTGCGGATGCGCCAATGTTGCCGCCGGCGCCGGGCCGGTTGTCAACCAGTACCGGCTGCTTCCAGCGCTCGGAAAGCTGCTGGCCCACGGTGCGTGCCAGCATGTCGGTGGCGCCGCCTGGCGAAAACGGCACGATGATGGTGATGGGCTTGTCAGGATACGCCGCTTGTGCGGCAGGGGCGGCCGCCATCAGGGCGGATGAAGCCAGCAGGGCGCCGGCGAGTTTCTTCATGGATGTACCGAGTTTCATTACTTTGTCTCCCGAAATGATCTTCTTTTCCGGCGCGATTGCCGAATGTGGGCCTCATGTTAAAAGTTCTCGGGGGCGGATGTAATGACAGATTGGTAATACCAGACTTACGATACCAGAATACCTTGGGGGCCTTCCCGTGACAGGACGTCGGTGGCGATGCGTCGAACGGTGGACGCCACGGTTCGGGCGGCTTTGGACAGGGGGTGGTGCGGTGTGAGGCTGAGCGAAATGGTGCGGGGCATGGCCGGCTGGCTGACAGGAACAGTAGCCAGCGTCCCGGCCACGATCTCGTCGGCCACGGCCATCGGGGGAAGAAACGAAAACGCCCGGCCGGTGGCGGCAATGCGCGTCATGGCGGCCTGGGTGTTCACTTCCACAACCACATTCAGCCGAATGCCCAGTTGCCGCGCGGTATTGTCGAGCAGCGTACGCAGCCCGTTCGGACGCGGCGGCAGGACCAGCGGCAGATTGTCCAGCTCACGGAAGGACACTCGTGGCTGGCGCATCAGGGGAAGATCGGCCCGGCCGATCAGGTGGCTGTCCACGAAGCCCAGCACGTCTTCGCCGGGCAGTACCGACCGGTGATAGCGGTTCATCACCGCCATGTCGATCTGTCCGGATGCCAGAAGTTCTTCCAGATGGCCGGTGAATTCCTCAACCACAAACAAGCGTACGCCGGGGGCCGCGACCTGCAGCGCGGAAAACAGATCCACAATGATGCGACGCGCCAGCGAGGGAATGATGCCGATGCGGACATCGCCCGAGACAATACCGGCATTGTCGTGGACGGAAGTGTCCAGTTCCTGGGCGTAGCGAAGCAGCTGTTGCGCTTGCGGCAGCACATGCAGGCCGAATTGTGTCAGGGCCATTCCGCGGCCGGTCCGGTCAAACAGCTTGTCGCCCCACAGCGTTTCCAGCTGGGTGATTTCACGGCTGATGAACGATTGCGTGGCACCGATGACTTTGGCCGCGCGCGACAGTGAGCCCAGTTCGGCGACCAATACAAAGGTTTTGAGCCGCTTCAGGTTGATCATGAGAGGTCGGCGGCCTGCAGCGCGGCCAGCCGCCGGCGCACCGGCTCCCGGACCGCCGTGTTCACCAGATGGGTGGGTAGTTCTCCGTGAAGCAACTGGATGACCTGGCCGGCAACGACGTCGCCCATGCGTTGCAGGCTTTCGTCGGTGATGCCCGCCAGGTGCGGCGAGAGAATAACGTTGGGGAAGGTGAACAGGGCGGATTCCGGGTCCAGCGGTTGTTCCGGGAAGACGTCCAGCGCCGCACCGGCGATGCGTCCGTCGGCCAGGGCTTGTATCAGATCCGCGTGCTGGATGACCGCCCCGCGGGCCACGTTGATCAGACCGGCATCGGTTTTCATAAGGTGCAGCAGCGCACTGTTCACCAGCCCCCGGGTCTGGTCGTTCAGCGGGCAGGCAAGCACGACAAAGTCTGACCCCGCGAACAAGGCGTCCAGGGTGGCGGGCTGGATATAGTCGGGCAGCGTCCGGCCGCTCGGGCTGTAGCCCAGTACTTTCATGCCGAAGCCGAAGTGACAGATGCGGCCAACGGCCTGTCCGATGGCTCCGGTTCCGACCAGACCGACCGTGCGTCCGGTGATCTCGCGCGCGTGCACCGATAGGGCGCGGGCCTCGGGCCAGGAGCTCGCCCGGAGGGCTTTGTCGATCTGGGTCAGCCGGTGGGCCAGCGAAATCATTTGGCCCACCGCGTACTCGGCAACCGATTGCGCATTGGCGCCGGGCGCGTTGGCCACGGCGACTGCACGGGCCGACGCGGCGTCAATGGGAATCATGTCCACACCGGCACCGTGGCGTATGACGCCGCGTAGTGCGTCGGCAGTGTCGAACAAGGCGGGCGGCAGTGGCGAGCGAACCACAATCACCTGCGCCTCGCGGGCGGCCTGAATCAAGGTGTCGGGGCGCGTATCGGGCGCCACGCGCACGGTGGCAAATTGTTCAAGGTGGGCATGCACCTGGGGATGAATGGCGTCGGTCAGCAATACTAAGGGCTTCATAAGGCGATCTGTGCAAAGAGGAAATGGGCGGGCCGGGTACCGGTATGAATGCCGGCCCAATTTAGCACAGGGACGCGCGGCCGGGCTGCACTTGAGTGCCGTGCTCCAGGGGGGTAGACTGGCTTTCTGTCGTTCAGGAAATATGGATCATGAAACAACACACTATCGTGCTGGCGGGCATGCTGGCCTTGTTACCCCTGTCAGCGGCGTTTGCCGGCACCTCGAACGTTACGGTTTACCACGACCCCAAGTGCGGGTGCTGTAGCGGTTGGGTTGACCATATGCGTGAATCGGGCTTTACCGTTACGGCGATTACCACCGGCGATGTCGCGTCCATGAAAGCGAAGTTGGGTGTCCCTGAGTCGCTGGGGTCCTGCCATACCGCAGTGTTCCCGGAAACGGGTCAGGTGGTCGAGGGGCATGTGCCGGCCTCGGCCGTGCGCAAGATGCTGGCCGACCCCTCGGTGAAGGGAGTGGCTGCGCCGGGCATGCCTACCAACGCCCCCGGCATGGGCCCGCTGGACGGTAATCTCATTACGGTGGATTTCCAGGGCAAGCCTTTCTCTCGCGATTGATCGACGCCGGCGCCAACCTGCACATTGTTTGATCTTGCGCAGCACCCCTTGATCTGAATCAGATTACATTGAGCTGTAGATGATCATGCGGACGTGCGCAAATGCATTGGATGGCAGGCAGAAACGGTGTGGTCCTGGCGGGGCTGGCGCTGGCCGCTCTGGCCGGTGCGTATTACTGGACCAGCCACCGGCACGACGGCTATGGCAACGCGTTTGCAGGCGGCAATGGCCGTCTTGAAGCCACAGAAATCGATATCGCCACGAAATTGCCCGGCCGGGTTGTGACCGTGCTGGTCAACGAGGGTGATTTTGTCGTGGCCGGCCAGCCTCTGGCGCGTATGCAGTCTGATGCACTGCAGGCGCAGCGTGACGAGGCCGACGCCCAGTTGCAGCAGGCACTGAATAATGTGGCGACCGCTCAGGCGCTGGTGGCAGCGCGGGAAAGTGATCGCGCGGCGGCGCTCGCCGTGGTCGTGCAGCGCGAAACGGAACTGACGCTGGCGCAGCAGCGGGTATCGCGTTCGGAAACGCTGGCGGCACAAGGGGCCATGCCCAGGCAAACCCTCGACGAAGATCGCGCGGCTGTGCGCAGCGCCAAGGCCATGTTGACGGCGGCGAACGCGCAGGTCAACGCCGCCGGTGCCGCCATTGACGCCGCCCGGGCGCAGGTGGTGGCGGCGCAATCGGCCGTTACCGCCGCCCGCGCCACTGTGGCCAGAATACAGGCGGATCTGGATGACACCGTTCTGAGGTCACCGCGCGAAGGGCGGGTTCAGTACCGTGTCGCCCAGCCGGGCGAGGTACTCGCTGCCGGCGGGAAGGTACTGAATCTGGTCGATCTGACCGACGTTTACATGACGTTTTTTCTGCCGGAAACAGCGGCCGGGCGAGTGGCACTGGGCGCTCCGGCCCGCATCGTTCTGGATGCTGCACCGCAATACGTCATTCCTGCCGATATTTCGTATGTTTCCAGTGTGGCCCAGTTCACGCCCAAGACGGTGGAAACGGTCTCCGAGCGGCAAAAACTCATGTTTCGTGTTCGCGCACGCCTGGCCCCCGATTTGTTGCGCAAGCACATCACGCAGGTGAAAACCGGCCTGCCGGGCGTGGCCTGGGTGCGTATCGATGAGTCCGTGCCCTGGCCCGGCGCATTAACGATCAACCTGCCGGAACCCTGATGGGCGATACGGTTGCCATTCTGGAGAATGTCAGCCTGCGCTACGGCAGGCGGATGGCGCTGCGCGAGGTGTCATGCTGCATTCCCGCCGGCGGCGTGGTGGGGCTCATCGGGCCCGACGGTGTGGGAAAGTCCAGCCTGCTGTCGCTGCTTGCCGGCGTCAGGCGGTTGCAACAAGGCCGGGTGCTAGTGCTGGGAGGCGACATGGCGGATGGCGCTCACCGCCGTCGAGTCTGTCACGGGATTGCCTACATGCCCCAGGGGTTGGGCAAAAATTTGTATCCCACCTTGTCAGTGCAGGAGAATCTGCAGTTTTTCGCTCGCCTGTTCGGCCATTCTTCCCGCGAGGCGCGGCAGCGCATACATCGCTTGACGACACAGACCGGTTTGGCGCCGTTTCTGGGGCGTCCGGCCGGCAAATTGTCTGGCGGCATGAAGCAAAAACTGGGTTTGTGCTGTGCACTGATTCACGATCCCCGGTTGTTGATTCTGGACGAACCGACCACAGGCGTGGATCCGCTGGCGCGTCGCCAGTTCTGGGAACTGATCGCCGGCTTGCGGGTTGGGCAGCCCGGCATGAGCGTCATTGTGGCCACGGCCTATATGGAGGAGGCGGAGCAGTTTGACTGGCTCTTCGCGATGGACGATGGCCGGGTGCTCGCCCAGGGGACGCCTTGGATGTTGCGCGAACAAACCCGCACCGACCGTCTGGAGCAGGCATTTGTTGCTCTGTTGCCGGAGTCAAAACGGCGCCATTATCAGCCGGTCAGCATTCCGCCGCTGGGTGCCGGTCAACGTACTGAAATCGCGATCAAGGCCCAGAACCTGACCATGCGGTTTGACGATTTCGTGGCTGTGGATCACGTCAGTTTCGATATTCGGCGCGGCGAAATCTTCGGGTTTTTAGGGTCAAACGGTTGCGGAAAATCCACCACCATGAAAATGCTGACCGGGTTGTTGCCGGCCAGTGAGGGGCGAGCCTGGTTGTTTGGCCGGCAAGTCGATCCCCGCGACATGGCTACGCGTCGTCGTGTGGGATATATGTCGCAGTCATTCTCTCTGTACGGCGAGCTGACTGTGCTGCAGAACCTGGTGTTGCATGCCCGCTTGTATGGCGTCCCCGAAATGCAGATCGGTCAGCGGGTGGCGCAGGTGCTTGAGCGTTTCGACCTGCAGGCAGTGGTCGCCGAGCTACCGGAAAATCTGCCGCTGGGAATACGCCAGCGCTTGTCGCTGGCGGTTGCCGTAGTGCATGGGCCGGATCTGCTGATCCTGGACGAGCCCACGTCGGGCGTGGATCCGGTGGCACGCGACAGTTTCTGGCACTTCATGGTGGATCTGGCGCGCCGTGATGGTGTCACCTTGTTCATTTCCACCCATTTCATGAATGAAGGTGAACGTTGCGACCGGATATCGTTGATGCATGCAGGCAAGGTGCTGGTCAGCGACACCCCCGCCGCCTTGATCCGTAACCGCAAGGCGGCCAATCTGGAGGAGGCGTTCATTGCTTACCTGAGTGACGCCTTGGCCGGTGAAGCAGTACCGCCCCCGGCGTCGCTGCCCGATGATGCCCCCCTTCCGCTGCATCGCACAGGAATGCGTCCGGGGGCCGGTCTGCGTCGGGCGCTGGCCTGCAGCTGGCAAGAAACTCTGCAGTTGCAGCGTGACCCGCTGCGCCGGTTGATGGCATTATTGGGAACCGTGCTGCTGATGTTCATCATGGGTTACGGTATTAGCATGGATGTTGAAAACCTGCGCTATGCTGTGCTGGATCGTGATCAAACCACCACCAGCCGCAACTATGCGCTTCATCTGGCCGGATCGCGTTACTTTGTCGAACAGCCCGAAGTGACCGATTACGACCAGGTCGACCAGCGGTTGCGGCGTGCAGATGTGGCCCTGGTGGTGGAGATCCCCCCGGGGTTTGCACGGGACATCCAGCGGGGCAGGCCGGTGCAGATTGCCGCCTGGATCGATGGTGCCAACCCCCAGCGTGCGGAAACCGTTCAGGGGTATCTGGAAGGCATGCACCAGCATTGGCTGGCCGAGCAGGCGCGCCTGGCGACCGGCTCCGATGCGGCGGTGCAGCCGGCGGTGATCGAAACGCGGTTTCGCTACAACCCCGACATTCGCAGCTTGCCAGCCATGGTGCCGGCCGTCATCCCGTTGCTGCTGCTCATGATTCCCGCCGTGCTGGCGGCATTGTCGGTGGTTCGTGAAAAAGAGCTGGGATCTATTGTGAATTTGTATGTAACGCCGGTTACCCGTACAGAGTTCCTGCTGGGCAAGCAGTTGCCCTATGTGGTGCTGGGAATTTTCAATTTTTTGCTGATGACGGCACTGGCAGTGACTGTGTTTGATGTGCCGCTGAAGGGGTCGTTTTGGGTGTTGCTGGCGGCGGCAGCACTGTTTGTCATATTTGCCACCGGTTTCGGCCTGTTTGCGTCCAGTTTCACGCGCAGCCAGATTGCGGCCCTGTTTCTGACCATGATGGGTACCCTGCTGCCGGCCGTGCAGTTTTCTGGGTTGATCAATCCCGTATCGTCACTGGAGGGCTTGGGTGCCTGGATCGGGCAGATTTATCCTGCGACTTACTTCCTGCTGGTCAGCCGGGGGGTATTCAGCAAGGCGCTCGGCATGGAGGATCTGGCGCATGCCTTTGTTCCGCTGCTGGTGGCGGTGCCCGTCATTCTTGTGCTGGCCGTGGGCTTGCTGCGCAAGCAGGAACGATAATCATGACGGGTTGGCGCGTTATCTACCGGCTGGGGGTCAAGGAGCTCTGGAGCCTGGGGCGCGACCCGGTGATGGTGGTGCTGATTGTTTATTTGTTCACGGTATCGATCTACAGTGCGGCCACCGCTATGCCCGATACGCTGAACAAGGCCTCGATTGCCGTGGTGGATGAGGATCGTTCCGCGCTGTCGGAACGCATTATTGCGGCGTTTTATCCCCCGCACTTTCTGGCGCCTGATCGGGTCTCGCTGCACGAGATCGACCGGGGGCTGGATGAGGGGCGCTACACGTTCGGGCTGGTCATTCCGGCCGGGCTCCAGCGCGATGTGCTTGATGGCCGTCAACCGGCAATACAGTTGAACGTCGATGCCACGCGCATGTCGCAGGCATTTGCCGGCAGCGGCTACATCCAGCAAATTGTGCTGGGTGAGGTAAGCGAGTTCTTGCAAGGGCATCGGGGCGGCGACTTGTCGGCGCCGCAGCTGGCCATACGGATGCGGTTCAATCCGTCGCTGGATCGTTCCTGGTTCGGCGCGCTGATGGAGGTCATCAACAGCATCACGTTGTTGTCCATCATTTTGACCGGCGCGGCGCTGATTCGGGAGCGGGAGCACGGCACCATTGAGCATTTGCTGGTCATGCCTGTGACTCCGTTCCAGATCATGGCGTCCAAAGTATGGTCCATGGGGGTGGTCGTGTTGGTGGCCGCCGCAGTTTCGTTAACCCTGATCATTCAGGGAGTGCTGCGGGTTCCCGTTCAGGGGTCGGTGCCGCTGTTCATGGCCGGTGCGGCATTGCATTTATTTGCCACGACGTCAATGGGGATTTTCATGGCAACCGCTGCGCGCACCATGCCGCAGTTCGGGCTGTTGCTGGTGCTGGTGGTCTTGCCGTTGGAGCTGTTGTCCGGCGCGAGCACGCCCCGCGAGAGTATGCCTGCGCTGGTGCAGGATATTATGCTGTTGGCGCCGACCACCCATTTTGTCGCTCTGGGTCAGGCCATTTTGTATCGGGGCGCCGCTCTGGATGTGGTCTGGCCGCAGTTCCTGGCACTGGTTGCAATAGGTATCGTATTTTTTGTGGTGGCGTGGCGACGCTTTCGGGTAGCGTTGAGCCAGATGGCCTAGGCATCCTTGGCGCAATGCGAGATACTTTTTCCTGCCACAGCGCACAAATAATTTATGCGTTATGGTTGCATGAAGTAAAAACATTATTGATAAGGGACATAATCTTTGGGTGTTTATCGACCCTGGACGCGAGTCATCGAATTTCTGGTCGTTCTAACGATTATCGCGTTTGTGTGTATCCAGATCGGGTTCGA
>JBFWLP010000049.1:0-23604 GCA_050252075.1 Burkholderiaceae bacterium | reverse complement strand
CAATGCGCAGCACCTTCATGCATACATTGGGCAAATCACTGAAACGAATTTCGCGGTAAACACAGCACGATAGGAAAAACGCATACACCACTGCCAAAACCGCCGCTTCAGTGACGGTAACAATGCCGCCAAAAATTCCTCCAAGAATAATGACCGGCAACATCAGTGTGGGCAGGGCGCTGACGAACGACTGCAGCAGCTCGCCTTTGGCAACCTGCCCGCCTAACCCGTACCCCCGGCGTTTGCTGACGCCAATGGCAACGGCCATAAGCAGTGCCGCCATCAACACACCGGGCAGAAACCCGCCGATCAACAGATCGGCAATGGATATATTGCCGGTCACCCCCATGATCACCATGGTCAAGCTGGGAGGAATGAGCGACGACAAGATACCGCAGCAACCTTGCAACGACGCAGCAAATGACGCCGAATAGCCCTTTTCTTTCATGGCCGGAATCACAATGGACCCCACCGCTGCCGTACCGCCGATCGCCGAGCCGCACAGCGTGCCGAACAAGGCATTGCCAAGCACAGTGACAGCCGCCAGCCCGCCCGCGATATGTCCTATCATGGCGTTGGCCAGCCGCATCAAGCGGCGCGTTATGCCGCCGAACTCCATGAGGGCGCCGGCGAAAACAAACATGGGAAGCGCCAGAAACGGGTAAGAATAAATACCCTGGGTAACACGCTGCCCCAGGATGGCCAGGCTGATATCGTTGAACAACAGATAGCCGACGCAGGTGATACCGATGGCAAATGCAACGGGTATATTCAGCAGGATCAAAAGCAGCAGCGTCACAAGCAGAATACTGGCTACCATGATGCTTGCTCCCTGGCTGGCGACAGCCCCAGACTTTCGGCAAGATGCTCCAGCGACACCAGGGCCAGCAAGAAGCCGCCGGCCATTGCGCCGCCGTAGTGCCATGCCACCGAAATCTTCATGCCGGGCGTAATCGACGAGGCCGTGGCCTCGACGACCAGAAACGCCCCGTAGGTAAGGGCAATGTTAAATACCAGCATAAGAAGCGCGGCGACAACGGCCAAGGCGCGCTGAAGGGACGGCGACATGCGTTCCACCAGGAAATCAATGCTGATGTGCTCCTTGCTTTCAAGCAGCAATGCCGCACCAAGAAAGGTGATCCACAGCATGAGCACCAGCGCCATTTCTTCGGACCACACCAGAGGCATCTGGAAGAAATAGCGAAAAACAATTTGGGCAAACAGCACCAGGGTCATGAGCAGCAACATGAACACCAGCAGCCACTTGACCAGATACGACACCAGCCGTCGCAAAGCACGCATAAATTATCCCTTCCGTGGAATATCAAACCTGCCGGCGCGTTGCCGAAGCAACGCGCTGCGGCCTATCAGGGCTGGGAGTACTCCCTTACCAGATTCATGAGGTCGGTACCGAAAGTGCTTTCATATTTCGTCCAGACCGGCTGTACCGCTTTCTGGAACTGGGCGGAGTCGGGCTGGGTGACTTTCACGCCCGCAGCCTTGATTTTTTCCAGTGCTTCGTGGTCGCTTTTGGCGATCATTTCGCGCTCTTTCAATTTCCATTTATCGGCGGCCTGCTGGATCACTTTCTTCTGAGAATCTGACAGCTTGTTCCACGCACTGGTGGAAATGGTCAGCACGGCGGAGCCCCAGATATGGCCCGACAGGGCAAGGTGATCTTGTACCTCATAGAACTTCGACGCGTAAATAGTTGCCAGGGGGTTTTCCTGGCCGTCAACGACCTTTTGCTGCAACCCCGAGAACACCTCGGAGAACGGCATGGGTGTCGGCAAAGCCCCCATGATCTTGAACGTATCGATACGCATTTCTGCTTCAGGCACGCGCAGCTTGATTCCTTTCAGATCGTCGGGTGACTGAATGGGACGAACCGAGTTGGTGATATGGCGATAGCCGCTCTCCCACCAGCTCAGCGTGGTGATCTTCAACCCAGCCAGAACCTTGGCCAGCGCATCGCCAAGCTTGCCGTCCAGGGCGCGGTAGGCGTGCTCGCGTGTGGGCCAGGCGTAGGGAAGCTCTTCAATGATCAAACGCTTGTCGAGGGCCTGCAACGCGCCGGTGCCGAACAGGCCCATTTCCAGCACGCCCAACCCCAGCCCTTGCGCCATTTCCCGCTCGCCACCCAGCTGGGAACTGGGATAAACCTGAATGATCACTTCGCCATTGGTGCCTTGCTTGACATCTTCGGCCATGCCGACCAGCGCCTCGTGCCAGGGATGGCCGACGGCGGCGATGTGGCCGGCCTTCAAGGTGACCTTTGCCTGGGCGACTGAACCGATCGCGCAGCCTGCAACCAGCAGACCAAGGGCGGCCGCTTTGGGGAAATAAGTCGCAATGTATTTATTCATCATGGGTTTGCTCCTCCGACTTCGGTGTAAAAAACGGTTAGGTACGTTGCTACATCAAGTACTTCTCAAGAATTTCGTCGTACACAGTAATGGCGCGGATATAGTCGTCGACCGCTACATGCTCGTTTACCTGATGCGCCAGCCGGGGGTCGCCCGGACCCAGAACAATAATGTTCTTTCCCAGTCGTTGCAGGACGGACGCATCGGTGAAATACTGGGCGCCGCGCGGCTGCGCCTGATCCTCGGACAGGCCCGCGTGCATCAGAACACGCTGCGCCGTGGTCACCAGGCTGGAGCCCGGGTCGGTTTCAACCGCCGGGACATCCAGCAGGGTTTCAAACTCAAACCTTGCCTGGGGATCGGCCTGGGCGATACGGCCGGCGAATGACCGCAGCTGGGTCGTCAGCGCTTCGTGGCTTTGCCGGGGCAATGTACGCATATCAACGGTCAGCTCACACCGGTCGGGAATGACATTGGCCTGCTTGCCGCCTTGAATCATGGTGACGGCAAATGTGGGGGCCGACAGAAAACCATGCGGTTCGCCCGAAAGATCCAATTCAGACAAACTGGAATAGTAGGAAAACATCTTGTCGATGGCATTCACGCCCATATCGGGCATAGAGGAATGCGACGCACGGCCGCAGCTGCAGATTCGGGTCCATAAGGCGCCTTTATGCGCCACCACCAGGCGAAAATCGGTCGGCTCGGCCACAATCATGGCATCGAACGCCGGCAACAGCTGGTTTTCGACCATCGCCTTGGCACCCTCGGCCCCGGTTTCCTCGGTGGAGGTTGCCGCAAAGATGATTTCGCCGCACCAGGCATCGCGCGGGCGCCGGGCAAACCGGATCAACGCAAACATGAGCGCCAGCAAGCCGCTTTTCATGTCAACGGTTCCGCGACCGTACATCTTGCCGTCGACAATGGTTGCATCAAGGGCCCCGTGCTCCCAAGCCACGGAGCCGACAGGAACGGTATCCATGTGTCCGGTGAGGATGACGCAAGGCCCCGGGCGGGAACTGCGGAGCCGGGCAATCAGATTCACCCGTTTTTCGTCGAGCGGATGCAACGTACAGTCGATTCCTTCGCGCTCCATTCTGTCGGCGAGCAGCCGAGCGAGCACGTGCTCGTCTCCCTGCCGGCTGACGGTGTTGACCCGCACAGCCTGCTGCAGGAGCAAAACGGCTTCTGCCTCGTGTTGCCTGGCCTGGTCAGACGGGAACGTTGCGACTGTCATAGTTGTGTACCCTCCTCTTTGAACAAATTATAGGTAGCCTGCACGGGGGTGCCTATTCGCCATGGTTCCAAAAATTAATAGCTGTTTTTGTACGCATGGTATAAACAGTTTCACGGCGTAAACACACCATAAAAAGGGCAGAAAAACAATGTGGCTTACCATCGAGGACGTGCTGGGCCTGAACGCCATGCAAGGTGCCGATGTTATTGCCGGCCATGACGGGCTGGGCAGGAATATCAAGTCTGTTACGGTTCTGGATGCTCCCGATGCATCGCTTTGGCTGCGCGGACACGAGCTGGCACTGACGTCGACCTTCCCCCTGATCAAACGGCGCGCCGGGCTGTCGACCTTTATTGAGGAATTGGTTGCACGCAATGTGGCGGGGCTGGGCGTAAAGCTTCACCGCTACATGACCACCCTGCCCGACGCCATGATCGCCCGCGCCAATGAGCTCGCCTTCCCGATCATCAAGATACCGGATGAAATCGCCTGGATTGAGGTCATCAGTCCCATTTTCGCCCGTGTTCTTGATACCGACGCCCAGCAACTGATCCGCTCCGAAGAAATACGCAGCCAGTTCACCCAGCAGCTGTTCGCCGGCGCCAGCGTGGAAAGCCTCATGGCATTACTCTATTCCATGCTGGGCAAACCGGTGCTTCTTACCAGCCCGGCCGATGCGCACACCGTCAGGCTGCCCAACGAGACCGAGCCCTTCGACAACGTGGTTCAGCTTCTGAACGACCCTGCGGCTCCCGCGGAAACCATCCCTTCGTGCCCCGGCGTCATGCGCAAACGCGGCAATGGCCTTGCCGTGGCTTACATTACCCTGGACCGCACGGCCGATCCTGCCGCCTACATTGCCGCCGTCGAAAACGATAACCTTATCGACCCCCCGCTGCTGCATTGCCTGGCGCACGCCCGCGAAGCCATTTCCATGAGCCTGCTGCAACGCCGGGCAAACCTGAGCATCAACCGGGAAAAGCACAATGAGTTTGTCCAGACACTCGTGGATGCCAGCCTTACTGAAGGCGCAAGAAAGGCACACATTACCCGGGGAATGAACCGGGGCATTCTGCTGCACGAGCGGTATTTCGCGGCGATCATCAAGTTTCACACCCTTGACGAACACGTTTACAGGGCGGTGGCCAGCCTGTTCCATTCCAAACTGGAAACAGACCATCTGCTGGTCAGCAGTCTGGATCGAACGCGCTTTCTGTTGCTGGTTCCCGTCACCGAAGATTCCGACTTTCACAATGACGGCGGCAAGGGTTGTATCGAGCGGTACATCTGGCAGGTTGCATCGCTGCACAACACGCAAGACTGGAATGCCGGCATCAGCCAGGCCACCAACGTAACGCGCCTGGACAGGGCCTTCGAACAGGCGGAATACGCGCTGAATCACAGCCTGAAGTCGGGACAAGTGTGTCAAATAAAGCTGCACGACGAAACCGGGCTTTACCGGCTGTTGTCACACCCCGCCATGCAGAACGATGTGAGCCGGTTTATCGAGGAGTGGCTGGGCCCGTTGCTGGACTACGACCAGAAGCGCCGGTCGCGGCTGGTCTCGACCTTGCGGATTTTTCTGGACAACAACGGCAACTATCGTGAAACCGCTCGCCTGATGCACGTACACCACAATACGGTTCGCTACCGGATTTCCCAGATTTACACTCTGACACAGCGCGACATTCTGAATCCCAGGCTACGCCTGCAGTATCAGCTGGCCTTGGCGCTTTACGACATGACCAAGGAACGGCAAACCCATTAACCCGGTCGGAGAGCGGCTTTCTGATCTAGCAGTCGCAGACATAATCGATATAAATTTTAAAGATAACCAAATCGTTTTTTATTCGTTCCAGATCGCCTTGCCCTGCCCCTACACTGAGTTCCCCGATACTCTCAGTGGATTCAATAATGACAACGATCTCTTTGCTCCGTCGCGCCTTTTTTGTGCTGGCAGCGGCCGCCTTCAGCCTGCACACATCAAACGCCGTTGCCCAGGCCAATGAAAAAACCATCGTCTGGGGAGTCGCCCCAGGCCCTTACAGCGACATGATCAAACAGGCCATTGAGCCTGGCCTTGAACGCAAAGGCTATACCGTCAAATACCGCGAATTCAGCGATTATGTACAGCCCAACCTGGCACTGGCCAATGGCGCCGTCGATGCAAACCTCTTCCAGCACCAGTTGTATCTGGAAAAGTTTTCATCCGACAAAGGCCTGGATCTCTCGCCCGTACTGCGTGTTCCCACGGCTGGCCTGGGCTTGTACTCCAACAAGATCAAATCCATCGCCGAGCTGAAAAAAGGCGATATTGTCACCCTGGCCAACGATCCGACGAATCTGGCGCGGGCCCTGCGCTTTCTGGCCGGGCTGAAGCTGCTGACCTTCAAGGAAAATATTGACCCCACCCGCGCGTCGGAAAAAGATATTGATCAGAACCCCTTGGGCCTGGTCTTCAAGCCACTGGAAGCTGCTCAACTGCCGCGTACGCTCGATACCGCCGCCGCAGCGGTGGTCAATGGCAATTTTGCGATTGCCGCAGGCCTTGACCTGAAATCGGCCCTGGAACTGGAGGTGCTGGATGAAAACATCAAGAATCTGATCGCTGTCAAAACCGGCGATCTGAACAAACCCTTTGTCAAAGACATTGTCAGCGTGGTGCAGTCCGATGAGTTTCTTGCCGTGGTCACCGATCCCAAGCGCCAGTTTTCATCCTTTCAGCGACCCGACTGGATTATTCAGGCGTCGGCAAAACAATGATTGAGCTTCGCACTGTCTCTGTCAGCTTTTCTTCGGGTGATCAGCCGGTGTACGCCGTTCGCGACGCCTCACTGAAAATTGACCCCGGAGAAATTTTCGGGATCGTCGGATCCAGTGGTGCCGGCAAAAGCACCTTGTTGCGCACTATCAACCTGCTCGAACGCCCCGGCAAAGGCCGTGTTCTTCTTGACGGAAATGACATTACGGAACTCAAAGGCGCCGCGCTGCGCCGTGAGCGCCAGAAAATCGGCATGATTTTCCAGCATTTCAACCTGATGCACACGAGCACTGTTTTTGAGAACATCGCCTTCGCGCTTGAAGTGGCGGGTAAATCGCGTGACCAGATTCGGCAACGTGTCCCCGAACTGCTTCAGCTGGTCGGCCTTGCCGACAAGGCGCAAGCCTACCCGGCCCAATTGTCCGGCGGCCAGAAGCAACGCGTAGGCATTGCCCGTGCCCTTGCGAACGCGCCGCAAGTGCTGTTATGCGACGAACCCACGTCGGCACTGGATCTGGAAACATCGGCCTCGATACTGGAGCTGCTGAAAGAAATCAATCACCGTCTGGGCATCACCATGGTGCTCATCTCGCACGAGATGAGCGTGATCAAGAAAATATGCACCCGTGTTGCCGTAATGAATCAAGGCGCCATCATTGAACTTGCCGATGTTCATGACCTGTTCGCCACACCGCAGCATGAGTTTACGCGGCAGCTGGTGCAGCATACGTTCAACCTGGATCTACCGCCGCGCCTGACCGCCGGATTGCAGGGAACACTGCTGAAAGTACTTTTTCTGGGCGACCTGGCCGAGCATCCGGTGCTCTCGGAAGTGACCCGCCGCTTCAACGTATCGGTCAACATCCTGCACGGAAAAATCGAGTACATCAATAACCGCCCGATCGGCCTGATGATCGCGTTGCTGCAAGACGTGGCGGGCACCCAGGCCCCGTCACGGCAACACGAAGCGCTTGACTACATTCGCTCCACCAGCTCACACCTTGAGGTTCTGCATGCTTGAAATGATTTCCGCCCTGTGGGCTGATCTGGTGCCGGCCTTCGGCGAAACGCTGCTGATGGTGGGCGTTGCCAGTTTCTTCGCCGTGGTGGGCGGCTTGCCGCTGGGCGTGCTGCTTTACATCACCGAACGCCGCCTTTTCTGGACGAACCAGACCGCACAGAAGATCGGCGGCTTTATTGTCAACTTCATTCGCTCGATGCCCTTCGTCATCTTGCTGGTGCTTCTGTTGCCGCTGACACAATGGCTGCTGGGCACCACCATCGGGCCGGCGGCGGCCGCCGTTCCCCTATCGGTGGCGGCAATCGCCTTCTACGCCCGACTGGTTGAATCGGCGTTATGCGAGGTGGACAGCGGCATTATTGAAGCCGCCCAGGCTTTTGGTGCATCGCCCATGCGCATCATTGTGCGGGTGCTGCTGCGCGAAGCATTATCCGGTTTGCTGCGCGGCCTGACTGTTACCCTGGTCAGCTTGATCGGCTACTCGGCCATGGCCGGTATTGTCGGCGGCGGCGGTGTGGGTGATCTGGCGATACGATTTGGCTATTACCGCTACCAGACCGACGTGATGCTTATCACGGTGGTGGTGCTTGCCGTTTTGGTGCAGGCGGTTCAAAGCGCCGGCGACAGGCTGGCACGACGGGCCGATAAAAGGAAGTGAGCGTGTACCGGCAACCCTTCACGTGCCAGGTTTGCTGAACGTAACCCGCAGCACCGTGCCACGTTCCGAGGACTCCACGATCTGCAACGCCCAGCCCAGTCGCTCCGCCACAAGGGTAACCAGGTACAACCCCAGGCCGGCGACGGGGCCGCTTGCCGTGCCCAGATTATGTTCGCCCTGAAGTACCCGCCGGGCCTCACGATCCAGCCCGGCGCCTTCGTCGCGCACTTCCAGGGCGTTTTCCTGCAGGCTGACAACAACACGCCTTGATGTGTGTTGCAGTGCATTCTGGACCAGATTGCGAAACAACATGCGCACAAGTGCCGGATCGGCAACCACGTTCGCTGCGGCATCCGCCGAAAACCGCACCCTGTCGTTGACCGGATAATGGCAGGACAGCTCATCCAGCACCCCTCGCATCTCGCCCGCCAGCGACAGCGACAACGGCCTGCTCTGGCTGTCGCCTTGCTTTCTTGCCAGTGCCAGCAGAACCTGCACATTTGTCTGCATTTCAACCGCGGCGACACGCAGGCGGGCCACCGTTCGCCGATCGGGCCCCGAAAGCTCGTCACGCTGCTCCAGAACATCCAGGGCGCCCAGCATAACGGCAATCGGTGTGCGCAGCTCGTGGCTCGCCAGGGCGAGCAGTGATTTCTCACGGCGCACGTAGGCATCGAACTCGGCCACAAAATGGTTGAACGACGCGGCAATGGTTTCCAGCTCGGCGTCTTGCCACGTCATGGGCAAACGCGCCATGGGAGTTTCCACCGGCATCTGCTGGATAAGATCGGCCAGACGGCGCAAGGGGCGCACCACCCGCCTTGCGCCGATCACTGCCAGCACAACCGCCAGTACGGCAATGGTCAGACTGGCAACCAGAAGCGCCATCCGGAACAGCCACTCGCGCTCTTCGAAATACGTAATATTGCGCGCCAGATACAATCGCCCGCCATCGACGTGGTCGATACTGACCAGATACGTGCTGTCGTCGCGGTACACCTCTCCGGAAAAAGGCACGCCCAGGCCCTGAAACAGGGCAGGCAGCTGCACAGGCGACGCATTCGCAACACCCGGGGAGCCGGGCTGCGGTACATAAGCCAGCACCATACTTGGGGTTTGGCGCAGCACGGGCAGCAAAGGATCATGCCCCTGATCCAGAAAGAATGCCTTTTCCTGGGCGAGCTCGACCTTCAGCATGGTGTTTTCAAGATCTTCGCTGACCAGCGTGGTGCTGACCAGCATAGCCGCCAGGGCAAGCAGACTGACCACCGCAATGGCGTGATGAATCCGGCGCGCAATCGATTTCACGCAGACACCTCGCACGGCGCAATAATTCGGTATCCCCGACCATGCAGCGTTTTTATCAGCGTGATGCCAAACTTGTCTTGCAATGACTTGCGCAAGGCATAGACATGGGTTCGCAGGGTATGGCGGTCAACCTCCCGCTCACCCCAGACCAAATCAATCAGTTGCTCGTGGGAAACCAGATCGGGATAGGAGCGCACCATGCCCTCGAAAAGTTTCGCGGCCGTCCCGGAAAGTTCCAGTGAGCCCTGGCCGGCAACCTCAACGACCAGCTGTCCCGGATCGTAGGAAAGGCCGGGAATTTGGATGACAGCCGATCGCTGGGGGCTGCGGCGGCGGGCCAGAGCCAGAACGCGTAACTGAAGCTCTTTTAAATTGAAGGGCTTCACCAGATAATCGTCGGCCCCTACCCCAAACCCTTCTTCTTTATCGTGCAGCTGATCTTTGGCGGTCATGAGTATGACAGGAGTCTGGCGACCCAAGTCGTGACGCAGGCGGCGGCAGATCTCGAACCCCGAAATGCCGGGCAGCATGACATCAAGAACAATGACGTCGTACGATTGGCTGGCAAGCAAATGCAGGGCTGTCAGGCCGTCGGATGCAAAATCGGGCACAAAGCGTGCATCATGACCAAAGTACTCATACAAATTTTCAGCCAGCCCCTGGTGGTCCTCGACGATCAGCAAGCGAATGGTGTCCTGATTCATTGACCTACCTTTGCACACCCGCAGCCGGCGGGCGGGAAGACGCCAGCGGCCCGGTCACGCCGCCCCGCGCATGCAGCAACACATAGCGGCGGCTTTCAAACGCTTTTTCCACAGGAAGCCGGCCGGCAAACTCATCGGCCCGCTCTTTGGGAACAGCCAGCCAGAACGATTTACCGGTCATTACTTTTTCCATGGCATGGTCAAACGATACGGGTTGCGAAGCATTTCTGGAATAAAAGCGTGCTGAAAAGGGAACTTCATCCAAATATAGCAACTCCTGATTTTTATCGCCCGCACCGGCGGCATGAACATAAGCAACCAGTTGCTTTTCGGTTTTCAGCGACTGGGGGCTGACCCAGGCCAATACCGTCAACCCTCCCACTGCCGCCGGTGCCAGCAACGCCAGCCAGGGTGTTCTATGCCGCCAGCGCAAGCCCGGCACATCACCGCCGGCAACGATCGCCCGAGCCAGAACAACGCTGAATCCGCCGATGGCGGGCAAAAGGTATGTCCAGAGGATATTGCCTGAAAAAGTGAAAAACAAGGGAGTGAAAAGCGACCACATCAGAAAATAAACCAATCGCTCGTCACGCACGGCATTCGCCAGAACCTGGCGCTGCCGCGGCAAGGTCAGCGTCTTTGCCAGCAAAACCAGCGCCGCCACTCCCCAGGGAAACGTTGCCTGCAACCAGTAAAACCAGATCGTGCCATAAGGGGCCTGGTGCGCCGTACCGTAACGGTCACCCGCCCAGCCTGGATCGACAAAGCGCCGGACATGTTCGCCCACCAGAAAATAGTCCCAAAACCCCGGAGTTTTCAGCTCGGCGGCCAGGTACCATGGCACACTTAATAAAACGGTGAGCAGCAAGCCCCGCCCCCAGGGCAATTGCTTTAGCGCGGAACGTGCGTCAGGAAACAGGGCAAACCAGGGAAGCAAGGCACCCGCGCTCAATACCAGCACCAGGGGGCCTTTGGCCAGCATACCCGCCGCCAGCCCCAAAAAAAACGCATACCGCCAGAATGGCGTTGGTCGCAGCACAGCCATCCGGGGTCCGGTCAGGCATAGCATGATTGCCAGGGCCAGGAATGGATCGGTCAAAACAGCACCCGATGCCACAAAAACCAGGGCCCCGGAAAGATAAATGAGACTTGCCAGGCGGGCGGTCAGGCGATCGAACAGCGTCGCCACGCACTGATACAAAAGCCATGCCGCACCCGCCGTGACAACCCACGACGGAAACCGGGCGGCGAACTCGTTCACGCCAAAGAGCTTGAAGGAAAGCGCCTGAGCCCAGAAGGAAAGCGGGGGCTTGCCCCAGAAAGGCACGTCGGGCGCAAACCAGGGCGTGATCCAGTCTCCCGTTTCGACCATCAAGCGCGCAATCTCGGCATAACGGGGCTCAGAGGTATCGGAAAGGGGAATCAATGCCATTGCCACCAGCGGCAGCACACCCACCACCCATAGCAAGCGCACCCATTGTTTTTCAGGCAGCATGGCTGCGACTCCGTACCGCTACGGCCCTGAGATTGGCTTTCTCGCCCGCCTGCTCTCGCTCAATGACATCACGCACCACAAACACAGGCCGTTGCTTCGTTTCAAAGTAAGCTTTACCCACATACTCGCCCAGCAACCCGACCGACACCAGCTGCACCCCGCCCAAAAACGTCATGATGGCGATCATCGACGGGTAGCCCTGAACAATTTCCCCCAGAACCAGCGTCTTGGCAATAATCCACATGCCGAACAGCCCGCCGGCCAACGCAGTGGCAAGGCCGACGATCATGGCCAGGCGCAACGGCGCGACAGAAAACGACGTAATCCCCTCGAAGGCCAGATGCACCAACGCCAGGTAATCCCACTGACTGGAACCGGCAGCCCTTGCGTCCCGGTCGTATTCAATGACCGTGGTGGGCAATCCGATCCAGGCGAACAGCCCTTTCATATAACGATTGCGTTCGGGCAAGCTGTTCAATGCATCGACGGCTTTGCGACTCATCAACCGGAAATCACCGGTATCCTCGGGAATATTCACGGCACTCAGCCGACGCAACAGCCGATAAAAAAGATGCGCGCTCAGCTTCTTCAGTGCCGTCTCGCCGGCGCGCGACCGGCGTTTCATGGCCACCACATCGGCACCCTGCTCCCAGGCCGCCAGCATATCGGGAATCAACTCCGGGGGATCTTGCAGATCGGCATCCAGTATGACGACTGCATCACCCGTGGCGTGGCACAGGCCGGCGGTGAGGGCGGCTTCCTTGCCAAAGTTGCGGCTGAGCCGCACCGCCTTGACGCCGCCGGCCTGTGCCGCCAGCCGGGCAATCCACTGATCACTGCCATCACGGCTGCCATCGTCCACCAGCACTATTTCATGGCGCACCGGTAACGGATCCAGCACCGCTTTCAGGCGCTCATACAACGTGGGCAAGACCGCCTTTTCGTTGTAAACGGGTACAACGACCGATACCAAAGGCAGCGCGCCTTGCCGACCAGCGGCCCCCTGTTCCTGTTTCATGATTCCGTCAACTCCGTGGTCAATACCAAAGCACGAAGAATACGGAGGCAGGCAGCAAGAAAACGTCAAAAAAAGATCAAGAAAACATCAAAAACAGCGCCATGGACGAAAACGTCTGCCGCCGGTTATGCTTTACCACTACCCATCGGAGTGCAGCCATGGCCACTTTGTTCACTACCTTGCTTGTCAGTACCTGTCTTGCCGTCAGTGCCCTGCCGGCCGCCGCACTAGAGGCAGGTGACCTTGCCCCCGACTTCCGGCTACCGGCCTCCGACGGAAAAACCTACCGGCTGTCCGACTACAAGAACAAGCAGGCAGTCGTTCTGGCATGGTTTCCCAAGGCTTACACCTACGGATGCACCATCGAATGCAAGTCGCTAGCCGAGAACGGGCATCTGATCCGGGAGTTCGACGTTACCTACTTCATGGCCAGCGTTGATCCGCTGATCGATAACAAGGGGTTTGCTGCCGAAACCGGTGCCGATTTCCCCTTGCTCAGCGATGAAGACAAGTCCGTGGCCAAGGCCTACGGGGTGCTGCAGCCGGCCGGATTCGCCAAACGCCATACCATCTATATCGGCAAAGACGGCCGGGTGCTGAAGATCGACACGCGGGTGAACCCCGAAACATCGGCCTATGACATGGCAAACACCCTGGCCGAACTGGGCATAGACCGGCGAAAGGCACCACCGGCGCCGTCAAGCCCGAACACCGCACGGCCTTAAGCCAAGGGCACGGGCGGCACGAATGCCCCGCCGCCGGCATGGTCTGCGGGCTTGCCCATTGCCGCAATCCGCACAAAGGCACTCAGGTAATCTACCGCTTCGTCGGCTTCCCGCAACCCCAGATACAACTGCTTGGCTATTCCCGCAGCACCCAGACGTACCGGCCTGAGCGGTAGGGAAGCGGTGTACTCGTGCACCAGCCAATCGGGCATTGCCGCCACGCCGCGCCCGGCAGCCACCATTTGCAGCAATATTTCCGTCGTTTCGACGGTTTTATGGCGGCGCGGCATAATACCCGCCGGCAGCAGAAACTGGCTGAAAACGTCCAGCCGTTCAATATCCACCGGATAACTGATAACCACCTCGGGGGCCAGATCCTGCGGCTGAGCATACGCGGCCGACGCAAGGCGATGGTTCGCGGGCACCACCAGCACCTGTTCGTAGGCAAACACCGGCACATACACCAACCCCGGCTTGTACAGCGGATCGGGCGTAACAAGGATATCGATCTCGTGGCCAAACAGGGCGCCCACCCCGCCGAACTGGAAGCGTTGCCGCACGTCGACGTCAACGTCGGGCCATTCGTTCAGGTAGGGCGAGACAATGCGGGTCAGCCACTGGTGGCAGGGGTGGCATTCCATGCCGATCCGTAGCGTGCCCCGCGTTCCCTCGGCGTAGTCGCGCAGGCGGTCTTCGGCATGTTCCAGCTGGGGTAACAGGCGCTGGGCGACAGACAACAGGTATCTTCCGGCCTGCGTCAGCTCCAGCCGCCGCCCTTCTTTTTTCCACAGTGGCGTACCCAGGCGGGCCTGGATTTTTTGCATAGTGTGGCTGAGCGCCGATTGGGTGAGACACAAGGCCTGCGCCGCGGCAGTCAGCGAGCCCAGACGCTCAACCTCGCGCAAGATTTCAAGATGAATGCGTTCAAGCATGACCAATCCATGAATAAAAATAATTGATTAGTGAAATATAACCATTTTATTTCATTGCTTGACCGGCCTACCATTCGCAGTACCGCTTTGTAATTCTCAGGAATCCTTCTTTATGGTCACTACCCACACGCTTGGCTTTCCCCGCATAGGACCCGCCCGCGAACTGAAATTTGCGCTGGAAAGCTACTGGAAAGGCGAAACCTCGCCAGACGATTTGCTGCGCGCCGGTCGCGATTTGCGACAGGCGGGCTGGCGCATGCAGCAACGCATTGATCGTGTGCCCGTCGGGGATTTTTCCTTGTACGATCACGTGCTCGATACCAGCGCGCTGCTCGGCAATCTGCCCGAACGCACGACCGGCCCGGCGCATAGCCCGCTGGATGCCTACTTTCGCGCTGCGCGCGGGCGTAGCCGTGATGACGATCATGGGTGCTGCGGTTCGCATGCCGCCGAAATGACCAAGTGGTTCGACACCAACTACCATTACATGGTGCCGGAATTTCATGCCGACACCCATTTCAGCCTGCACCCCCAGCCCTTGCTTGACCAATTGGTGGAAGCTCGACGCGTGGGAGCGCGAGCCAAGCCGGTACTGCTCGGTCCCGTCAGTTATCTGGCTCTGGGCAAAACAAGCGATGCCTCGGACCGGCTGGCCTTGCTGCCCCGCCTGCTTCCCGTGTATGCCGAACTGCTTGCATTGCTGGCGGGGCAAGGCGTTGACTGGGTACAGATCGACGAACCCGTGCTGGTCACCGATTTGTCACCCGACTGGCAGGCGGCTTTCACACAGGCCTATGAAGCGTTGCACACCGACGCCCTGAACATTCTGCTGACGACCTATTTCGGGCCCTTGAAGGACAACCTGGCACTGGCCTGCCGGCTTCCCGTGCAAGGGCTGCATATTGACGCCACCCGCGCCCGCGAAGAAATTCCCGCACTGGTGCATTCACTGCCCGCCGACCGCATCCTTTCCCTGGGCGTCATCGACGGCCGCAATGTCTGGAAAACCGATCTGCACGGCCTGTTGCAATGGCTTGAACCCCTGTACCGCGAACTGGGCGAACGGCTATGGATCGCACCGTCATGCTCGTTGCTGCATGTTCCGGTGGATGTGGAGCTTGAAACCGATCTTGATCCGGATGTGCGCACCTGGCTGGCCTTTGCGCGGCAGAAACTGGATGAGCTGTCATTGTTGGCCACCGCCCTGAATCACGGCCGCGTGGCCGTTCAGACCGAGCTGGTTCACAACCATGTCTGCATCAAGCGCCGGCAGCAATCGCCATGGGTGAACAATGCCGTTGTTCGGGACTCTGTTCTGACCTTGTCGGGGCAGAACCATGAGCGTAGTGTGCCCTACACGGAGCGGGCGGTACTGCAGCGGCAATGGCTGGCCTTGCCGCCCTTCCCCACGACCACGATCGGGTCCTTTCCGCAAACGCCCGAGCTACGCCGTGTCCGGCAAGCCCGGCGCAACGGACAGCTGGACGAAGCCGGCTACCACGAGCACCTGCGCGCGGAAATTGCTCATTGCGTGCGCGAGCAGGAAAGCCTGGGACTGGATGTACTGGTGCACGGCGAGGCCGAACGCAACGACATGGTGGAATATTTTGGTGAACATCTGGACGGGTATGCGATCACCCGCTACGGATGGGTGCAGTCCTATGGATCCCGCTGTGTGAAGCCTCCGGTTCTGTATGGCGACATTGCGCGCCCCCGTCCGATTACCGTGGACTGGCTCCGCTATGCCCAATCACTGACCGACAAACCGGTCAAGGGCATGCTTACCGGACCGGTCACCCTGCTGAACTGGTCATTCGTTCGTGATGACCAGCCCCGTTCGGAAACCTGCCTGCAACTGGCCGTGGCCATGCGACACGAAGTGCTGGACCTGGAAGCCGCCGGGATTCAAATCATACAGATAGACGAAGCCGCGCTGCGCGAGGGATTGCCCCTGCGCCAGGACGATTGGGCCGCGTATCTGGACTGGGCGGTACGGGCGTTCCGGATCACCGCCAACGGCGTACGACCCACCACCCAGATTCACACCCACATGTGCTATTCGGAATTCAACGACATCATTCATGCCATTGCCGCGCTTGACGCCGATGTCATTACCATTGAGGCGTCTCGCTCATCAATGGAGTTGCTGCGGGCCTTCGAGCATTTTGACTACCCGAATGAAATCGGCCCCGGTGTCTACGACATCCACTCACCGAACCTGCCTTCCGTTGACTCCATGCACGAGGCCATTCAGGCGGCGAGCCGCTGCATCGCGCACGAACGACTGTGGGTCAATCCGGATTGCGGACTTAAAACGCGCCAGTGGCATCAGGTGCGACCGGCCCTGGAAAACATGGTGAGCGCCGCCCGGTGTGCCCGCCGGGATCTGGAACAGGAAACAGACATGAGCCAAAACGCCACAGCCTTACTACAATAGGGGTTTTGCGGAATCCGCCGCCATCGGCGCGGCGCCATGTCATGCCCCTGTTACCCGTTTTGTCCCACCCCGTCACGTCCAGTCTACCAACGGCGCGCGCCTTGCTGCTTGCCATGGCATGCGCAGCGCCCTTGCCCGCCTGGGCCACCACGCCCGGCACGCCGCCCGGCCTGCGCGTGGAAACGGTCACTCCGGCATCGCATCCATTCCAAACGCTGTATTGCGCCGGCCTGCCGGTGCAACTGCGCTTTCTGGGCGGAGCACTGGAGTTGCAGGTAGGCACGCACAGCCGCATGCTGCTTCCGGCCATTTCGGCGTCGGGTGCCCGGTATGAAGCCCCCGGCGACCCCGCCACCGAGTACTGGGGCAAAGGGGCGCTGGCAACAATTACATGGTCCGGCCAAACCTTGCCGATCTGCGCGCCTGCAGGCACCATCATTGCGCCCTTCCGGGCATCGGGTAACGAACCCTTCTGGGCATTGGCCTACGATGGCTGGCAAGTCACCCTCAGCGAACCCGGTCGCCCGGACCAGGTACTGAATGCGCAAATTACCAACAGCACTTCCCACGGGCAAACGCTGTCGGCCACCGAAGGGGCCGTGGCGATCACGGCCCAGGTCAACGACGCACTGTGCGTGGACACCATGACCGGCATGCCTTACCCACAACAAGTCACGCTTCGCACGGCAGGCGGAACGCAGCACGGTTGCGGCGGTGATCCGGCGCGCCTGCTGCAAGGCGTTCGCTGGCAGATCACACAGATCGGCAGCCAGGCGGTTCCTGCAGGAATCACCGCGTCACTTGTATTTCTTCCCGATGGCAGGCTTGCCGGCTCGACAGGCTGCAACCGTGTATCGGGGTCGTATCAACTTTCCGGTGAAGGGCTTGCCATCAGCGGCCTGGCCGGCACACGCATGGCCTGTGCCGACAATGCCATGGCGATAGAAAGCCGGTTGAATGCAGTGTTACCCGCCGTGCGAGGGTTTGCCATTGAGTCCGGCAACCACCTGGTTCTGGAAACATCCGACACACGCGTCACGGCCCGCCCTGTCGCCGCGCTCCCGTAACTGCCTGCGCCGCCGCGCGCGTTCGACGGTTTACGCCTTACGCTTTACCTTAGCCCTTACTATGCCTTCCACTTACGAGATTCGCCCCGATCAGTCCGTTGAGTTGCTCAAAGCGCTGCACATACTCACGCGCGACGGCAAAATGAACCAGGACAGCCGGCGCAAGCTGAAGCAGGTTTACCACCTGTTTCAGTTCATTGAACCCCTGCTGAACGATGCGCAGACCGACCGGGAAGACATTTCCCTGGTCGATCACGGAGCCGGAAAATCGTATCTGGGCTTCATTTTGTACGACCTGTTCTTCAAGCAGCGCAACGACAGCTCACATATTTTCAGTATCGAAACACGTGAAGATCTGGTGAAAAGCGCCCAGGCGCTGGCGCAGCGTTCGGGGTTCCCGCGCATGACGTTTCTGAATCTGACGGTTGCCCAGTCCATTGCCTCCGACCAGCTGCCCGAGCAGGTGGATATCGTGACCGCCCTGCACGCCTGCAATACCGCCACCGATGACGCCATTCGTTTCGCCCTGCACAAGCAGGCCAGACACATTGTGCTGGTTCCCTGTTGCCAGGCCGAGCTGGCGGGGGTGCTGCGCCGGAAAAAAGCCATGTCGCTCGGTGCCGGAGCGCTGGCTGAACTGTGGCGTCACCCCCTGCACACCCGCGAGTTCGGCAGCCAGGCCACCAACGTATTGCGTTGCCTGCAACTTCAGGCGCACGGCTACCAGGTCACCGTTACCGAACTGGTGGGGTGGGAACACTCCATGAAGAACGAGCTGATCATCGCGTCGTACAAGAACACACCGCGCCGCGCCGCCGCCGAACGGCTGGAGAACCTGCTCGACCTGCTGGGAGTCCGCGACGACATGCGGGACCGTTTTTTTATTGACAACGCCGCCACGGCAAAGGCCTGACCCCATGCGCCTCGACAAATTCCTGTGCGAGTCCTCCGACCTTACCCGCACCCAGGCCCGTCTGGTCATCAAGGCCGGCGAAATTACAGTGAACGGAGAACCCGTCACCCAGGCCACCCGAATGATCAGCAACGACGATGTCGTGCGATGGGAAGAAGAAGAGCTGAGCCTGGTCGGGTTGCGATACATCATGCTGAACAAACCCGCCGGCTACGAATGCACCCTTCGCAACAGCGCCTACCCGCCGGTGCTCAGTTTGCTTGATGTCGACAAGCGTGACCGGCTGCGCACCGTGGGCCGTCTTGACGTTGAAACCACCGGCCTGCTGCTGATCACCGACGATGGGCAATGGACACACCGCATCATTTCGCCGCGCCACCGGTGCGACAAGGTGTATGTGGCCACTTTGGCCCACCCGCTGCCCGACAAGGCCGAAGCCCTCTTTGCCGATGGCATTTTATTGGACGGGGAAGCGAAGCCCACCCTGCCGGCAACGCTTGAGCGTATCGACGAACGACAGGCCCGTCTGACCATACAGGAAGGGAAATACCACCAGGTCAGGCGCATGTTTGCGGCTGTCGGCAACCATGTGGTCGCCCTGCACCGCGAACGGATCGGCCCGCTGGCGCTGGACCCCGATCTGGAGCCGGGCGAATCCCGCTATTTAACGCCGCAGGAAGTAAGCGCACTGGCCAACGGCGAACCTGCCTGAGCCGGCGTCAGCCGGCCTGGCCGGCCACGCGCGGCCGGGCACGCACGGTAACCGCTAGTTGGCCACCAGGGCATTGCACTCGATTTCCACCAGCGCATTGTGCGGCAGGGCCGGAACAATGATGGTCGAGCGCGCCGGCGGCTGGCTGGGGAAGAACTTTCGATACGCCGCATTCATTTCCGGAAAGCCATTGATATCGGCCAGCAATACCGTGCACTTCACGACGTTTTCCATTGTGCTGCCGGCGGTTTTCAGAATTGACTGAATGTGGGTCAGGGCTTGCTCCGACTCGGCCCGCACCCCGCCGGGCACCGGCTTGGGGCTGCCTGGCGCATGGCCCAGCACACCTGAAACGTAGATGGTATCGCCGGCCCGAACGGCGGCGGAATAAGGCAGATCGGGTAAATCGGGCGACGGGTAAGCCTGCTTTGCGTTAGCGGCAAGGGCCGGCACGGCCAGCAACAACGACAAACCCGTAGCAGCGGCAAGACGATGCACAAGGGAAACACAATAACGGGACACGGGCATGGGTTCCTTCCTTCAGAGGGGTTAAAGGCGAAAATGGGCAAGGCAGTTTGCCGTAGCGTACCACTCACCGCCTCACGGTAAAATAGCGCACCAATTTTCGGGGCGCCGGCCTTGCGCCGGCTTTCACATCATGCACTCATTCGGGTCGGCCTATCGTGCCGTTGTTGTCGGCGCCTCGGGCGCCATTGGCCAGGCCTTTGTCAGGGCACTGGCCTCGGACCCCAATTGCGTAAACGTTATTGGCGTGTCGCGGCGCTCCCACCCCGGGTTCTCGCTTGAAAGCGAAACCAGCATGGCACAGGTGGCACGAGAACTGCACGAACACGGGCCGTTCGAGCTGATCATCGACGCCACCGGGGCCTTGACCCTGAACGGACAAGGCCCCGAAAAACATCTGGGCGCACTGAACGCCGCGCAATTTCAGCGAGCGTTTGAAATCAACACCATCGGGCCGGCGCTGCTGATCAAGCACTTGTCGCCGCTTCTGGCGGCGCAACGCGGCATTTACGCCAAACTGTCGGCTCGCGTAGGCAGCATTTCCGATAACAAGAAGGGGGGCTGGTACAGCTATCGCGCCTCGAAAGCCGCGCTGAACATGGTGCTTCAAACCGCCGCCATCGAGATCGCCCGCAAGAACCCCAACGCCATCGTCGCCGCGCTGCAACCGGGCACCGTGGCATCACCGCTATCGGCGCCGTTCGTGGCACCGGAAAATGCCCTGTCGCCCGACACCTCGGTGCGCGGCATGCTGACCACCCTCGATCAGTTATTACCCACCGGAAGCGCCCAGTTCTACGACTACAAAGGGCAAGCCATAAGCTGGTAGGTAGGCGCACCGGCAGCCACGATCGCCGAAATGAACAAGAAAATTGTTCAGGCGCTGAATGTACCGGAAACCCGGCAAAAGCTGATCAATTTCGGCATTCAGCCGGTGGGCAACACCGCCGACGAATACGCCGCACTGCTGGCATCGGAAACCAAGCGCTGGCATGCCCTGATCAAGGAACTGGGCATTACGCTCGATTGAATACGCCTCAAAGGCAGGTAGGCACCGCTGCTTCGGCATACAAGCCGGGGCGACGGGCCGCCAGATGGCTGTGTCCGTACTGACGAAAGGCGCTCACATCCGGCATGTCGGCCAGCACGATTTCCGGTTCCTGAGAACTGCCCGGCAGGCATAGTTCGCGACCATTGGGGCCAAAAATACAGCTCTTTCCCAGAAACTGGATCCCCTGTTCCTGTCCCACGCGATCCGTCGACACCACGGCAAGCTCGTTGACACAGGCCGTAACGGCTGACATTTGATAGCCCAACGGAACCCCAAGACGATCCTCGGCGTTGGGCAACTTGCTGTTCTTGCTCCAGTTCGCCGGTGCGGCAATCAGGGTGGCACCGCTTAATGCCAACCCACGCGCCAGTTCCGGAAACCACAAGTCATAGCAAATGGCCAATCCGATCTTGCCGAACCTGCTGCCGGTATCGTAAACCACCAGATGCTTACCCGGCTGGTAAAGCGCTTTTTCCAGCCCCCAAAGGTGGATCTTGCGATACACCGCGATTTGTCCGTCGGGACCGACCAGCACCGCGCTGTTGAACAATGTGTCATCGACACGCTCAGCCAGGCCCGCCACGACCCAAACGCCGGTGGCGGCACTGATGCGCTGCCACGCCCTCACCGACGGACCGTCCATTGGTTCGGCCAGCGGCAGCAATTCATTTCGGTCATGGAAGACATAACCGGTGATGCAGCATTCGGGCAACACCACCAGGCCCGCACCTTGCGCGTGAGCCGCAGAAACCAGCTCTATCGTGTGCTGTCGATTATGTTCGGGATTTGAATGCTCCGGCGCGAACTGCACCGCTGCCACTTTACTCAGGTCGCTCATAGCCACACTCACGATCACTATTGATTGGCACTATTGATTGGCCACCGGCAACCTACATGCCGCCCAGGTAAGCCGCCTTCACTTTCGGATCGACACGCACACTTTTTGCCTCGCCCTCCAGTGCAATGGTTCCCAATTCCAGCACGATGGCGCGATCAGACACATTGAGCGCACCATCGGCATTCTGTTCAACCATCAACACCGTCAGCCCGGCATCGCGAATCTCGCAGACGGAATCAAAAATCTTTTGCTGCATAATAGGCGACAGCCCCAGTGACGGCTCGTCCAGCAACAGCAATCGGGGGCTGGTTTCAAGCACCATGGCGGTTTCAAGAATCTGTTGTTCTCCTCCGCTGAGGTCACCCGCCAATTGGTTCCATTTCTCCTTCAGCATGGGAAACAATGCCACCACCCGTTCCTGCGCCTCGCGGGCGCGGGATTTTGGCAAGGAATAGGCGCCCATTTCAATATTCTCGCGCACCGACATGTACGGAAAATTGCACCGCCCCTGCGGAACCAGGCCGATCCCGGCCGCCAGACGCTGGTGCGGAGACGTGCCGGTTATGTCATTGCCCTCGAAGTAGATCTTTCCACCAAACTGACGGGTCATCCCGAACAGGGACTTCAACAATGTGGATTTTCCCGCCCCGTTCCCTCCTATTAATGTTGTGACGGTACCTTTGGTAATTTGCAGCGATACGTCACGCACAATGGGTGTGTCGGTATAGCCCGCCGAAAAATTCTCGAATCGAACACAGATTTCCTGATTGGCCATATGCTCTCCTAGGCCACGTCGACGGCCGTTTTTCCAAGATAGGCCTCGATGACGCGCTCGTCATTGCGAATCACGTCGGGAGGACCGTCCAGCAGCTTTGCCCCGCTTTCCATGACAATCACATGATGGCAACTGCGCATGACAAAGCCAATGTTATGTTCCACAATCAGAAACGTCTGGCCTTGCTCATTCAGCTTGGCGATCAGGGCCTCAATGCGGTTGATGACCGTGGGATTCACACCGGCCAACGGTTCGTCAAGAACGATAAGCCGCGGATCCGACATCAGTGATGCCGCCAATGCCACCAGTTTTTTCTGACCATAAGACAAAATACCCGCCGGCGCCGGGCCAAACCGCTCCAGCCCCACTTCGCGCAGTAAGGCGTGCGCTTTCTCGGCACTTTCCCGTTCACGGGCGCGCAGTTTGCCGGAACCTCTCAGTGCCATCCACCAGTTAAAGCCATCGAACTCCTGACGCGAAACCAGCAGGTTGTCGATGACGCTCAAGTCGTCGTAAATACGAATATTCTGGAACGTTCGCATCAGACCGGCATGGGCAATCTGGTCGGGTCGTTTGCCGGCAATCGAATGCCCCTCGAACTCCACCGTTCCACCATCAATGGATTGAAAGCCCGTCAGGCAATCGATCGTTGTGCTCTTGCCGCAGCCATTCGGGCCAATCAAGCCGGTAATAGATCCGGCTTGCACACGCAGATCCATGCCATTGACAGCCTTTACCCCCTGGAAGCTTTTACGCAGCCCCTGAGCCTGCAGCAAATACTGCGTTGTCGCGGTGCCAGTCATCGCATCTCCTTGCGCCATTGCTCGAAACGGAGCCGGCGAATATAGCCCCCCAGCCCCTGCGGGAACAGCAAGACGGCGAGAATCAGCAAAACGCCCAAGCCCATCATTCGCAGCTCGGCACCAATACGTAACAGCTCGGGAATCACGGTGAAAAACAAACTGGCCCAAAGCACGCCGAAGAAACTGCCCGCGCCGCCGATAATCACCATGATCAAACTCATTTCGGTGTAATAAAAATTGAAAATGGTGGGGTCGACA
>JBFWLP010000048.1:0-23805 GCA_050252075.1 Burkholderiaceae bacterium | reverse complement strand
CCGTATCACTTTGCCAGCGGCGCGACGGGCGCTGGGTGGCGTTGTTGTCGGTGTGTCGCTGCTATTGGGCGCGGCAGGCGCGGCGGGCACGGCATGGAGCGCGGCGTTGCCGGCGGCCGATGCGCTGTTGCGCGATGCGGCGGCGGCGCGTGACGCGAAAAACTGGAAGCAGGCGCTGTTGCTGTACACGCGCGGCCAACGTGCCTACCCGTCGCAACGCCTGTTTGCCGTGGGCGAGGTTATGACGCTGGCTGACGCCGGCAACGCTGACACAGCACTGGCGCGGGGTAAACGCCTGCTGCAGCGGTACCCGAACGAACCCGACGCGTACGTGGCGCTGGCCTATGCGCATCAGCGCGCACAACAGTTTTATGCGGCCCTGCAGGTGCTGACGCAGGCACACGAGCGGTGGCCGGGGCTGGCATACATTACCCGCGAATATGTATTTGCGCTTCAACGCGCCGGGCTGCCGCAACCCGCGCTGGCCCTTGCGCAGAAAAATCCGGCGCTGCTGAACGCGGCGCAGCTACGGTTGCTGGAAGGCGACATGGCGGCGGAGCTGGCGCGAATGGGTGCCGAACCCACACTGAAAGAAGCCGACCGATTTGTCATCGCCGACCGCGCCATTGCCTATTACGATCAGCTGCTGGAGCGCTGGTCGGCCCTGGGGGAAGAAGCTGCTCGCGACGTGCAACGTGCGCGCATTGACCGCTTGCACGCCTTGCATGCTCGGGTGCGCATGCACGATGTGGTGGACGGTTACGAGGCCTTGCTGGCCGACGGGGTGACGGTTCCCGATTACGCGCTGGGCGATGTGGCCAGTGCATATCTGTATTTGCGTCAGCCCGAACAAGCGGCGGCACTTTACGCGCGCGTGGTGGGCGAACCGGGCAAACCGTCGGCGTCGGCACGCGCCGGCGACGAGATTGGTTATTACTACGCCTTGCTGGAAAGCAATCGTTACGAAGAAGCCCTGCAGGTCATTGCGGCCGCCGATGAACGGCAGCCCGTGTGGCGCTGGCTGCCCGGCCAGCCCGAACGCCAGCCGAATCCCGAAAAGCTCGACACCCGCCTGGCGCGGGCCATGGCATACAGCGCTACAAACGACCTGCCCCGGTCCGTACACGATGTGCAAGCGCTGTCGAACGCCGCGCCCAGCAACGTGAATCTGGCGACGGCCAAGGCGTCGCTGTACCGGTCGCGCGGCTGGCCGCGGGCGGCGGAAAGCGAATTGCTGCCGGCGCAGGCCCGGGAGCCTCGGGCGTTGGCGGTGGAAGTGGAGCAAGGGTATACAGCGCTGGATCTGCAGGAGTGGCGTCAGGCCCGGTTGCTGCGCGACGATGTAATGCAACGGTTTCCCGAGAACCTGGCGGCGCAGCGGCTGTCGCGCCTGCTGCAGGTGCACGACAAGAACGAGCTGCGCATTTCGGGGTATCGCGGCCTGGCCCAGGACAATCCGGCCGTGGGCAACCGTGATTTCGGCTTGGATACGGTGGTGTATTCCCGGCCGCTGGCCGAGAACTGGCGGGTGTTTGCCGGTACAGGTCTGGCGAGCACGCGGTATCAGGATACCGACACCGATTACCGCTGGGGCCGGGCCGGTGTGGAATGGCGGGGGCGCGGCACCACGATCGAGGCCGAGGTGTCTTCCAACCAGTTCGGTCACGGCGCGCAAACCGGCGCTCGCGTGGCGTTCAGTTACGACGTAAGCGACACCTGGCAGGTGTCGGCCGGCGCGGAACGCCTGGGGCGCGACACCCCGCTGCGTGCCTTGCAAAACGACATTACCAGCAATGGCGCGAACGCCGCCCTTACGTGGCAACCGAACGAACGGCGCCGCTGGACGCTGCTGGCGGGCCGGCAGCATTTCAGCGACGGGAACCGGCGAACACAATTGGGCTTGGGCGGACGCGAGCGTATTTACAGCGCCCCTACCTGGGAACTGGATATGCTGCTCGACGGATTCGCCCAGCGCAATACCGCCGACGACGCGCCCTACTTCAACCCGTCGCGCGACCTGACCGCCACGGCCTCGGTTCAGGCCAGCCACACGCTGTACCAGTTCTACGAAACCGTCTGGCAACAGCAGCTGCTGGCCGGTGCGGGGATATACAGCCAGCAGGGCTACGGCGGCGCGGGGTTGTTTACCCTGGGCTACGGGCAGCGCTTTCGCACCAATGACGTTCTGGACATGGGCTTTCGTGTTACGGGAACCTCGCGCCCTTACGATGGCGAGCGGGAACGTGAGCTTCGCGTTGTCTTTGACCTGAACTACCGGTTTTAACGGAATGGATCGCTATGCTCACGAAACGTTGCTCGCGTATTGACCACCCTGGGTGGCGGATGGCGTGGCTGGTTCTGGTGTTGCTGGCAACCCTGATGCTTGCCGGTTGCGCGGCGTCACCGGCATTTGTTCCGCCCGATGAACGCGCCCGCAACCCGTCGGATGCACCCTGGCCGAAGAATACGCTGCTGGCGCTGGCTTACCACGATGTTACCGACGGCCCGCCTGACCAGACATTTCTGAGTGTCAGTACCGACCAGCTGATCAACCAGTTGGCCTGGCTGCGCGAGAACGGATTCGTGGCGGTGAGTGTCGATGCCATTCTGGCGGCGCAGGCGGGCGGCGACCCTTTGCCCGAGCGCGCCGTGCTGCTTACCTTCGACGACGGCTACCGCAGCTTCTATGAGCGTGTCTTTCCGGTGCTGAAAGCCTACCAGTGGCCGGCCGTGCTGGCGCCGGTGGGTGCCTGGACAGGCACGCCGCGCGATCAGCCGGTGAACTTCGGCGGGCTGATGGTGGAGCGCGACCGGTTCACGGTATGGCCCGAAATTCGCGAGATGGCGCAGTCGGGTCTGGTGGAAATGGCTTCGCACACCAATAATCTGCATTTCGGCGTGCCGGCCAACCCCCAGGGCAACCAGCAACCGGCCGCCGCGTCGCTGATCTACGACAAGACCACCGGCACTTACGAAACCCCCGCCGCTTACCGCGAGCGCATTGCCCGCGATGCCGCCGGCATTACCGCCACCCTGGAACGGGTGACCGGCAAGCCGGTGCGTGTCTGGGTGTGGCCTTACGGCGCGGCCAACGGCGCTGCGCTGCGTGTGATCGGCAACACGGGCTACACGCTGGCCCTGACACTGGACGACGGCGCGGGAAAGGTTAATGAGCTGATGAGCATGCCGCGCGCCCTGCTGTCGAATGCCCCCGAGCTCGACGGCTTCGCCCGGCTGGTCAGCGGGCGCGACGATGTGCCGGCCCTGCGGGTGGCCCATGTGGATCTGGACTACCTGTACGACCCCGACCCGGCGCAGATGGACCGCAACCTGGGCAAACTGGTGCAGCGCATTGCCGACCTGCAGATTTCCACGGTGTTTCTACAGGCCTATGCCGACCCGGTAGGCGACGGCCTGGTACGGTCGGTGTATTTTCCCAACCGGGTATTGCCCATGCGCGCCGACCTGTTCAACCGGGTGGCCTGGCAATTGCGCAGCCGGGCCTCGGTGCGTATTTATGCCTGGATGCCGGTACTGAGCCTGGACCTTGACCCGTCGATCGCCCGCGTTACCCGCTGGAACCCCGACACGCCCAACGCCTTGCCTGCGCCCGACCCGGCCCAGTACCGGCGGCTATCGCCCTTCGACCCTCAGGCGCGTGAGTTGATCGGGCAACTGTACGAGGATCTGGCCTTTCAGGCCACCTTCGACGGCATTCTGTTCCACGACGATGCCCTGATGAGCGATTTCGAGGATGCCGGACCACTGGCGCTGAAGGCCTACGAAGCGGCCGGGCTGCCGGGTTCGGTGGCCGCGTTGCGGGCCGACCCCGATACCCTGCAGCGCTGGACGCGCTTCAAAAGCCGCTATCTGGTCGACTTCACCCTAGAACTGGCCGAGCGGGTGCGCGCCATTCGCGGCCCGCAGGTAAAAACAGCCCGCAATATCTTCGCCATGCCCATACTGGAACCGCACAGCGAAACATGGTTTGCGCAGAACCTGGACGACTTCCTGACAGCCTACGACTGGACGGCGCCCATGGCCATGCCCTACATGGAAGGCGTGCCGGCGCGCGATGCCACGGCCTGGCTGGAGCGTCTGGTGGATGCGGTGGCGCAGCGGCGGCCCGGCGCCCTGAACCGCACGGTATTCGAGCTGCAAAGCCGCGACTGGAGCCTGCCTGACGCGCCGTATATTGACAGCGCGGTGCTGGCCGGCTGGATGCGCACGCTGCAAAAGCGCGGCGCACTGAGCTTTGGCTATTACCCCGACGACTTCATCGGCGACCATCCGGCCATTCAGATGATCCGGCCCGCTTTGTCCAATGCGTGGTATCCCTACCCATGATCATCGACCGATTCGGCGCCTTCGTTGTCTTGTGCATTGCGGTCACCCTGCCGCTGCTGATCGCCATTTTGTTCACCGGCGATGTGATTCTGGATTTTGTGTTTTTTTACCCCTTGTTCATGTCGGGAATCTGGATGAGCGGCGGGGTGTATTTCTGGCTGCAATGGGAACGGCGCTGGCCCTGGGGGCCGGGCACCCCGCCGCCTGTGCTGGACGGCTCACCGCTGATCACCATTCTGATTCCCTGCTTCAACGAGGTTGAGCACGGCCAGGAGGCCATTCTGGCCGCCCTGGGCCAAAACTACGCCAATATCGAGGTCATAGCCATCAACGATGGCTCGTCGGACGGCACGGCCGCCATGCTGAACGAGCTGGCGGCCCGGCACGAAAAACTTCGCGTCATTCATTTGGTGCACAACCAGGGCAAGGCCATGGCCTTGCGCATGGGCGCGCTGGCGGCGCACGGCGAATTCCTGGTGTGTATCGACGGCGATGCGGTGCTGGATCCGAATGCCGCTGCGTATCTGGTGGATCCGCTGGTGCGGTTTCCCCGCGTGGGGGCGGTTACCGGCAACCCGCGCATACGCACCCGTTCCACGATCATCGGTCACATTCAGGTGGGTGAGTTTTCATCGATTATCGGTCTGATTAAGCGCACCCAGCGCATCTACGGCCAGGTGTTCACGGTGTCCGGCGTGGTGGCGGCGTTTCGCAAAACGGCGCTGAACCGCGTGGGCTACTGGAGCCTGGAAATGATTACCGAGGACATCGACATCAGCTGGAAGCTGCAGCTGGATCACTGGTCTATTTTCTATGAGCCACGGGCCTTGTGCTGGATACTGATGCCCGAGACCCTGCGCGGCCTGTGGAAGCAACGCCTGCGCTGGGCCCAGGGCGGCGCGGAAGTGTTTCTGAAGTACGCCAAGCGGCTATGGACCTGGCGCTACCGCCGCCTGATTCCCATGCTGCTGGAATACTGCATTTCGTCGTTGTGGGCGTTTGCGTTTGCCTTGTCCGTGATTTTATGGATAGCCGGGCAGCTCATGCCCATGCCCGCGCATCTGTACATTGACAAGCTGGTGCCGCCCGGATTCACCGGTATGCTGCTGGCCATTGTGTGTCTGGCCCAGTTCACGATCAGCGCCCTGATTGACCGGCGCTACGAACCGGGGCTGTCGCGGTCGATGTTCTGGATTATCTGGTACCCGGCCGCCTACTGGCTGATCAGTTTGTGTACCACGCTGGTCAGCTTCCCGCGAGTGATGCTGCGGCGCCAGCAAAAACGCGCCCGCTGGGTGAGCCCCGACCGGGGTATCAAACAACGCGTGAAGAAAGCACGATGATCATCAAAACCCCACGCCCTTGGTGGCGCGCCTGCATTGACCTGACGGTCACCACGAGCGCCTGGCTGCTGTTCGCGTACTGGTTTATTGACGGCCTTTACGAGCTGTTGCAGCAAAGCGCGCATGCCGGCCTGGGGTCGGCCTTTTTCGATGAGTTCTTCCCGTCGGTACGCACAATTATCGTGTACACCATTGTGGGGGGCGTGAACGCATCATTGCTGTTTGGCTGGGCGCTGTCGAACCGCGTGCGATTTCGTGGAAAAGACCGGCGCAAGCCCATTGATCAGGTCAGCGATGACACACTGGCGCGGCACTTTGGATTGAACCTTACCCAGTTGCAACGCCTGCGCTCGGCACGCGTGGTGGATATTACCCATTCCCTGGACGGCGGCATTGAGCGCATCGATCCCACCCGCCTGGAGTCACACGCCTGCTAAGGTGCCGGCGGCACGTTCAAACTGCCAAGGAATTTTTCGTCGTCGGGGCTCAACAGGCCCTGGGCGCGCGCCTGCCGGATCAGATCGGGGCGGCGTGCAGCGGTAAGCAGCAACGATTGCCGGCGACGCCAACGCGCGATATTGGCATGATGCCCCGACAGCAGTTCGGCGGGTACGTCGTGGCCGTGATAGCTTTCGGGCCGGGTGTAATGCGGACTGTCAAGCAGGCCGCTGAGCGACGGGTTGAAGGAATCCTGAACTGACGATTCCGCGGTGTTCAGCACGCCCGGCAGCAAACGCACGGTGGCGTCGATCACCGCCAGCGCGGCAATTTCCCCGCCCGACAACACAAAGTCGCCCAGCGAAAATTCGTGGGTGACACAGCGGTCGATAAAACGCTGGTCCACCCCTTCGTAGCGTCCGCACACCAGCACCGCGCCCGGCGAGTCGGCCAGTGTTTGCGCGGCCTGCTGGTCGAATCGGCGGCCGGTGGGGCTCATGAGTATGACGGGTGCCGCTTCACCGGCACGGGACTGCTGCGCGGCGGCCACGGCCTGTTCTAACGGCTCGGCCAGCATGACCATGCCGGGCCCGCCGCCGTAAGGGCGGTCGTCGACTGTGCGATGCGCATCGTGGGTGAAGTCGCGCGGATTCCAGGTGGCCAGTTCCCAGCGCTGCTGCCGATGCGCCCGCCCCGTAACGCCCGCGTCGCGAACCACGTGGAACATGTCGGGAAACAGCGTAATGACATCGAAACGCATGGGCGTTCAGTCCGTCAGCGGCCAGTTGCTGAACAGACACTTGTTGGGCAGATCCACCGTGTGTACGTGGGCTTTTACAAAAGGAACCAGCGTTTCCACGGGTTTGCCTTTGTCGGACAACACCGGTTCCAGCAACGTGGATTCCGGCAACCCCGGTGCCTGTCCGGGCTGGGGTTCCGCACTACCCGCCGGCTGCAAACGCTGCACGGTAAGCACGGCATGGGCGCCGTTATCGCTCACCTGGGTTACCCGGCCGATCAGGGCCTGCTGCCGGTTGTCGTCTTCGCCGTACAACAGGCAGCCAATAAGGTCGACCCAGTAATACTCATCGTCGTCGGGGTCGGGAAAAGCCTCGCGGGGCACAGCCACGGTATACCCCTTGAGCAGTTCGGCGGCATTGCGATCGGGCACACCCTGCAATTGGCCCACCACGGTGGAACCCTGGGTACGCGCCACCGCCACCTTGACGGGCATGGCGGGTTGACCGGGCGGTGTGGGCCCGCCCGGCGCTGCAGGCAGACCGGGGGGGGTGAGCCACCATGTGCCGGCTTGCAACAGCGCCTGACTGCCGGCGGCGTGCGGCTGCACTTTCACCCACCCGCGAATGCCATAGGCCGACACAATACGGCCAAGCTCGACAAGATCGGCGGGATGGGACGGCGGGGAATCGGGCGAATTATTCATAGCGGGAGGCGCACACAGAAAGTTGGCGCAACAAAGCCTGCCAACGGGGGCAGGCTTTTACCGTACGCACGATGATTTACACACCTGCACGCGGCCGAACGGCCTGGGCGTGCTTCACGGCGCCGTGGCGCGGGGCTGAATGTTGCCTTGCGCCGCGAGCTCAGGCCGCGACTTTTGCAGCGAACTCTTTTACCAGACGGGCAACGGCGGGCGACAATTGCGCGCCATTTTCCTGCCAGTACTGAACGCGGTCAAGCGCAATACGCAGGTTTTCCTGGCCTTCCGCACCTACCGGGTTGTAAAAACCCACGCGCTCGATAAAGCGGCCATCACGGCGGTTACGGGAATCGGCTGCTACAACGTTGTAAAACGGGCGCTTCTTCGAGCCACCACGGGCTAGACGAATCACAACCATTGATAATCCTTTGAAAATGTTGTGAAAAACAAATGATTCTAGCATTTTTCGGGCGGGCTTCGCAACGAAAACTATGCCTGATCGTGTAAAACAAGGCGCGAACGCAACAAGCGACCCGCTGCCGGCCGGGACCGGCTGCCGGAATCGCTAGCGGCGACGCAGAAAATGAACCATGCCCTGGGGCGTGTCGACCTGGGCTTCCAGCGCATTGCCGGTTTGCTTGGCAAAGGCCTGGAAATCACGCACGGCGTGGGTGTCGGTGGTGATCACCTTGAGCACCTGCCCGCTGTCGAGCTGGGCAAGCGCCTTTTTGGCCCGCAAGATGGGCAACGGGCATTTCAGCCCCGACGCATCGACTTCCAGATGCGCCTGCGGCAACGGGGGTACGGACCCGGCGGATGTGGTCATGGCAACCCCTTTACGCCAGGCGTTCGCGCACCCACGCTTCCACCCCGGCCGTGGCTGCCGGCAAGGCCGACGGGTTGGTACCCCCGCCCATGGCCATGTCGGGCCGCCCGCCGCCCTTGCCCCCCACTTGCGAGGCTACGCTGCCCACCAGGTCGCCGGCCTTGATCTTGCCGGTAAGGTCGGCCGTAACACCGGCGACCAGGGAAATTTTGTCGTCGGCCACGGTGGCCAGCAGCACGACCGCCGATTTGAGCTTGTCTTTCAGCTGATCGACCATACCGCGCAGGGCCTTGGGATCGGTGCCGGACACGGTGGCAACCAGCAGCCGGGCGTTGCCCGGAAGATCGATGGCCTGACCGGCAAGGTCGTTGCCGGCCGACGAGGCCAGCTTGCTTTTTACCTGATCGAGCTCGCGCTCAAGGGTTTTCAGCTGCCCCTGCACCAGGGCGATGCGATCGAGCAATTCGGCCGGCTGCGTGCGCAAGGCGCCTGCGGCCTGTTGCAGCATGGCGTGGGTGGATTGCGCCCAGGCCACGGCATTCATTCCGGTGATGGCCTCGACGCGGCGCACGCCCGCCGCCACACCGCCTTCAGAAATAATTTTGAACAAGCCGATATCGCCCGTGTGCCGAACGTGGGTACCGCCGCACAGCTCGCGCGAAAAACCGATGTCGAGCACGCGCACGGTGTCGCCGTATTTTTCACCGAACAGCGCCACCGCGCCCCCCTGGACGGCGTCATCGTAGGCCATGACACTGGCCTGGACAGGCGCATTGGCCAGAATTTCAGCATTGACGATACGTTCGACCTGGGCGATCTGCTCAGGCGTCATGGGCGCATCGTGGGCAAAATCGAAACGTGTTTTTTCGGGATCGACCAGCGAGCCGCGCTGCTGCACATGGCTGCCCAGCACCTGGCGCAAGGCCTTGTGCATAAGGTGGGTGGCCGAGTGGTTGCGAATGGTGCGCGCACGCCGTTCGGTATCGACGGCGGCCTTGACGGTATCGCCCACGGCCAGTACGCCTTCAGCGACCACGCCATGGTGCCCGAATACGTTGGGCTGGATTTTTTGCGTATCGGCGACCTGAAAGCGCGCCCCCGAACTTGCCAGAAGGCCGGTGTCGCCCACCTGCCCGCCCGATTCGGCATAGAAAGGCGTGGTATCGAGCACGACAATGGCCTCTTGCCCGGCCGACACGGCGTCGACCGATGTGCCTTCGACGTAAAGCGCCACCACCTGCGCATCGGTTTCCAGATGATCGTAGCCCTGAAAGCGCGTTTCCACGCCCTGGTAGGTAAGGCCTTCGGCCGCCTTGAACTTGCCGGCGGCACGGGCCTGCTCGCGCTGCTGGTTCATGGCAGACTCGAAGCCTTCGAGATCGACCTGAACATCGCGTTCGCGGCAGATATCGGCCGTGAGATCGACCGGGAAGCCATAGGTGTCGTACAGGGTGAACAGGGTATGGCCGTCGAGCGCGCCCTTGGCCGGCAAGGCGGCCAATGCGGCATCGAGAATTTTCATGCCGTTTTCCAGCGTTTCACTGAAGCGCTCTTCTTCCTGGCGCAGTACCTGTTCCACGCGGGCCTGCTGGTTGGCCAGCTCGGGATACGCCTGGCCCATTTGCGCCACCAGATCGGCCACCAGACGGTGGAAGAAGGGTTTGGACTGGCCCAGCTTGTGGCCGTGGCGCAAGGCGCGGCGCACGATGCGGCGCAACACATAGCCGCGGCCTTCGTTGCTGGGAATGACGCCGTCGACAATAAGGAAGCTGCAGGCACGGATGTGATCGGCAATAACCTTGAGCGAGTTGTTGGCCAGATCGTTGACGCCGGTTTCGCGGGCGGCCGCCTTGATAAGCGCCTGGAATAAATCGATGTCGTAGTTGGAATGTACGTGCTGCAGTACGGCGGCTATGCGTTCCAGACCCATGCCGGTGTCGACACAGGGCTTGGGCAGCTGGGGCATGTTGCCTTGCGCATCGCGGTCGAACTGCATGAACACCAGGTTCCAGATTTCGATGTAGCGATCGCCGTCTTCTTCGGGTGACCCGGGAGGGCCTCCCCAGACATCGGGGCCGTGGTCGTAGAAAATTTCGGAACAAGGACCGCACGGGCCGGTATCGGCCATTTGCCAGAAATTGTCCGAGGCATACCGCGCCCCTTTGTTGTCGCCGATACGGATAATGCGCTCGGCGGGCACGCCGACTTCGTTGGCCCAGATGGCGTAGGCTTCGTCGTCTTCCTGGTAGACGGTGACCCAAAGCCGTTCGGCCGGCAACTGGTACACCGTGGTGAGCAGTTCCCAGGCGTTCAGAATGGCGTCGCGCTTGAAGTAATCGCCGAAGCTGAAGTTGCCCAGCATTTCAAAGAAGGTATGGTGCCGGGCGGTGTAACCGACGTTTTCCAGATCGTTGTGCTTGCCCCCCGCGCGCACGCAGCGCTGGGCGGTGGTGGCACGCACGTAGGGCCGCGTTTCCTTGCCGGTGAAAACGTCTTTGAACTGCACCATGCCCGAATTGGTGAACAGCAAGGTGGGGTCGTTCGCGGGAACCAGCGACGACGACGGCACGATCTGGTGCCCCTTGGATTCAAAGAAAGAAAGAAACTTTTGACGTATTTCAGAGGTTTTCATTGGCGAAAAACGCGAGTAAATAGGTAACCGTTGATTATAGAGTGTGTTTTAAAGCCACAGCTATGTGCCGGACACGGCCAGCAACTGGGCAACCACCGACAGGGCGATCACTTCAGGCAGTTTGCTGCGGGTGGGTAGCAGGCCCAGGGGGCAGTGTAGCTGGTTAATTTGCTCGACGCTGTGATGCCGGGCCAGCTGGGAGCGGAATCGGGCAGCTTTGGTGTCCGACCCGATCATGCCCAGAAACCGGAACTGCCGGTGTTGTAAAACTGCGTCAACCAGGGCCAGATCGAGCGCATGGTTATGCGTGAGCACCAGCCAATACGCGTGGTCGGGGCAGTCGGCCACATCGGTGGCGTCGCCGTGCAGGCAGGTAACGTTGTGGGGCATTGAATCGGGCCATTCGTTGCGCGGGTCGAACCACACCACCCGAAACGGCAGGTTCCCCAGCAGTTGCACAATGGCCCGCCCCACATGCCCGGCCCCGCACACCACAACGGTAGGATGTTCCCGGCAGAGCACGTCGGTGGCGGGTATGCCTTGCGGAACGGTGTGTAGCGGCAGGCGGCGTTGCCAGTGCTCGCCGGCGGCCAGCGCCCGCGCCGCCGGTTCCAGCCAGGACAGATCCTTCGGGGTGAGCCATTCAAACAGCAGGTACACCACGCCGCCGCAACACTGGCCCAGGCGCGGGCCCAACGGATAGCGCACTATTTCGCAGCGGCCTTGCGGGTCGCCGGCGACCCGGCCGCGCAGGGCCTCGGCGGCGCCCGCCGCCGACGGGTCGATATGGGGCTGTACCTTGCCCAGGGCAAGCCAGTGGCGCGCCCGCTCGATGGCGACCCACTCCAGCCGGCCGCCACCAATGGTGTCAACCACCTGATCAAGGCTTACCCACATGCGGGCGCCGGGATCGCGCGGCACGGAACCCTGGGCGTGCACCACGGTCACCAGCAGCTGCGGGTGACCTTGCCGAACCGCCTGAACCAGTTGGGGAAACCAGCGTTGCAGCATTACGGCCCGGCCTGGTAACCCACCGCTTGCAGGGCGTTCAGAATACGCTCGGGGGTGGCCGGCGCATGCAGGACCGGAATATCGCCGTGCGGGGCGGCGGCGGCCACGGCGTCGCGCAGCGCCAGCAGAACGGCGATGGCGCCGGGCAGCGGCGGTTCACCCACGGCCTTGGATTGATAAATGCTGTTTTCCACGTTGCTGTTGTCGAAGAACGCCACACGCAGGTCGGGCGGGCAGTCGGACACGGCGGGAATTTTGTAGGTGGACGGCGCGTGGGTCATGAGCTTGCCCTGGTCGTTCCACCACAGCTCTTCGCTGGTCAGCCAGCCCACCCCCTGTATGAACCCGCCTTCGATCTGCCCGATATCGATTGCCGGGTTCAGCGACCGCCCGGCATCGTAAAGAATGTCGGCCCGCAGCAGGCGCGACTCGCCGGTGAGGGTGTCGATGACCACTTCGGCACAGGCCGCGCAGTACACGAAATAATAAAAGGGGCGGCCGGTGAGCGTGGTGCGGTCGTAGTGAATTTTTGGCGTGCGGTAAAAGCCGGACGACCACAGCGGCACGCGGGCGTTGTAGGCCTGCTGCACGAAGGTGGTGAACGGCACCGGCGCATGATCGCCGCAGTGCACGTGGCTGTTATGAAAACGCACCTGGGACTCGTCGCAGCCGTAGTGGTCGGCGGCATAGGCCACCAGCGCCGACTTGATGCGCCGGGCGGCGTCTTGCGCCGCCTTGCCGTTCAGGTCGGTGCCCGACGACGCCGCCGTGGCCGACGTGTTCGATACCTTGGACGTATCGGCGGCGCTGACGCGCACCCGGGAAATATCCACCCCCAGTTCCTCGGCCACCACCTGGGCCACCTTGGTGTTCAGGCCCTGCCCCATTTCGGTACCGCCGTGGTTGATGATGATCGACCCGTCGGTATAAATATGCAGCAAGGCGCCGGCCTGGTTCAGGTGGGTGGCGGTAAACGAAATGCCGAACTTCACGGGAACCAGCGCCAGGCCTTTCTTCAGCACCCGGTTGGCGCTGTTGAAGGCCTGTATGGCCTGGCGGCGCTGGCGATAGCGTGAGGACGTTTCCAGCTGGTCGACCAGCGCATGAATGACGTTGTCTTCCACTTTCATGCGGTAAGGCGTGATATTGCGGTCGGACGTGCCGTAGAAGTTGCGTTTGCGCACGTCGAGCGGGTCGAGATGCAGGCGCCGGGCAATGTCGTCGATGACATATTCAATGGCCAGAATGCCCTGGGGCGCGCCGAAGCCGCGAAAGGCGGTGTTGGACTGGGTGTTGGTTTTCACCCGCAACGATTCAATGTCGAAGGTTTCCAGATAGTAGGTGTTGTCGGTGTGGAATACCTGGCGGTCGGCCACGGCGCCCGAGAGATCGGCCGAATAGCCGCAACCCACCTGGTGCTGGAATTGCACGGCCTGGATACCGCCCTGCGCGTCGTAGGCCACTGTGTAGGTGCTGCGAAAATGGTGGCGCTTTCCTGTGAGCAGGAAATCGTCGTCGCGATCCAGGCGCAGTTTCACGGGGCAAGCGGTAACGTGCGCCAGCAAGGCGGCGGCCGTGGCCACCGGCCATGACTGGCTTTCCTTGCCGCCGAAGCCGCCGCCCATACGGCGGCACTCTACCTTCACGGTGTGGGCGGGCTGGTTCAGCACGTGCGCCACCATGAGCTGCATTTCCGAGGGATGCTGGGTGGAGCAGATAACATGCATTTCGCTGTTTTCACCCGGCAGCGCGTAGGCGATCTGCCCTTCCAGGTAGAACTGCTCCTGGCCGCCGCATTCGATAATGCCGGAGTGCCGGTAAGGGGCCTGGCTGAACACCTGTTCAACGTTGCCGCGCGCAAGACGCACCGGCGGCAACACCCACTGCCGGCGGGCCACGCCTTGCTCGATGGTGAGCACAGGATCCAGTTCTTCATACTGCACCCGGGCCAGGCGTGCGGCCGCCCGGGCCTGCTGATGGGTGCGCGCGGCCACCGCGAACAGCGGCTGGCCCACATACTGGGTGACCCCGTCGGCGAAGACCGGTTCGTCGGCGACGAAAGACCCCACATAGGTGTGGCCGGGCACGTCGTTCAGCGTGATTACGGCCACCACGCCCGGCGCCTGGCGCACGGGGTCGAGATTCATGGACACGATGCGTGCATGCGCCTTGGCCGCCAGCCCGAAGGCGGCATGCAAGGTGCCGGCCCGCTCGGGGATGTCGTCGGCGTACAAGGCACTGCCCGCCACATGCAAGGCGGCGCTTTCGTGAGCCAGGGATTGGCCGACGGTGTCGTACGGTTTATTCATGGTGAACCTCGTGCACCCGTGTGGCCCCCTGGCAGGCAGATTCCAGATAAAACCGCAGCAGCAGGTTTTGCGCCACCGTCAAACGGTAGGAAGCGCCGGCCCGCATGTCGGTGAGCGGCTGGTAGTCGTTCTGCAGCGCCTGCATGGCAAGACGCACGGTCTGTTCGTTCCAGGGTTGGCCGATGAGCGCCTGCTCGGCATGCACGGCCCGGCGGGTGGTGGCGGCCATGCCCCCGTAGGCAATGCGGCAGTGCTGCACGGTGGCGTTGTGGATCTGGACGGCATAGGCCCCGCAGACGGCCGAGATATCCTGGTCGATGCGCTTGGATACTTTGTAGGTGGCCAGCCGGTGGCGGTTATCGAGCAGGGGGATGCGCAGCGACTCGACGAACTCGCCCGGTTCGCGGTTCTGTTTGCGGTAATCAAGGTACAGGTCGTCGAGCGGCAGGGTGCGCCGGGCCTGCCCTTTGCGCAACACCACCTGGGCGCCCAGGGCGATGAGAAACGGCGCGCCGTCGCCGATGGGTGAACCGTTGGCGATATTGCCCACCAGGGTGCCCGAATTGCGTATGGGCATCGAGGCAAACCGCTTCCAGAGTTCGGTGGCTTGCGGATAGTGCTGCGCCAGGGCCTGAAAGGCGTCGTTGAGCAGCACACCGGCGGCAACGACCAGATGGCCGTCTTGCACGGCGATGTGGTTCAGGTCGGCCGCGTCGCCCACGTAAATGACCGTGGGCAAGGCCTGCAATTGCTTGGTGACCCACAGGCCGACATCGGTGCCGCCGGCCAGCAGCGTGGCCTGGGGAAACTGCTGGTACAGCCCGGCCAGCTCGTTCGCCGAACGCGGCGCAAAATACTGCTGGTCGCCGGCACGGATGGCCAGCATGCCTTCCTGCCCGGCCTGGTCGCGCAGCCCCTGCAACAGGGCGTGCACCGCCGCGTCGTCGTTCTGCACCACGGGGTAGGCCCCCATGTTCATGGCCGCATCGATGATGGGACGGTAGCCGGTGCAGCGGCACAGGTTGCCCGACAGCGTGTCGAGCACCTGGTCGCGCGACGGAGCGCACTGCCCCTGACGGTACAAGGTGTACAGCGACATGACGAAACCCGGCGTGCAAAAGCCGCACTGGGAGCCGTGGTGATCAACCATGGCCTGTTGCACCGGGTGCAGGCGCCCGGGCGACGGGGCCACCCCTTCCACGGTCCAGATGGCACGGCCGTCGAGCGTGGGCAGAAAGCGGATACAGGCGTTGATCGCCCGGTACTGCACCTGGTTGCGGGCGTCGAGTTCGGCCTGCATGATGGTGCACGCCCCGCAATCACCTTCGGCGCACCCTTCCTTGGTACCGTTCAGATGCACCTGCTCGCGCAGATACTGCAACACGGTTTGGGTTGCCGACGCGGGTGCCACGTCGTGCCGTTTGCCGTTCACATAAAACCGAACGGTGCTTCTGGTTTCCATGCCTGTCTCCGGGGTGATGCCGCTGCGGTGTGCGCAACTAAGGTGTGGGCTGAATGGTGTCCGCCCCCTGAATGCTATAGGTTCGCTGCAAATTTCTTTCGTCGCAATTAGGTTCGTTACCTAGGCGGTCGACCACGATGAACTCGCTGCCGTCGTGCAGCGACAACAAGGGATGGTGCCAGGTGCCCGCGTGGTAATTCACCCCCTGGTCGCCCTGGGCCAGAAAGGCGCGCAGCTGCGTTTCGTCGGGCGTGTCGTCGGCACCGTTGGGCGCCACCACCACCACGTAGGGCAGGCGGTTCCACGGCAGCCAGGCCTGGCTGCCCAGCGGATGCCTTTCCAGCAGGCGAATGGTGATGGGAAACGCGAAGGCGTCGCCCACCGCTACGCTGATGGCGGCACGCCCGCCCTGCCCCGCCACCTGGATGCTGCCCAGGTCGTGGTAGCGCTGTGTGCTGCCCTGGTTGATCGGGAAGCTGTCGTTGCCTTGCCGCTGAATGACATCGCCGAACGGGGCAAAGGCTTGCGGCGTCAAGGGTTCCAGTAGCAGCGGGATCATGACGATGCTCCGCGTGCCAGACGCCCCCAGATGCGCAGGCGGCTGATGCCGCCGTCGGGGAACATGTTCAGCTTGACGTGGGTGACCGCACCCAGATCGTTGATCACGTCGCGCGCAAAGTAGTGCTGCTTGTCCATTTCCGTTTTCTGCTCGCCCAGCAGCTCGGGCCAGAACATGGCCTGGGTGATCAGGGCCTGATCGGTGCTGTGGGCCACACAGGCGGCCTGGATGGACACGCGATCGGGATAGTTGCCTTTGAAGTGCGCCGTGTCGACCTCGATTTTCTCGACAATGGCCGCATGGCCCAGTTCCACGATACACCAGTCGTTGCCGGGATCGCGGCGGCGGCGTGTTTCCCAGCCGTCGCCCATATTCACGCCGCGACCGGGCATGATCAGGCGGAACGGCACGCCGAAGTGCGCATCGTTGTAGGCCACCACGCGACCGCCCGCGGCCAGCGCCGAAACCTCGTACACACCGTCGGCCGGCAAGGCGTTCCAGTCGCAGCGCGGCTGCCCGTACACGCGCAGGCGCGCCACGCCGCCATCGGGATAAATACGCAGGCGCACATGGGTAAAGGCGGCCGTACCGGCGGGCAATTCGATGAAATGGTGGGCATTGCCCTTGAGCGAATACGGCGCCACCAGGGGCGTCCATTCCGTGGCATCGGTGGGATCGCCGTTGCAATAGCAGGCATCGAGCGAAGCCGCAGGCGGGAAGTTCCCGGTGAAATGGCTGGTGTCGATATCGACCCCCCGGATTGCGCCGGGCAGGCCCAGCTTCACGATGGCCGTATCGAAACCCGATGTGCGCTTGCGCCGTGTTTCCCAGCCGTCCATCCATTTGCCGTGGTCATCGAATTTGTCGACGATGAACACGGGGCCGCCGGCCTGCAGCATGCGGTCGGCCGGGGCGAAAAATTCGTCAGTGCACGACAGTACCCTGGCGCCGAAGTCGGCCGATGCCAGATTGACATACCGTGTGGCGAACTCGGGCAAGGTGACCGGGTCGGCATGAACAAGTGTGCCCGAAGGCAATGAGGCGGCCATAACGTTCTACTCCTGTAGTAAATCATTCAATCGGAAAAGGGCAATGCGGTAAATTTGCTCAAGGCATTCCTGTTGCTCTTGCTCGGGATCAAGAGCCAGGCGGCGCCTGAACTGTCCGATAATTCCCGCCCGGTCGTAGCCGCGCACGGCCAGAATGAAGGGAAAACCGAACTTCTGGTTGTAATCGCGGTTCAACGCGGTAAGGGTCTCGTATTCCTGGGGGCTGCACTGGTCGAGCCCGGCACCGGCCTGTTCGCGCGTGGATTCGTGCGTAAGTTCGCCGCGTATGGCCGCCTTGCCCGCCAGCTCGGGGTGGGCGCGGATCAGTTCCAGCCGGCTGCGTGCCGACGCCCGCCGCACCTGGTCGACCATGGCTTCATGCAGCGCGGCGACGCTGGGAAAGGGGCGGCGATCGAGCACCTGCCGGGCGACCCACGGGGAATGTTCAAAAATACCCCCCAGACAGGTAATGAAATCGTCGGCCGGCATGGCGTTCAGTTCATCGAGCGTAATGCGGGAAATCATGCAGCCGCTCCTGTAAAGGGATGGTGGCTGATCCAGTGCCGGGCAATGTCGGCCCGGCGCGCCACCCAGACGCGGTCGTGCTGCTGCACGTAATCCAGAAAGCGCTGCAAGGCGGCAAAGCGCCCCGGCCGGCCGATCAGGCGGCAATGCAAGCCTATCGACAGCATTTTGGGGGCGGTGTCGCCTTCGGCGTACAAAACGTCGAAGGCGTCTTTCAGGTAGGCAAAGAACTGGTCGCCGGTATTGAAACCCTGCGCCGTGGCAAAGCGCATGTCGTTGGTGTCCAGGGTGTACGGCACGATCAGGTGCGGCTTGACGGTGCCGTCGGACAAGGTGACCTGCGTCCAGAAAGGCAAGTCGTCGCCGTAGTAGTCGGAGTCGTACAAAAACCCGCCTTGTTCCAGCACGATGCGACGCGTGTTGGGGCTGTCGCGCCCGGTGTACCAGCCGTCGGGATGGCGGCCGGTCAGTTCGGTGATGACCTGCACGCAGCGGGCGCAATGCTCGCGCTCGACGGCTTCGGGAACCGACTGATAGTGGATCCAGCGATAGCCGTGGCAGGCGATTTCATGGCCGCCGTCGACAAACGCCCGCGCCACCTGCGGGTTGCGTTCCAGCGCCATGCCGACGGCAAAAACGGTGAGCGGCAGATCACGCCGCCCGAACTCGCGCAGCACCCGCCAGACCCCGGCCCGCGAACCGTATTCGTAAATGGACTCCATGGACAAATGGCGGTCGGGATAGGCGGCGGCACCGATGATTTCCGATAAAAACTGCTCTGACCCCGAATCGCCGTGCAGCACGCAGTTTTCCCCGCCTTCTTCGTAGTTGAGAACAAATTGCAGGGCGATACGTGCTTTTCCCGGCCAATTGGCATTCGGAGGAGAAGCGCCGTAGCCCACCATGTCGCGCGGATAGGGTTGCATGGTTTCAGGTTCCTTAAGGTCGAAGGGGTTGGATGGCAAAGGCCGCCCAGGGGTCGGCGGCCGGGCCGGCAGGCTCATGAATGCGCTGTTCACAGTCGCGCAGGTGATGGTGCATGGCATGGCGGACACCGTCGCGGTCGCCGGTGCACAGCTGATCCAGAATGTGTTTGTGTTCCTGGTACGAACAGGTGCTGTCGGCCGGGGCGTCTTGCTGGGCAATGATGATGGTGGTGCGGGCGCACAGGCTGTGCATCATTTCGTTCAGCACATCGTTGTTCACCAGGGCGGCCAGGCGCACGTGAAACGCGTTCGACAGCCGGATCCAGCTGATGCGGTCACCACGCCCGAAGGCCGCCTGTTCCTGGGCCACCATGGCGTACAGGGGTTCCAGCCGTTGCGGCAGGTCGGGCAGCTGCAGCAGGCGGTCGATCACTATGTTCTCGATGGCCCGGCGCATGTCGAAGACATCTTGCATTTCCTTGGGGCCGGGGCGCGCCACAAACGCGCCGCGGTTCGGCTCGATGGTGACGATGTGGTTGTGGGCCAGTTCGGCCAGCGCGCCGCGCACCGTGGCCCGCGAACAGGAAAAGATGCTGCACAGGGCCGATTCAGTCAGTTTGGCGCCGGGCAGCAACCGGCGATCCATGACGGCATCGAAGATCTGGTTATACACGCGGTCGACATCGGTGCGCGGCTCGGCGCATTCGAGCAGCGCCGATACCGGCGGTGCTTCCGGGGGGCAGGCATGGGATGTGGGCAACTGCAGCATAAGGCAACCTGGGCAGACACGGATGACAGGAAAAGGCGCCGGTGAAACAATGGCGTCTTGACAATTATTGGCCTGCCCGTGAAAATCGTCAACATAAATTGTCAACAATTTTTTGCACCCTCTCAGGAGCGCACGGCCATGGGTAAACTTTCCACGCATGTCCTCGATACCCGGCAAGGCACGCCTGCAGCCGGTGTACGCATTGAACTGTTCAGCGTGCAGGACAACGAACGGCTTTTGCTGCGTCACACCGAAACCAATGCCGACGGGCGCTGCGATGCGCCGCTTCTGGAAGGACCGGCGCTGGAAAAAGGCACATACGAACTGGTGTTCCATGCGGGCGATTACTTCGCCCGATGCAACGTTCCCCTGCCCGACCCGCGTTTCGTCGATGTGGTCACGCTGCGCTTCGGCATCGCCAACCCCGCCGAAAACTACCATGTGCCGCTGCTGGTGACACCGTGGTCGTGGTCCACCTACCGGGGAAGCTGATGGCCGATTTCCTGTTGGACTACGGCAACCTGCTGCTGCGGTGGCTGCACGTGATTGCCGCCATCGCCTGGATCGGTGAATCCATTTATTTCGTCATGCTCGATAACAGCCTGAAACCCCCGCAGTCGGCCGAAGGCAAGCAGCGCGGCGTGTTCGGGGAAATGTGGGCCGTGCACGGGGGGGGCTTCTACCACAACCAGAAATACCTGACGAATCCGGCCGAATTGCCCGACGACCTGCATTGGTCGTTCTGGAAAGCCTATACCACCTGGCTTTCGGGCTTCGCCCTGTTCGCCACCTTGTATCTGTTTCATGCCGACCTGTATCTGGTGAATCCGGGCAGCCCGTGGCCCTGGGTGGCCTCGCTGCAAGGATGGCAGGCCGGCCTGCTGGCCACCGGCTTTCTGGCGACGGGCTGGGTGGTGTACGACCAGCTGTGCCGGCGCATTAGCCCCACCATGGAACGCGACGGCCTGCTGAGCGTGGCCGTGGGCATCATGATGGTGCTGGTCGCCTGGCTGAGCACCCAGCTGTTCCAGGGCCGGGCAGCGTTCCTGCTGACCGGCGCGGTCATGGCCACCTGCATGTCGGCCAATGTGTTTTTCTGGATCATCCCCGGCCAGCGGCGCATGGTGGCCGCCCTGAAAGCCGGCCGGGCCGCCAACCCCCTGGACGGCAAACGCGGCAAACAACGCTCGGTACACAACACCTATTTCACATTGCCCGTGGTGCTGCTGATGATCAGCAACCACTATGCGTTCACCTACAGCAGCCCCCACGCCTGGCTGATCATGAGCCTGTTCATCTTTGCCGGGGCTCTGATCCGGCAGTATTTCGTGCTGCGGCACAGCGGCCGGAACCAGTGGCGCTACCCGGTGGCCGGTGTGGTGCTGCTGGCCGGCGCCGCGTGGCTGGCCGCGCCGGCTTCCGTACCCGCCACAAGCGGCCGGGGCGTTCCCGACACGGCGCAAATTCACACCATCGTGCAGGCGCGCTGCATTCAATGCCACGCGGCCCGGCCCACCCAGCCCGGTTTCAGCGCCCCGCCGCTGGGCATTGCGCTCGACACCACCGAGCAGTTGCGGCAACACGCCGACGCCGTCAAGAAATCGGTTGCCAGCGGCTACATGCCCCTGGCGAACCTTACCCGGATCACCAACGCCGAACGTACCGCCATTGCGTCGTGGCAACCCTAGCCCACACACAGATAACCCAGTGTCCGGCCCTCGGGAAAGGTTTGCGGCCCGCTGTCGGACACCTGCACCGGCGTGGTGTCCGACGGGCAGGAACATGCCCGGGTAACCGGGTTTTCGGTTGACATGCCGGCACGCGTGTAGCACCCGTATAACTGGTTCAGCGAGAACCCGCCGTGCCCGCCGCGCGACACCTTGCGCCAGGTCGTGCCTTCGCAGCCCAGCAAAGCCCCCTGGGCGTCGCGCGCCATGTCACCGGATCGGGTACAGGCGGTCTTGGCCATTTCCTGCCGCGTCACGCGGAAATACCCGTCCACCTGCAGATCGGACTGCACCTGCACCTGGCCGCTTACGGTGGCGTCACCCTGGAACATAGGGTTGCGGCTGTCGCGAACACGCAGGAAGTCGTGCGAGGCCAGCTGCTGGCTGGTCACCACACCCACCACCGTACCCGCCGGCAGCGGCACCCCGCCCCACGGCGGGTTCGGATAGTCCACCACCGGCCCGCGCACACGATCGGCGGCAAAAGGCGTAACGGCCGCGCCCCAGCCCTGCATGGCGCCCAGCCACTGGGCCAGCCGGCCCTCGTGGGCGGCGCCGCTGGAATGCCGGTACGGGGTCACGCCGTAAGCCAGCACATCGACCCGGCATTCGGGCGAGGGACACACCCCGTGGCGCAGCGCACGTATCACTACACCGTCTTGCGGTGCCGCCAGTGAAAACCCCGGCGTGACCAGACCGTTGGCCGCCAGTTCCTGCAAGGTGGGCGATTCCCACGACAGATAGCCCTGCGCCGCCAGCGCACCGGCATCGGCGGCCGTGGCAATCGTTTGTTCATGGCGGGCCAGCCACGACTGCAAGGCGCCGCGCAAGGTAAGCATCCAGGCCGCGTGCCCTTGCACGCGCGCGGCATCGGCCTGCACCAGCCACACATGGCTGCCCCACACCACGGCCAGCAACGCAATGGCCAGGGCCAGCATCAGCTCCAGCAGGGCGAATCCGCCCTGGGAGCCGCGATCGGCAGCGGGCCTCATCAGCCGATGCTGAAAACAAAGCTGTTCACATCACCCTTGGCGCAACTGGCTTCGGCGGACAAGGCGTTATAGGTGACGGTGGAGTCTTTGAGTGTGACCGCCGCACCCGCATCGGGCGAGACTGACATGGTATCGGCCACACGCTGCATCACCGAGGCAATGCCCGGACACGCGGCATTGTTCACGTTCGACAAGGTAATGCTGAATCCGGCACCCGAGCCTGTCTCGGCCACCGTGACGGCGCCGTCGGTGCCCAGCCCGTGCTTGACGGCCGTACCGGCCCCCGAGCCGGACACCGAGAACACGCCCGACTGGCCGACCATGTTGGCCAGATTTTCGGTACCGATACCGCTGTAGGGCGTGGCGCCCCCTGCCGACGCATTCACCTTGGTCTGCACCACGAAACGGGCCAGTTCTTCGCCAACCTTGGGCACCTTGTTTTCCACCAGATAGCTGCCAATGGATGGAATGGCCACGATCGCCAGCAACAGGACGATGGCCGTCACGATCGAGATCTCGATCAGTGAAAATCCTTGCTGGCGGGCAGACCGTGACAAGCGATGGTTTCTTTGAAGGGATAACATAACAGCTCCTTGATAACGGGCGGGATGCCCACACGAAAGAAAAACAGCCCGATAGCGCCCGCGCGAGCGCCGGCACCGGACGGACTATCCGGGCCGGGTGGCGTGAAACATGAGCAATGAGCGCCGCAGCTCATCGATGACGGCGTAATGCCAAAGGGCCAACCCCAGCATCAGGGCAACGCACGCGATCAGCACGCCCCAGCGCACGCACTGGACTTTGCGTGCGAGCACAACCGGCAATTGCTGCTGCAGGCGTTCCACCGTTGCCATCACGCCGTGCGTGAGCCCCCGGGCCGCCACCCAGTCGTGCATCAGCCAGTAAAGCGACGGATCCAGCAGGCCCACATCAAAGGTGTCCACCCCGGAGACGCCCGCATCCAGACGACGGATCATCCGGTGCAGTTTGTCTACGGTCCAGGCCGACATTCCGAAGCGTTGCAGGACCAGCGCCGGACGCAACTGAACGGCATCGCGCCCGCCCGCCCCAAGAAAAATGACCAGCATGGACAACAGCCGAAGCGCATGCACCTGACGGTACAGCTGCCACACGGCATAGCGATCCAGCCGGGAACGCAGCGGCCCGGTGTAATTGGGCAGCGACCACACCACCCAGCCCAGCGCCGCCGCGCCTGCAACCAGTGCGGCCGGACCGTAGCGTTGCAGGCCTGCAGAAAAGGCAATGAGCCGCTGCGTCAGCGACCCGAAATAGGCGGGGGGCACATCGGCAAACGTGGCCAGCAGGCGCGGAACGGTGAATGCCGGCAGCGCCGCCAGCACCAGCAGCACCAGCAAAAGGCCCGCCTCGGCGGCACCCAGTGTGGACACCAGCACACCATTGAGCCGGGCCAGCAAACCCAGCGTGTGC
>JBFWLP010000047.1:0-24230 GCA_050252075.1 Burkholderiaceae bacterium | reverse complement strand
TGATACACCGCTGGAAATTTATCGCACGGACCTGGCGGTTTATATCGGCCTGGTCTATGCCTATTTGCCGTTTTTCATTCTTCCGCTGTATGCCAACCTGGTCAAGCTCGACGTTCGCCTGCTAGAGGCGGCTTACGACCTGGGTGCGCGCCCCTGGACGGCGTTTGCCCGTGTAACACTGCCCTTGACCATGCCCGGCGTGGTGGCCGGTGCCATGCTGGTATTCATACCGTCCGTCGGCGAATACGTGATTCCCGAAATGCTTGGGGGCGCCGATACCCTGATGATGGGACGCGTCATGTGGACCGAGTTTTTCAATAATGCCGACTGGCCCATGGCGGCGGCGGTTACCTGCATCATGGTGCTGCTGTTGCTGGTTCCCCTGGTTATTTTCCAGTACAACCAGGTGCATCAGTATGAGCAAAGCCGCAAAGGGGGTGGGGCATGACGCGACCCAACGCCACCTTGCGCGCGATCGTGCTGTTTCTGGGGTACGCCTTTCTTTACGTGCCCATCCTTTCGCTCATGGTCTTTTCGTTCAACGAATCGGCCATGATGACGTCGTGGTCGGGTTTTTCGTTGAAGTGGTACGGCGAGCTGTTCAACGATCAGGCATTGCTTGGCGCGGCGCGGCTGTCGCTCATTATTGCGGCACTGACGGCCACCGCCGCCGTGGTGATCGGCACCTGGGCCGGCTATGTGCTGGCCAGAATGGGGCGGTTTCGCGGATTTTCCCTGTATATCGGAATGATCAGCGCGCCGCTGGTCATTCCCGAAGTGGTGCTGGGCATATCGTTATTGCTGATGTTCGTTGAGCTTAGTTCGCTTATCGGATGGCCCGACGGCAATGGCATCTTTACTATCTGGGTGGGGCACGTCACGCTTTGCATGGCGTATGTGGCCGTCATTATCCAGTCGCGTATCCGCGACCTCGACCGCTCGCTGGAAGAGGCCGCGCTGGATCTTGGCGCGCCGCCCCTCAAGGTCTTTTTCCTGATCACGCTGCCGCTTATCGCGCCGGCGCTGGCGGCGGCCTGGCTGCTGGCATTCACGCTGTCGCTCGACGATGTTGTCATTGCATCGTTTCTTTCCGGACCGGGGTATACCACCTTGCCGCTTGAGGTTTTCTCGCGCGTTCGGCTGGGCCTGAAACCTGAAATCAATGCCCTGGCGACCCTGTTCATTGTGGCGGTGGCGCTGATCGTGCTGGTCGTGAACTGGCTGCAGTGGCGCAAAAAAACCTAAGGATATCCGTATGACTGCTGAGCTGTTGGGCTTGACCCAGTGCAGTACCTGCAAGAAAGCCATGCAATGGCTGGACGACCATGGCGTGGCGTACACGTTCACTGATTACCGGGACCATCCCGTGGCGCCTCAGCGTCTGGTGCATTGGGCCGCTCAGCTGGGTGGCTGGGAAAAGCTGGTGAACCGGGCGTCCATGACCTGGCGCAATCTGCCCGAGCAGCGCAAGCAGCCCGATACGCAAGACGCCTGGCTGGCACTCGTTGCCGAGTACCCTGCACTGGTCCGCCGCCCGGTGCTTGTGACCGGGCAGGACGCGGTCAGTGTGGGGTTTTCCGAGAAGAAATACGGCGCATTGTTCGCCTGAGCCTGGAGCATGGAATGCTGAGTCAAAACGAACTGAAAGAAAACGTTGCCCGTGCTGCCGTGCAGTATGTCTTGCCCTTGCTGAAACCCGCCGATGTTATTGGTGTGGGAACGGGTTCAACCGCCGATTTGTTCATAGACGCCCTGGCGCAACACAAGTCGGCGTTTCGCGGCGCGGTGTCCAGCTCGGAGCGCAGTTCGGCCCGCATGGCCGCACTGGGCATTCCTGTGCTTGACCTTAACGATGTAGCGTCGGTTCCGGTTTACGTTGACGGTGCCGACGAGATCGACGGTGGCCTGAATATGATCAAGGGCGGCGGTGGCGCGCTGACGCGCGAAAAGATCGTTGCGTCGATCGCCCGCCGGTTTGTGTGCATTGTCGATGAGTCCAAAGTGGTGCCGGTGCTGGGTGGTTTTCCTTTACCCATCGAGGTCATTCCCATGGCCCGCCAGGCGGTGGCGCGCCGTCTTCAGGCCTTGGGCGGCCGGCCCGTGCTGCGCCAGGGGTTTGTGACGGACAACGGGGGCTGCATTCTGGATGTGAGCGATTTGTCTATTTCCGACCCCGCTGCCCTTGAGGCCGTGATCAACAACATTCCGGGTGTCGTAACCTGCGGGCTCTTTGCCATTGCCGGGGCCGATGTGGCCCTGGTGTCCGGCCAGGATGGCGTGCGCACGCTTCAAAAAGAAACGTCATAATTCGGTAACATAGGCAGGGTAAGCTTACGCCGTTAGCCCGTTTTTCCTGCTTCTTTGCTTTCCGAAGGCCACCATGACCGAGCACACCAACAAACAGTTCAATGCCGACCTCGAAGCGGCACGTTCGCAGTTTTTCCAGATGGGCGGCCTGGTCGAATCCATGATCCGCGACAGTATCGAGGCGCTGATCTCCGGCGATCTTGATCTGGTCGATCAGGTGCGCGAGCGCGAGAAGCAGGTGAACGAGTTCGAGGTCGATATTGACAATCGCGTAAGCTTGCTCATTGCGCGCAACCAGCCCGCGGCCGTTGACCTTCGCACCTTGCTGTCCGTAGCAAAAATGCTTACCGATCTGGAGCGCTGCGGCGACGAGGCCGAGAAAATCGCAAAAACGGCGCGCCGTCTTCACGAAGGCCAAACCCGCTTTGAGCCGGTGGTGGAACTGCGCCACATGGCCAATTATGTTGCCGGCATGCTGAACCAGGCACTCGACGCGCTGGCACGCCGCGATCCCATACTGGCCGCCCAGGTGGTGCGCACCGACAAAGAAGTCGACAAAGAATGGAAAGCATCGCTACGCCAGCTGATCAGCTACATGATCGAAGACCCGCGCACCATTTCAACATCGATTGATCTGATCTTTATTGCGCGGGCCCTGGAGCGCATCGGCGACCATGCCAAAAACATGGCCGAACGGGTTATCTACACGGTTCTGGGCGACGATGTGCGTCACACCGGCCTGAAAAACACGGAACGCGTGGCTCGCGGCGAGCAGCCGCTGCCCAAGGGCGCCGAGGACGACGCCAACAACGACGCCAACAACGATTAAGGGGCGGGCGGCACGTAGCCGTGCGCCTCGACGTCGGCGTCTTCAAACAGAAATTTTTCCATTTGCTCGGCCAGGTATTTGCGCGCGCGCGGGTCGGCAAGATTCAGCCGGTTTTCGTTGACCAGACGGGTTTGCGTTTCCATCCACGAGGCCCATGCCTCTTTTGAAATGCTTTGCCATATACGCGTACCCAGCTCACCCGGGTAGGGCGGGAAATCCAGGCCTTCGGCCTGGCGTTTGAGTTTTACACAAGTGACCATGCGTGCCATGGGACTACCTTTTTGAAAATTGCGGTGGAAGCCGGCGCTGAGCCGGTGTTTTCCGGGTATTGTAACGTTCACTCGCAACGTGCCGGTGACAGGCGTTACAGGCGCTTGATGAAAATATGGCTGTTGCGCGACCGGTTGTACTGGGCCTGGCGTTCTTTGGGAAGATCGGGAACACCGCCGGGTACGAACCCCCGCTTCATGAACCAGTGCGATGTGCGGGTTGTCAGGACGAACAGCCGCCTTGCCCCCATGGCCCTTGCCCGGGCTTCGGCATGGCGCAGCAGTATTTCACCTTCGCCCGAGCCTTGCCATTCGGGCTGAACGATCAGGCAGGCCATTTCCGCCATGTTGTCTTCCAGATAAGGAATGACGGCCACGCAGCCGTAAATGACGCCGTCGTGCTCAAGCACGGTGAATTTCTCGACATCGCGTTCGATAACCGCCCGCCCGCGTGGAACCAGCGTGCCATCGGCCTCAAGCGGCTCGATCAGGCGCACGATGGCGCCCACGTCGTCCATGGTGGCGGCGCGCAGATCTTCCAGGGTGTCTTCAACCACCATGGTGCCTACACCATCGTGCGTGAAGATTTCGAGCAGAATGCTGCCGTCGAGCGTGTAGGGCACCAGGTGGGCACGGGCCACGCCGCGCTTTACTGCACGTGAGGCATGAGACAAAAAGAATGACGTGTCCTCATCCAGTGTGCCCGAGGCCAGCAATTTGTCGGCGTCTTCGCGGGCCAGTTCGGTGTCGACATTGCCGGTTTCATCGTTCACTGTGCCGTCGCGGGTCAGAAAAATGAGTTTTTCCGCACGCAAGGCGATGGCGGCGCTGGTTGCCAGGTCTTCCATGGCCAGGTTGAATGCCTCGCCGGTGGGCGAAAAGCCCAGGGGTGACAGCAATACAATGGCCCCCTGGTTGATGATGGTTTTAATGGCGTCGGTGTCCAGCTTGCGTACGGCACCGGTATGCAAATGGTCGATGCCGTCGATGACGCCCACCGGACGGGCCGTGACAAAGTTGCCGGAAATGACCCGAATCTGCGCGTGCGACATGGGTGTATTGGGCAAACCCTGACTGAAACTGGCCTCGATGTCCAGGCGAATTTCACCGGCAGCCTCTTTGGCGCATTCCAGGGCAGGTGCGGTGGTGGGCTCAATGCCACGGCCAAACCTCAGGTCGTAGCCTTTCAGTTTCAGCTGCTCGTTCACTTGCGGGCGCGAGCCGTGAACCAGCACCAGCTTCACACCAAGTGCGGAAAGCAGGGAAAGGTCGTTGATCAGCGCGTTCAGCGCGCCGTCGCCCACCAGCTCGCCGCCGAATGCCACCACGAAGGTTTTTCCACGGAAGCCGTGAACATAGGGGGCCACTTCCCGAAACCATCGCACGAACTGTGCCGGTGCAAATTCGGCGGCATCGTGTGCGGAAAGCGTGGAATCGGTTTCGTTGACGTTGGGTGTCATGGTGCGGTGTGTGTCCTACAAAAAAGTATGCATCAACACAAAATTATAATGATGCTGTATTTCAACCGAAGAGCTTTCATGCACCCAACACGCAAATTGTCGGAAAACCAGCACACTTCACGGAATAAAGGGCGCGGGCAGCCTTTGGCCGGGCGCGATATCGACCGGCCGCTTCCGGCCATCCGTTATCCCGATGACCTGCCGGTGAGCGAGCGGCGCGCTGTAATTGCCCAGGCCATACAGCAGCACCAGGTGGTGATTGTTTGTGGCGAGACAGGATCCGGGAAAACCACCCAGCTGCCCAAAATTTGCCTGGAGCTTGGGCGTGGCCGCAGCGCCATGATCGGCCATACCCAGCCGCGCCGCCTGGCGGCGACATCGGTGGCCAAACGCATCGCGCAGGAGCTGGAGACCGAGATCGGTGACTGGGTGGGTTACCAGATCCGGTTCAACGATAAAAGCTCGGCGTCCACGGCAATCAAGCTCATGACCGACGGTATTTTGCTGGCGGAGTCCCAGCGCGATCCGTTGTTGCGCCGCTACGACACGATCATAATCGACGAGGCGCACGAGCGCAGTCTGAATATCGATTTCCTGCTGGGCTTCCTGCTGCAGCTGCTGCCCCGGCGCCCTGATCTGAAACTGATCATCACGTCGGCCACCATTGACGCCGACCGCTTTGCGCAGCATTTTCGGGTTGCCGGTAAACCGGCGCCCGTTATTGAAGTGACGGGCCGCCTGTATCCGGTCGAGATCATCTATCGCCCGGTACACGTTCCGGACGATGCGTCGCCCGACGACGACAAACGATCCTCGCGCGATGAAGAGCGCGATCTGATCGACGCGGTGGTTGAGGGGGTGGACGAGTGCGCGCGCCACGGTCCCGGTGACGTACTGGTTTTTTTACCCGGTGAGCGTGAGATCCGCGAGGCGGCCGAGGCGTTGCGCAAGCATCACCCGCCGGGCAGCGAGATTTTGCCGTTGTACGCGCGGCTGTCGCAGGCGGAACAGGAGCAGATTTTCAAGCCCCAGACCAGTCAGCGGCGTATTGTGCTGGCCACCAACGTGGCCGAAACGTCGCTGACCGTGCCGGGTATCCGGTACGTGGTGGACAGTGGTCTGGCTCGTGTGAAGCGCTATTCCTTGCGCAACAAGGTTGAGCAGTTGCGTATCGAGCCTATCAGCCAGGCATCGGCAAACCAGCGGGCCGGTCGCTGCGGGCGTATCGGCCCGGGCGTATGCGTTCGCCTTTACGACGAGCTCGATTTCAAACGCCGTTCGGCGTTCACCGATCCCGAGGTGCTGCGTTCCTCGCTGGCATCGGTGATTTTGCGCATGAAGGCGTTGAGGCTCGATGATATTGAACAGTTTCCGTTTGTGGATGCGCCGTCAAAACGTGCGATTGCCGACGGCTACCATATGCTGCAGGAACTGGGTGCGATCGACGACGAACTGCGTTTGACCGAAACAGGGCGCGCACTGGCACGACTGCCTATCGACCCGCGATTGGCCCGCATGATACTGGCGGCCCGGGATCAGCAATGCCTGCAGGAAATGCTGATCATTGCCTCGGCCTTGTCGGTGCAAGACCCGCGTGACCGGCCCATGCAGGAGCGCGAGGCATCGGAACGGGCGCACGCCAAGTTTTCCGACGATAAATCCGAATTCATGGCCTACCTGAAGCTTTGGCAGTGGTATCACGAGCAGGTGCAGCACAAGGCCTCGCAACGCAAGCTGGTGGCATTGCTGCGGCAGAATTTTTTGTCACCGTTGCGATTGCGCGAGTGGCACGACATACACAGCCAGCTGGCGGCGCTGGTGGGCGAGCAAGGCTGGCGTGTCAATACGCTGGAGGCGACCTACGAGCAGCTGCACATGGCATTGTTGTCGGGGCTGCTGGGCAATGTCGGCCTGAAGTCCGAGGACACCGGCGCCTACCTGGGGGCGCGGGATATCCGTTTCGTCATTCATCCGGGGTCGCGTCTGGTAAAGAAAGCCGGCCGGTGGATTGTGGCGGCCGAGCTGGTCGAGACCACCCGTCTTTTCGCCCGTTGCGTTGCCAAGGTTGATCCGGTGTGGATCGAGCGGGCGGGGGCCCATCTGCTGCGCAAGGTATGGTCAGACCCTCGCTGGGAAAAGAAAAGCGGCCAGGTGGTGGCCAACGAACGAGGCACGCTGTACGGGCTGCCGATCTACAACGGGCGTCGTGTGCATTTCGGCAAGATCGATCCGGTGCAGGCCCGTGAAATCTTTATCCGCGAGGCGCTGGTGACCGGCGAGATCGCCGTCGATCTGCCGTTTCTGAAACAGAATGCCCGCCTTATTGCGTCGATCGAGAAGCTGGAGCACCAGACGCGCCGTCCGGATATTCTGGTCGACGACGCCCTTATTTATGCGTTCTACGACCAGCATATCCCCTCGGATATCTGCCAGGCGGCGTCTTTGGAACGCTGGTACAAGCGGCTAAGCAAGGCCGAAGCCGACAAGCTGGTGCTGACGCGTGACGCCCTGATGCGGCACGATGCCGCGGGCATCACGACTGACGTATTTCCGCGTCAGGTGCAATGGCACGGTGTCGCCATGCCGGTTGATTACCATTTCGAACCCGGATCGGTGAAAGACGGTGTCACGCTGACTGTGCCGCTGTATGCCTTGAACCAGCTGGATACGGAACGCTGCGAGTGGCTGGTTCCGGGCATGTTGAAAGAGAAGGTGCTGGCGCTGTTGAAATCGCTGCCCCAGAAAATTCGCCGTCACTGTGTGCCACTGCCCGAGTATGCGGCCGGTTTCGTGGAGCGCTGGTTCGATTCGGCCAGTGATCCGTCAATGAGCCTGCTGGAGGCCATTAGCGCCGACATGGCCCGGCAAGTAAAGGTTCGACCGCAGCGCAATGATTTCAAGCAGGAAACCCTGCCGCCGCATTTATTCATGAACTTCAAGGTGGTGGATGAGCATGGCCGGATGCTGTCGGGTGGACGCAACCTTGATCAACTGAAGGCGGAACATGGCCGGCAGGCGCAGGCGTCCTTCCAGAAAGTGGCGGCACGCGACGAGCAGGTGGCGCAGGCGCTTGCGAACGAGGGGCTTACCGACTGGAGCTTCGGAGAATTGCCCGAACTGCTGGAGATACGGCGCAAGGGCGAGTCGTTCATCGGCTACCCGGCGCTTGTGGACAAACAAACGCACTGCGATCTTGATGTTTTTGACGATCCGGTTCAGGCGCGGGAGCACCACGCGGCAGGGTTGCGGCGGCTGTTTCGCCTTGGGCTGCGTGAACAGGTGAAGTTTCTGGAGAAAAACCTGCCCGACCTGACCCGCATGGGCATGCTCTACATCAGTTTGGGTTCGCTGGAAGACTTGCGCGACCAGATCATTGACAAGGCGATCGATCTGGCGTGTCTGGCCGATCCCTGGCCGTCGACCGCCGGCGAGTTTTCCGCCCGGCGGGAAGAAGGGCGGGGCCGCCTGGGTTTGCTTGCCCAGGAAGTGGCACGCCTGGCCGGGCAGATTCTTGCCGAATTTTCGGCCTTGCAAAAGAAGCTGCCCCAGGCCAAGCCACATTTGCCTGCGTACGCCGACATGCAGAAACAGGTTTCCGAGCTGATCGGGCGATGGTTTTTGCGCGATACGCCTTATGCCCAGCTAAAGCACTTCCCGCGGTATCTGAAAGGTGCGCTGGTGCGTATCGACAAACTGCGCGCCGATCCGCCACGCGACGCGCGCCTGATGGCCGACATGGCCCCCTTGCTGGTGAACTACCAACGGGCGCGTGCCGCCCTGAAAGGAGCACCCGACCGCCAGCTCGACGACTTCCGGTGGCTGCTCGAAGAACTGCGCGTTGCCTTGTTCGCCCAGGAACTGCGCACCCCCATGCCCGTCTCCGTAAAACGCCTAGAAAAAACCTGGGCCGCCATGCAGCGATAGCCGCCCGGCGACCGGATCGGGGTCAGAGCAAAATCGGGGTCAGAGCAAAAATTTACTCTGACCCCGATTTTGCTCTGACCCCAAATTCTGGATGCGTTGGCTACAATGCTTTTATGAGTTCTGTTGCTACTATGCCTACTTTTGTCCATCTTCGTGTCCATTCGGAGTTTTCCGTGGTGGATGGTATTGCCCGCATTCCGCCGATTGTGAAAAGGGCGGCGCAGTTCGGGCAGCCCGCGGTAGCGTTGACCGATCTGGGCAACCTGTTCGGTTTGATCAAGTTTTACAAGGCAGCGCGCTCGGCAGGTGTCAAGCCCATTGCGGGGGCCGATGTCTGGCTGGAGAACGAGAGCGACAGGGACAAGCCGCATCGCCTGCTGTTGCTGGCGCGCAATCACGCCGGTTATCTGGCGTTGTGTGATCTGCTCACCCGGTCCTGGCTGGACAATCAGTACCGCGGCCGTGCCGAGGTCAAAGCATCCTGGGTTCAGGCGGCGCAGGGGCTGATCGTGCTTTCCGGCGGACGGGCCGGCGATGTAGGGCAGGCCCTTGTGGCCGGCCGTGACGATGTAGCGCGGCAGCTGGCCCAGTCCTGGGCGAACGCGTTTCCGGGCAGCTATTACATCGAGCTGCAGCGCGCCGGCCACGACGGCGACGAAGCTTATGTGCAGGCTGCCTTGCGACTCGCCGGCAGCTTGCAGTTACCCGTAGTGGCAACGCATCCGGTGCAGTTCATCGACCGTTCCGACTTCCGTGCCCACGAGGCGCGTGTGTGTATCGCCGAAGGCGAGCAGCTGGGCAATGCCCGGCGGGTACGGCGTTTCACCGAGGAACAGTATTTTTTAAGCTCGCAGGAAATGGCCGAGCGTTTCGCCGATGTTCCGTCGGCACTGGCCAATTCGGTCGAAATTGCCAAGCGCTGCAACCTTACGCTGGAACTGGGCAAGGCGCGCCTGCCCAATTTCCCTACACCCGACGGCATAACGCTGGACGACTATATGGTGCAGCTTGCCCATGAAGGTCTGGCGGTGCGCATGCAGCAGCTTTATCCCGACGAGCAGGAGCGTAACGCGCGCTACCCGGAATACCAGGAGCGGTTGAAATGGGAATGCAAGATCATCGTTGATATGGGCTTTCCCGGCTACTTCCTGATTGTGGCCGACTTCATCAACTGGGGGAAGAACAACGGTGTGCCGGTGGGGCCGGGGCGCGGATCGGGTGCCGGCTCGCTGGTGGCCTATTCGCTGGGCATTACCGATCTGGATCCCATACGTTACGACTTGCTGTTCGAGCGTTTCCTGAACCCGGAGCGGGTATCGATGCCCGACTTCGATATCGATTTTTGCCAGGACAACCGCGAAAGGGTGATCGATTACGTCAAGCAGAAGTACGGCAAGGAAGCGGTCAGCCAGATTGCCACGTTCGGCACCCTGGGTGCGAAGGCCGTGGTGCGCGATGTGGGCCGGGTGCTGGAAATGCCGTATTCGCTGTGCGACGGGCTTTCCAAGCTGATTCCCTTTAATCCTGCCGATCCCTGGACACTCGACCGGGCGCTCGAAGACGAGCCGGCGTTTCGCGAGCGTTATGAGTCCGACGAAGAGGTCAAGGCACTTGTGAATCTGGCCAAGCCGCTTGAGGGACTGACTCGTAACATCGGCATGCATGCCGGTGGTGTGCTGATCGCGCCGGGCAAACTGACGGATTTCTGCCCGCTGTACTGTCAGCCCGGCACCGATACCAATGCCGTGTCGCAGTTCGACAAAGACGACGTCGAGGCGGCCGGCCTGGTGAAGTTCGACTTTCTGGGTTTGCGCAACCTGACGATTCTGGACTGGGCCGTGCGCTATGTACGCCAGTTCAACGAAACCCAGCGTAATTTCGATCTGATGGCATTGCCGCTGGACGATCCCCAGGCCTACAAGCTGCTGAGCGAGGGCAACACCACAGCCGTATTCCAGCTGGAATCGCGAGGCATGAAGGAGCTGCTCAAGAGCTTGCGGCCCAATACCTTTGAAGACGTAATCGCCATGCTGGCGCTGTATCGCCCGGGGCCTCTGGAGTCGGGCATGGTGGTTGACTTCGTCAATCGCAAGCATGGCCGTGCCGAGGTGGACTACTTCCACAAAGACCTGGAACCCGTTCTGAAGAGCACGTACGGCGTGATCGTGTATCAGGAACAGGTGATGCTGATCTCGCAGATTATCGGCGGCTATACGCTGGGCGGCGCCGACTTGCTGCGCCGGGCCATGGGCAAGAAAAAACCCGAAGAAATGGCCAAGCACCGCGAGATCTTCCAGAAGGGGGCTGTCGAAAAAGGGTACGACGCCGATCTTGCGGTCAAGTTGTTCGACCTGATGGAAAAGTTTGCCGGGTACGGCTTCAACAAAAGTCACTCCGCCGCCTATGCATTGATTGCCTATCACACCGCCTGGTTGAAGGCGTATCACCCGGCCGAATTTCTGGCGGCAACGTTGTCGTCCGATATGGATGACACCGACAAGGTTCAGGTGTTCTGGAAAGATTGCCTGGCCAATGGCGTGCAGGTGCTGCCGCCCGACGTGAACGCATCGCCCTACCGTTTTGAGCCGGTGCGCGATGCCTGGTCTGAAAAAGGGCAGCCGCCGCGAACCTTGCGCTATGGGTTGGGAGCCGTCAAAGGAACAGGCCAGGGGGCGGTTGAAGAAATCATCCGTGCCCGCGAAGCCGCAGGGCCCTTTACCAGCCTGTTCGACTTTTGTCGCCGGGTTGATCGGCATACGGTGAACCGTCGCACGATCGAAGCCTTGATTCGAGCCGGCGCGTTCGACACCATCGAAGAAAACCGCGCTGCTTTGCTGGCGACGGTAGGCAATGCCATCGAGGCGGCGGAACAAACCGAGCGCAGTGCCAATCAGGTGTCATTGTTCGACGACGACGCCGATGCCATTGTGGAAGGCGAGCTGGCCAAGGTTGCCCCGTGGGATCTGCAAACCCGCCTGACCGAAGAAAAGGCGGCTCTGGGTTTTTACTTCAGCGGCCACCTGTTCGACGCCTGGCGCGATGAAGTCCGGCGATTCGCCCCGTCGCCGCTGGCACGTCTGCAGCCGGCGCGCGGCCTGCAGTGGTTTGCCGGTGTTCTGGCGGCCGTGCGCCCTAAAATGACACGACGCGGGAAAATGGTGTACGCCACGCTGGATGACGGTTCCGCCCAGGTGGAAATTGCCATTTTCAACGAGCTGTATGAGCAGCACCGCAACCGGCTCAAAGAAGACCAGCTCATCATCGTTCAAGGCAAGGTCAGCAACGACGATTATTCCGGTGGTCTGCGCATTTCGGCCGACACCATTTTTGATTTGCAGCTTGCGCGCGAGGCGCGGGCCAGCAGTTTGCGTATTGTGCTGTCTGAACAGCAGGCGCAGGCCGATTTCTTGCGGGATCTGCTCAACCCGTTTCGTGCCGCACCCGAGAATGGTATTGCCGGTGTTCCCGTTGAACTTTATGTGAAACGGCACGATTTCGAGTGTGCCGTTCGCCTGGGCGATGAATGGCGTGTGCGCATGGCCGACACCTTGCTGGCGAAGCTGCACGACTGGGCGGGCCAGGATGCCGTGGAGATCAATTACGCATGACCGGTTTACGCATACTGCATTCCGAGGCGGCCACCAGTTTTGGCGGACAGGAGCAATACATTTATCGCATGATGATGGCCATGCGCGAGCGCGGCCATCACCTTGAGCTGGTGTGCCAACCCCATGCCAGGCTGGCCGAGAAGGTACGCGAGGCCGGCTTCACCGTCCACACCACCTACATGGACGGGCCTGTCAATTTTGTCAGAGGCGTGACGTTTGTCAGGTCGGTGCTGAAAAAAGGCCGTTTCGATGTGCTCAACACGCACAGTCGCCGCGATACCGTACTGGCGGGAACGGCGGGCCGTCTGGCGGGAACACCGCTTATCGTGCGTACGCGGCACCTGGCCAAGCGCGTGGGTTCCTTGCTTTCATATACCATCATTCCGCATCGGGTGACCACGGCCAGTAATTTTGTGCGCAACCATTTGATCGAGCGCGGGGTTCCCCCGGAAAAAGTGGTCACCGTTTATCCGGCGGTCGATCTGCCGCCTGTTCCCGAGCACTCCACCTTGCGCGCCGAATTGCGTCTTGCCCAGAACGACGTTGTGATCGGCTGTGTCGCGGTCATGCGTGCCGAAAAGGGGCACATCGATCTGATCAACGCGGTTGAGCCGCTCATCCATGAACGGCCCAATGTGCATCTGGTGTTCGCGGGCGGCGGCTCTCCGGTTTTTGAGCAGGTGCAGGCGTATGTCGCCGACCGCCGCCTTGAGCGGCGCGTGCATTTGCTGGGCCAGCGTGCCGATATTCCCAATGTTCTGGCAGGCTTCGATATTTTTGCGCTGGCCACCCGCAAGGAAGCGTCGGGTACGGTCTTTGTCGAAGCCGGGGCTGCGGGCTTGCCAACAGTGGGAACCCGGGTCGACGGTGTTCCCGAAATGATTCAGGACGGCGTTACGGGCTTGCTGGTACCGCTTGACGACACCGAGGCACTGACCCGTGCCCTGCGAACTCTGATCGATGATCCCGGCCTGCGCCAACGCATGGGTTCGGCCGGTTTGGCCTATTGCCGCGAGCGCAGCGCTTTCAGCCCACAGGCCATGGCTGCGGCGGCCGAATCGTGCTATTTGCGCTGGCTAAAGGAGCGAAAGCCATGAGTACCCGACGTACCGTGCCGGTACTGATGTACCACCACGTTACGCCCGAAGGCGGAATGATCAATGTGTCGCCCGACAATTTCGAGGCGCAGCTGCGTTGGTTGCGCACCAATGGCTATCAGTCGCTCACCACCGACCAGTTTGCACGTCATCTGCAAGGGCAGGCGGCTCCTGCCCGGTCTGTGCTTATCACCTTCGATGACGGTTATCTGGACAACTGGGTTTATGCCTATCCCCTGTTGAAAAAGTACGGATTCTGCGCCACGATATTTCTGGTCACGTCGTGGATCCACGATGGGCCGGTGCGTCGTTATGCCTGGCAAGACGCTACGCCGGCCGACGGCTTGCCCCGCACCCCACCCCATGATGAATGCGAACAGTTGATTCAGGAAGGGCGCAGCGACGACGTTATTTTGCGGTGGAGCGAAATACGCGCCGCCCAGGCGTCGGGGGTGTTTGAGTTCCACAGTCATACACACACCCATACGCGCTGGGATCTTGGCGATACGCGTGACCGCAAGAACGAAAAAATTACCTGGGAACTCGCGGCGTCGCAGGAAACCTTGCGCGATCGCCTGGGCCATGTGTCAGAGCATTTTTGCTGGCCGCAGGGGTATTTTGATGCTGATTATGTGGCCATTGCCAGGAAGGCGGGTTTTCGCTACCTGTATACCACCCAGGCATTCGGCCAGAACCGCCCCGGCAGCGCAGCGGATCACATCTTCCGGTTTGCCGTGCGCAACACCTCGGGTGAGTCGGTGGGCAGGCGCATCCGGGTTGCGGCCCATCCGGTCATCGGCCCGGTGTTCAATGCCTGGAAGCGCTGGAAACGCGGGTTAAGGACGCGTTCATGACACTGTCCGTGATCATCATTACCAAAAATGAAGCCGCCCACATCGGTCCCTGCATGGATTCAGTGGCTTTCGCTGATGAAATTATCGTTCTGGATTCAGGCAGCACCGATGCCACCTGCGACATAGCCCGAAGCAAAGGAGCCAGGGTGCACACATCGGCCGACTGGCCGGGGTTCGGCCCGCAAAAAAACCGGGCCCTCGACCTGGCAACCGGCGACTGGGTGCTGTCTATCGACGCCGACGAGCGCGTGACGGCCGAACTGGCCGCTGAAATCCGGCGTGAGCTGCAGGCCCCCCGTGCCGACGCCTACCGCATTCCAAGGCTGTCGAACTTTGGTGGCCGATGGATACGTCACAGTGGCTGGTGGCCGGATTACGTTGTTCGCCTGTTTCGTCGCGGCACGCTGCGGTTCACCCATGCCCGTGTGCACGAGCGGCTGGATGCCCCGGGCGGTCTTCCGGCGCTGGGCGCCCATTTTCTGCACTATCCTTACGCCAGTCTTGAGGCGTTCATTGCCAAGATCAATCATTACTCCACCGAGGCGGCGGCGGCCATGCATGCCCGTGGCAAGCGCACCAGCGTAGTCGGTGCCGTCGGGCACGCTGTCTGGACATTCGTGCGTCATTATGTGCTGCGGCGCGGGTTTCTGGACGGCTGGCAGGGGCTGGTGCTGGCTGTCATGGCCGCGTCGGGCAGTTTTTTTCGTTATGCCAAGCTGCTGTTTTTATGGCGAAATCCGCCGGGCTCCTCATGAAGCTGCTGTTCACGGACATTCATCATGGCAATGGCGGGGGCCATGTCACCTATGTGATGAGCCTGATCCGGGGCCTGAAAGACCGGCACGACATCACACTGGCTGCGCCCGCCACGGGTCGCCTTTACCGGTATGCCAGCCAGATTCAGGGCATTCGCGTTGTGCCCGCGCTTTATACCAGCCGTCTGCCGGTACTGTTGCGGGAAGTCGCCGCTTTGCGGCGTTTTTTGCAGCGTGAGGCATTCGATGTGGTTCACGTGAACGGATCGGCGGATCATCGCCATGTCATGCTGGCACGCATGGGGTTGCCATCGCCGCCGGCTATCGTCTGGACCAAGCACAACCTGCATCCGGTTACCAGCGCCGGGCATCGCCTGCGCGCGTGGGCGGGCACCAATGCCGTGATCGCCGTCAGCCATTATGTGGCCAAAGTGCTGGGCCGCTCGCCGTACCGCAAACTTCCCGTGAACGTCATTCAGCACGGGATCGATACGCAACACTATTGTCCCGTACCCGCAGCGCGCAAGACCGAGCTGCGCCGCAAGATGCCGGGCCTGGCTCCCGAAGACGGGCTGATCGTTCTTGGCAGCACCGGGGGTACCGACGTTGAAAAAGGGTGGCTCGACGTGCTGGAAGGCATTGCCTTGCTGCCCGAGCAGCAGCAACACCAGTTCGGTGTCGTGGTAGCCGGCGATCCGCCGGGCGCGCGCGCACAGGCGCGCCTGGCGTCGATCCCGCATCACGCGCGCCTGGTGTTCCCCGGGCTGGTTGACGACGTGCGTGACATTCTTGGCGCGTGCGACATTGGCTTCGTGCTGTCGCACCGCGAGGCCTTATCGTACGCCTGCCGTGAATCGCTCGCCATGGGCTTGCCCACGCTGGTGTCCAATGCCGGCGGTTTGCCTGAAAACCTTGTGTCGGGCGAGCATGGCTGGATAGTTCCCGCCGGCGACGCGCCCGCCATTGCCAAGGTGCTTGCCGCCGTGGTTGCTGAACCGAAGCGTTTGGCGACCATAGGGGCGGCTGCCCGCCGGCACGCGGTTCAGGCGTTCGCGCTTGACGGCTTTGTTGCCGCCACCGAGCAGGTTTATCGGTCGGTCGCGCGCACTCTATAATCGGCGCATGATACCCATTCTTATGTACCACCAAATCGGGCAGCCGGCTGCGCGGGGAACGCCGTATCGCAGCCTGATTGTCCATCCGGCCGATTTTCGCCGGCAAATGCGCTGGCTGCGCCGCCTGGGTTACACCGGTCTGTCCATGGCGCAGCTTATGCCTTATCTGCAGGGCCGAAAAGCGGGGAAGGTGGTGGGTATCACCTTCGACGACGGCTACACGAATGTGCTGCAGAACGCGTTGCCTGTCTTGCTCGAGCAGGGCTTTACCGCCACCAACTATTTTGTGGCCCAACAGCTCGGCGGCAGCAACGTCTGGGACCACGCCAAGGGAATCGCGCCGTCCGGCTTGATGTCGGCCGAAGACATTCGTGTCTGGGCCGATGCGGGCATGGAAGTGGGTTCGCACACGCTCGACCACCCCGATCTGACCACGCTTTCACCGGATGACGCGCGCCGCCAAATTGACGTGTCGCGTACGATGCTGGAGTCTATTGCGGGCGTACCGGTCACGGCGTTTTGCTATCCCTATGGCCACGAAAACATGGAATTACGCCGGCTGGTGGCCCAGGCGGGATATACCAATGCCACCACAACGGCCGGCGGCCTGGCCCGCGCGAACGACGATATGTTTGGCTTGCCGCGCGTGGTGGTCGCCCGATCCACTCATTTGCTTCGCTTCCTGCAAAAATGTCTGACCAGCCTTGAGGACCGCAAGCGCCGTTCGCTTGAAAACACCCAGAGCCCCCGCGTATGACAGAGCCCTCTGCGCCGCAGCGGCGCCTGAAAATTGCCTTTGTGGTCGACCGTTTTGGCCATCGTTTCGGTGGTGCCGAAGCCTATGGCGTGGAATTGATGCGCGAACTGTCAAAGACGCACGACGTTACCGTCTTTGCGCGGGAATACGACAGGAAGTGCGGGCTGGCCCTGCCTTACGTTCCTTTGCGCACCCGGCGCGGGCTTCCCAGCTGGTTGCGGGTACTCTGGTTTGCGGTGCGCGCCCATCGGGCCACGCGCAAGGGCTTCGATATCGTGCACTCTCATATGAATGGTTGGTGCGGTGACGTCGAGGTCGTGCACGTTACGCCGGTGCGCTACAACTGGCGCGTTCGGCCGCTGCCGTTGCTCAAGCGCTGGCTTTCGTATGTCAGCCCCCGCGTTCAAACCTACCTGCGCCTGGAGGCGCGTCGTGTTCAGCCGCGACCGGCACATCGCACGGTTGCCGTATCGGGGCTTATCTCCGACCAGTTGAAGAAGGCTTATGGTGAAGCGCTGAATAGTCCGGTGATTCCTCCGGGTGTGGTGCCGGCCGTTCCGGGCGATCCCGGGCAGCGGCAAATCCTGCGCGAGCAACTGGGGTGGGATGACCAGGCGTGCATTTGCCTGATGGTGGCGCGCAACCCCATGCGCAAAGGCCTGCCCACCGCACTGCGGGCGCTGGAAAGGCTGCCGGAGCGTTACAAACTGGTGGTGGTCGGCGCCAATCGCGAAGCCCGTGACTATCTGACGAAGTCGCCCCGTGTTGCCGCGCTTCGCGACCGGGTGGCCATGATCAAGGAAACCTCCGACGTCGCGCCGTACTACGGGCTGGCCGATGTCTACGTGCATCCCACGCTGAACGACAGCTTCGGCATGGCCCCCCTGGAAGCCATGTCCTATGGTTTGCCGGTCATTCTGAGCCCGGAGCCCTGGTGCGGCTTTGCTCATTATGTCGAGCATGGGGTCAGTGCATTGTTACTGGATCATCCCGAGAACGATGCGCAACTGGCAGGGTTCATTGAGCAAGTGGCCGGCAACGCCGATAGGCGCAGGCAGCTTGCGTGTGGCGCCGCCGACGTTGTGGAGCAGCATGGCTGGTCTCGGGTGGCGATCGAGTACGTGCGTCTGTACCGCGATATCCTGGCCGAACGCAGCCAAGACGCGGGCACTGCGCAAAGCGCACAAGCGACAGAAAGGCGCGGTTGACAATCGGTGGCGGGCGTCAGTCGCCTGCTCGTGGCCGGGTTGCCTGCTCCAGGCCGGCAAGCCACAGCAGCGCATGTTCCCGGCTGCTGCCGCACATACTCTGTTCCGGGCGTAACGACACACAGACATCGGGTCGTTCCGGGCGGCCAAAGATCTTGCACCGCAGCGTGTCATCCAGTTGTACGCAAGGCACACCGGCAGGTTTTCCGCCAGGCATTCCAGGGATAGGGCTAGATATGGAAGGGGCGATGCAGCAGGCTCCGCAACCCGAACGGCAGGCCAACGTCATGGTCATGTCCAGCCGCGTAGCCAATACACCAGCATGCCGACATATTCTTTGATGATCGAACGGCTGGCATCAAGCACCTGCAGATTCGGTTGCCAGAAGCTGAAACGGGGATCGGACGGCACCACAATCTGTGGGGGAGAGGGCGCCGCCTGTGGCTGTATACCTTGTTTCATAAACACGGCCATGGCCCTTGGCATGTGCAGTGACGAAGTGACAAGAATAATGTTTCTGAATCCCAGCTTTTCGAGCAGCCTGGCCGTGTACAAGGCGTTCTCATGGGTGGTCAGGCTTTGGTTTTCCATGATGATCGCCTCATTGGGCACGCCTTGCTGCCGGAGTGCGTTGGCCATGATCTGGGCTTCGCTGACATTGCCTTCCAGTGCCGCGCCCGACACCACAATATAGGGGGCCCGACCCGCCTTGAAAAGTTCCGCCGCTGTGTCCACCCGTTGAACGGCAAGGTCGGCATCGTGGGGTTCAAACCAGTTATGTTTACCGCCCGCCGTAATGCCCCCCAATACCACGATAGCCTGCGCGGCGTTCACCTGCTCCGCCGGCTGATGGGGATAACGTTGCTCTAGTCCGCCGCCCGCCCACAGGGTAGAGGCCGGCAGCGACCAGAACACCACCCAGACTATGGCGGCCAGAGTTACGGCAGCGGCGCTGCGGCGAAGGCGCAACACAAACAAAATAACCGCAAGGATAAGAAGAGCTACGCTGAGATTAAGCGGAATAACCAGACTGGTCAGTAAACTGGATAGCGTCATGTGATGATGGTTAGTTTCCCGAATGGGTGGGCGATGGTTGCAACAGGCCAATTACCTGTTGATACACCTGCTCAAGCGAGGGCCAGTGGTCGAATGTTCCCAGGCAGACCGCCGTTTCTGACCAGGGCCCGGTTCGGTCGGGGTGAGTCACTCCGAACAGTGTCAGCTGGTTTGCTCCGGCGGCGGCGGCCAGGTGGGACACGCCGGAGTCGTTGCAAACGACCAGTTTAGCCTGACGCGTAAGCGCGGCAAAGGCACCCAGTTTAAGCGCAGGCAGGTTGATGGCCGTAGGTGCGGCGATTTTCGCGGCCTGTTGTTCCGAGGGCGGCGGGCACATGGCGACCGGGTAGCCGTTGGCTTGTAAGCGGCGGGTCAGTGCGTCGAAGTGGGGCCACACTTTCACCCGGCCCTTGTGCAGTCCGGTGGCCGTTGGAGCGATCAGGATGAAGTCGTTGACCGGCAGGTTCCGGCCTTCAAGCGCATCGAGAGCCTGCTGTTCATGGCGCTCAAGCACGGCAAGGTTCAGGTGTCGCCGTCCTGTCGGCGGAGTCACGGGCAGTGACCATCGCTCAAGTGCCTGCGTCGTTAAATGAAGCCAGGACTCCACTGCGTGCCGTTGTCCTTTGGGTTTGCGAACCGGCCAGCGCAGAAGCAGGCCGCGGGCGTCATCGCGGTATCCCGCCGCCGGCACGCCGGCGAAGCGAAACACCAGCGCGCTGGACAGGGAGTCGGGTAGAAGCAGTCCAACGGGTCGCAGGTGATGGGCCTGCTTGCGAAATTCGCTCACGGCGGCGCGATCACGGCGCCATTGGCCATGCATTTCAATGAATCCGGCCAACGGGTAACCCGCCAGCAAGTCGCGTGCCCACCCGCGGGCGCACACCACGACGGGTTGACCGGTGGCAATGACCGCTTCCAGACTGGGCAGGCTCATGCAGACATCGCCGATCCAGTTGGGAAGACGCAAATAAACGGCAGAGGGAGAGGGCATGGTCGGCGAACAGCAGTTAATGAACGTGCCCGAGGGCTACGGCAAGCAAGCGGTTAAAATGATTTCCCCATAGTATATAAGCGAGAGTTCCCTCAATGTCAGCCCCCGAAACGCCTGCGGCGAACGCAGAGCCGGTCAAGTTCTATTTATGGCGACGCATTTACAGCCGTCTAGGGGCCTATTGGAAAGTGGTGGCGCTGGCAGTGGCGCTGGTCAGTGTCGCGGCGGCCACGCAGCCCACGCTGGCGGTGATCATGAAGCCTTTGCTCGACGAGGGCTTCAATGGCAGCAAACCCGAGTATATGTGGACGATTCCGCTGGCCGTCGTGGGTTTGATGTTTCTGCGCGGTGTGTGCAGCTTTGCCAGTTCCTACCTGCTGGCGTGGGTGGCCAATAACATGCTGCTGGGCTTGCGACGCGAAATGTTCGAGCGTTTGCTGGGGTTGTCCGATGAAGAGTTCAAAAAAGGTGACTCGGGCCGTTTGTTGAATCGCTTCACCATTGATGCCGGCACCGTTACCGGGCTGGCCACCGATGTCATTACGGTCGTGGTACGGGAAACGCTGGTGGTGATCGCGCTGCTGGCGGTGCTGCTGTATATGTCCTGGCAGCTCACGCTCATTGTGCTCGTGATGCTGCCTGTTTCCACGATCATTGCGCGCATCTTCATTCGGCGTTTGCGCCGTATCAACCGCGACACCATCGGCATGAATGCCGAGCTAACGCGGGTAGTTCGCGAGGGCATCGAAGGTCAGCGGGTTATCAAGCTTTTCGACGGCTACGATCACGAGTCACAGCGTTTTGCCTATGTGAATGGTCGTTTGCGGCGTTTCGCCATGCGGGCGGCCAGTGCCGACGCCGCCATGTCGCCGCTTTCCCAGTTCTCGATTGCAATCTCGGTGGCGTCAGTGATTGCCGTGGCCCTTTACCAGGCAAACACGGGTGGCCTGACGGTGGGTAGCTTTGCCGCCTTTATGGCGGCGCTCGGCCAGATTTTCGATCCCATGAAGCGTCTGACCAACATCGCCAGCGCCATGCAGCGCATGCTGATTTCGGCCGAAAGCGTCTTCGCCCTGGTTGATCAGAAGCCTGAACAAGACACAGGCACCCAAACGCTGGCGGTACCTGTGCGGGGGCGTGTCACGTTCAACGACGTCTCGCATCAGTTTCCCGGCACGTCGTCCAACACGCTGTCGCATGTGTCCCTGACCGTCGAACCCGGACAGACGGTGGCCTTGGTCGGGCGTTCGGGTAGCGGCAAAACCACGCTCGTCAATATGTTGCCCCGGTTTGTTACGCCCACCGGCGGTGCGGTATGCATTGACGATGTGGATATCCGCGACCTGAAACTGCGTGACCTGCGCTCGCACTTGTCTCTGGTCAGTCAGGATGTGGTGCTGTTCGAAGGCACTATTGCCGAAAACGTCGCGTACGGCGCCTTGCACGATGTGGATCGGGAAGAGATCCGCCATGCACTGGCCGCCGCCAGCCTGCTCGATTTCGTTGACAGTTTGCCCCAGGGAATGGATACCCCCGTGGGTGAAAATGCCAGCCAGTTGTCAGGAGGGCAGCGCCAGCGGCTGGCCATTGCCCGTGCTTTAATCAAGAATGCGCCTATTCTTATTCTGGATGAGGCTACGTCGGCGCTGGACAACGAGGCCGAGCGGCAGGTGCAGGCATCGCTGGAAGGCCTGATGGCGGGCCGTACCACGCTGGTGATCGCGCATCGTTTGTCCACGGTACAGAAAGCGGACACGATTGTTGTGCTGGATGCCGGTTGTATTGTGGAGCAGGGGCGTCACGACGAGTTGCTGGCGCGCGATGGTTTGTATGCCGGCTTGTATCGTATGCAGTTTCGTGAAGACTAACGAGGTAATGGGGGAAAAATGACAATGATGAAACCGTTGGCGTTTGCGGCAGTTCTGGCAGTGCTTGCCGGTTGTGCGGCCACTGAAAAGAAAGGTGTCGGGCCGCTCGACTCCCTTCGCAAAGAGGTGAATCTGCGCACCGAGCGGGTTGTGTTAAGCACATTCCCCCAAATTCAGCTGGCCCTGTTCAAACATCAGGCCGCGTGCGGCGTCACCTACACTTTCCGGCTTGACCCTCATGAAACGTCGTACGCAAGCGTCGTGTATATGCCTGCCGCCGAATCATCGGGCGAGGTCGCCGTTCTGGCCGACCTTGCCTGGTACCAACCCACGTTTCGGCAAGAACAGCGGGTGAAGTTCACGGTCTATACCGAATATAAGAACCAGGCAACCGAAGACCGGATACAGGCGCTTTTCCGCGCCATTGATCAACCCGATCAGTGCACGGCTTCCTGAAAACCTGTTGCCGCAGGGCGGTTCGTTTTTCTAGATTAGAACAATATCGTATTGTTCCTGGGTGTAGTGGTTGTCCACTTCCAGCGAAATGGGCTTGTCGATAAAGTCGCTCAGCATTGCCATGTGCGGGCTTTCCTCTTCCAGAAACAGGTCAACGATGGCTTGCGACGCTATTATGCGAAATTCCTTGGGATCGAACTGACGTGATTCCCGCAGAATTTCCCGCAGAATTTCATAGCACAGGGTGCGGGCGGTACGTACCGAGCCGCGCGACTGGCAGGTGGGGCATGGTTCGCACAGCTGATGGGCGAGTGAGTCGCGGGTGCGTTTGCGGGTCATTTCCACCAGCCCCAGCTGGCTGAAACCGCTGATCGTTGTGCGCGTCCGGTCTTTGTTCAGCGCTTTTTTCAGCTCGGCCAGAACCGCATCGCGATGGTCGGCGTCGTCCATGTCGATAAAGTCCAGAATAATGATGCCGCCCAGGTTTCGTAACCGCAATTGCCGCGCAATGGCAATGGCCGCCTCCAGATTGGTTTTAAAGATAGTGTCGTCAAAGTTGCGTCCACCCACAAAACCGCCGGTATTGACATCGATCGTCGTCAGCGCTTCGGTCTGGTCGATAATAAGATAGCCGCCCGATTTCAGGTCGACGCGCCGAGACAGCGCGCGCGCGATCTCATCATCGACGTTTGCCGTGTCGAACAAAGGGCGTTCCCCACTGTAATGCCGGATCCGGTCCTGCACCGACGGTGTGTAGACGGCCGCCCATTCCTTGAGCTCCTGTGTGGTGGTGCGTGAGTCGACAATAATGCCACCGGTGTTCGGATTCACCATATCCCGCAAAACCCGTTGGGATAATGTCAGGTCGGTATACAAGGTGGAAGGGGATCCTTGCGTTTTTGCCTTGGTCTGGATCGTGTTCCAGAGTGTACGCAGATAGCGTTGATCGGCTTCCAGTTCGTCGTCGCTGGCCCCTTCGGCCTGGGTGCGCACAATAAAACCGCCATGGTCGCTTTCCGGGCGAAGCCGTTCCACCCGCTCGCGAAGCTGCAGCCGGTATTCCTCGCCTTCAATTTTCTGGGAGATACCTATATGCGGATCGAACGGCAGATACACCAGCATACGCCCGGCAATGCTGATCTGCGTCGACAGCCGGGCGCCTTTCGTTCCCAGCGGATCCTTAATAACCTGAACCATCAGCGGCTGCCCTTCAAACAACAGCTTCTCGATAGGGGTGGGTGTGGCGCCGTTGCTGCGCTCGGAGCGGTTCTGTCGCAGATCCGCCACATGAATGAACGCCGCACGCTCCAGCCCGATATCCACAAACGCGCTTTGCATCCCCGGCAACACACGTACCACCTTCCCTAAATAGAGATTGCCGACATGGCCCCGTTGAATACTCCGCTCTATGTGCAGTTCCTGCACCGAACCCTGCTGAACCAGCGCCACCCGCGTCTCGAACGGCGTTACATTGATAAGAATGTCTTCTGTCATAAAAAACGCCAATAAAAAGCTTCCCAATACACCATCGCAGTATAGGAGATAGTGTTGGGGTCAGAGCAACTTTGGGGTCAGAGTAAAAATCGGGGTCAGAGCCGTTTTGGGGTCAGAGTAAATTCAACGCTAGGCGCTTTGCGGGCCGCTCACAAAATATTTTGATCCGGTGTTGGTTAAGA
>JBFWLP010000046.1:0-24341 GCA_050252075.1 Burkholderiaceae bacterium | reverse complement strand
CTGACCGGCAGCTTCGGCATTGCCTATGCCACCCTGGTGGTTCCGGCGGGCATCTGCCTGTATTTGCTGCTGCGATTCCGGTCGGAATTCAGTCCCCGGAAGGCACCCAGTCTGTGAAAAAGCTGGTGCGCGAAAACGCCCGCAAGTAGCGCGGGTTAACGTGGCCCGGCCGGGTAATGCCCAGCATGGCGCAATTACGCTTCACTTCGGCGTGCAACAGATCAATGGCGCGCTCCACGCCCGCCTGACCGCCCACCGCCGCCGCAAACCCCATGGGCCGGCCCACGAACACAAACTTTGCCCCCAGCGCCAGGGCCTTCAGCACATCGGTGCCACGGCGCACGCCACTGTCGAACATGACCGGCACCTGGGGGCAGGCCCGCACAATATGCGGCAGAACGCGCAGTGGCGACACGGTGTAGTCCAGCTGGCGCCCGCCATGGTTCGACACAATAATGCCGTCGACCCCGTGCTCGACCGCCCGCACGGCGTCTTGCGTATTCAGTATGCCCTTGACTACCAGCTTGCCCTTCCACAGGCGACGGATCAGCGCCAGATGCTCCCAGTTCAGATGGCTGCGGTCGGAAAAATCACGCATGACATTGCGCGACAGTACCGGAACACCGCGCGTGGCGTAATTGTTCTCGAAGTGCGGCATGCCGTGCTTGACCAGCGTGCGCAAGAACGTGCCGAATGTCCAGCGCGGGTGCGACACCCCATCCCAGAACAGCTTGAGCGAGGGGCGTAGCGGCGTTGAAAAGCCGGCACGGATATTGTTTTCGCGATTGGCCGCTACCGGGAAGTCGACCGTCACCACCAGCTTCTGGAAGCCGGCCGCGGCAATGCGTGCCACCAGCGCTTCGATCTGGTCGTTCTTGCCCGGCAAATAAGCCTGGAACCACACATTAGGGCCCACTTTGGCCACTTCTTCAAGCCGGATCAGCGACGATCCGCTCATGATGTGCGGAATATTGTGCGCCTGCGCTGCCTGCGCCTGCACCAGGTCGCCCCGGTAGGCGCTGAACGCGCTCAAGCCCATGGGCGCAATGCCAAAAGGCGATGCGTAGGTGTCGTCCCACAATGCGGCCTGCGTATCCACAGCCGAAACATCGACCAGTGCCCGGGTAACAAAACCCAGCTCGGAAAACACGGCCCGATTGTCATCGCGTGTGAAATTCGTTTCCGTCGCGCCGGCAATATAGGCAAACATGGAACCGGGCAGATAACGCCGGGCCTCTTGCTCGAAATCGTCGAGACACAATACCTTTTCAAGCCGCTTCTTCGAGTACACCATGAGGGAAATCTGAACAAAAAGAAAAGAAGTTTAACGCCGAACCGCGCCGCCCGTTTTGCACCGCCCCCGGGCAAAGCCACGTAAACTGGCATCACCCTGCGCAGACAAGGAAAAGACATGCATGAAACCAATCACCTGTTGATCACCGGCGCCGGCCGCGGCATAGGCGCTGCCACCGCCCTTCTGGCGGCACAACGCGGCCACGACGTCACCATCAACTATGTTGCCGACCGCCGCGCGGCCGACGGCGTGGCGCAGGCGGTGCGCCGGCTGGGCCGGCGTGCGGCGGTCATACAGGCCGATGTCGGTAAACCGGAAGATGTCATTCGCCTGTTCAGCGAAGCCGAAAACGCACTGGGGCCGGTGTCCGGGCTGGTGAACAATGTGGGAATCACCGGGCCGATCGGGCCGTTTTCCCGCACCACCGACGCCACCATCGAACGCGTGTTCCAGGTGAATGTGTACGGCGTCATGCGTTGCTGCCGCCAGGCGGTGCAACGCTTTACCGAGCGCAACCACCCGGGGGTTATTGTGAACGTATCGTCGGTCGCCGCCACCACCGGCAGCCCCAACGAATACATACACTACGCCGCCAGCAAAGCGGCGGTTGAAACCTTTACGCTGGGGCTGGCCAAAGAGGTTGCCCGGACCGGCGTGCGTGTTTGCGGCGTGGCGCCCGGCACCACCTTGACGGATATACACACCACCGCCGGCGAACCGGGGCGCCCCGACCGGGTAGCCCCGAACATACCCATGGGCAGGGTGGGCAGGCCGGAAGAGATCGCCGAAGCGATCGTGTGGCTGCTGTCGCCCGCCGCCTCGTACATGACAGGCAACACCCTGCAATGCGCCGGCGGGCTGGGCAGCTAGCAAACGCGGCGGTTAGCGCGACCGGTTATTACGCAACTGTGACACATCGCGAACCGCGCCGCGATCGGCCGACGTGGCCAGCGCGGCGTAAGCCTGCAATGCCTGCGACACCACACGATCACGGCTCACCGGCTGCCATGCTGCCTCGCCGCGGGCTTCCATGGCCGCACGGCGTTTGGCCAGTTCCTCGTCGGAAATGGCCAGATGCATCCGGCGGTTGGGAATATCGATTTCAATGGTGTCGCCATCGTTGACCAGGCCGATATTGCCGCCTTCGGCCGCTTCCGGCGACGCGTGGCCGATCACCAGCCCCGACGAACCGCCCGAAAAACGCCCGTCGGTGAACAGCGCCGACGACTTGCCCAGGCCCTTGGATTTCAGGTACGACGTGGGGTACAGCATTTCCTGCATGCCCGGACCGCCCTTGGGGCCTTCGTAGCGAATAACGACGACATCGCCCGGCTTGACCTGATCGCCCAGAATGGCACTGACCGCGTCGTCCTGGCTTTCGTACACGCGGGCCTTGCCGGTGAAGGTAAGAATGCTTTCGTCAACGCCGGCGGTTTTCACGATACACCCCTTGGGGGCCAGATTGCCGTACAGCACGGCCAGACCGCCGTCCTGGGAATAGGCATGCTCCTTGTCGCGAATACAGCCGTTTTCGCGATCCAGGTCGAGTTCGCTGTAATACTTGTTCTGGCTGAACGCCACCTGGGTGGGCACCCCACCCGGCGCAGCCTTGTACATATCGAGCACCTCGGGAGACACGGTGGGGCTGCGGACATCCCACTTTTCCAGTGCGGCACCCAGAGTACCCGAATGAATGTTGCCCACGTTCAGGTGCAGCAGGCCGGCGCGTGCCAGCTCGCCCAGAATGGCCATAATGCCGCCCGCGCGGTGAACATCTTCAATATGGTATTTGTCGGTTGCCGGCGCCAGCTTGCTCAGGCAGGGCACACGGCGGGAAATACGGTCGATGTCAGACATGGTGAAGTCAATGCCGCCTTCCTGGGCCGCTGCCAGCAGGTGCAGCACGGTATTCGTGGAGCCACCCATGGCCACGTCGAGCGACATGGCATTTTCGAAGGCATCGAAGTTCGCGACATTGCGCGGCAATACCGACGCATCGTCTTGCTCGTAGTAACGCTTGCACAAGGTAACGATGAGCGAGCCGGCGTTTTCAAACAAGGCTTTGCGGCGCGCGTGCGTGGCAACAATAGTACCGTTACCCGGCAGCGCCAGGCCCAGCGCCTCGGTGAGGCAGTTCATGGAATTGGCGGTGAACATGCCCGAACAGGAACCGCAAGTGGGGCATGCACTGCGCTCAACCGCTTCGGCCTCGGCGTCGGTGACGTTGGGATCGGCCGCCTTGATCATGGCATCGATCAGGTCGATCTTGGCCGTTACCTTGTTCGATGCCGGATCAATGATCTTGCCCGCTTCCATGGGGCCGCCGGACACAAACACCACCGGAATGTTCAGCCGCATGGCCGCCATGAGCATTCCGGGCGTGATCTTGTCGCAGTTCGAAATACACACCATGGCATCGGCGCAGTGTGCGTTCACCATATATTCGACCGAGTCGGCGATCAGTTCGCGCGACGGCAGGGAATAAAGCATGCCGCCGTGGCCCATGGCAATGCCGTCGTCGACCGCAATGGTGTTGAACTCTTTGGCCACACCGCCCGCCGCCTCGATCTGGCGAGCCACCAGCTGGCCCAGGTCTTTCAGGTGCACATGACCCGGCACAAACTGGGTGAACGAATTGACAACGGCAATGATGGGCTTGTTGAAATCGCCATCTTTCATGCCTGTGGCGCGCCACAGGGCGCGGGCGCCGGCCATGTTGCGGCCATGCGTAGAGGTACGGGAACGATAGTGCGGCATGCCAAAACCTGTAAGTTGAAGTGTAAGTTTCGAAGGAAAGACATTAATAATAAACGCCTGCGCAACAATTTTCAGCGATTGCCCGTACCGGCATACGGGTTGGTTACTATATAGCCCTAAATCCCAACACTCAGGAGACCCCGTGAATACACCTGTTGCCTCCACCCCTACCCCCGTCACACTGCGCCACGACATTCGCCAACTCGGCATGGCCCTGGGCGACGTGATCAAAGAATGCGAGGGTAAGCCTGTCTACGACATTATCGAAAAACTGCGCCGCACCGCCGTCAAATTCCGGCGCGAAGGCGACGCCAAAGACAGCAAGGCAATCGAACGGGCAATCACGCGGCTCACCGACAAGGAAACCTCATCGGTCGCACGGGCCTTCGGCTATTTTCTGCACCTGTCGAACATTGCCGAAGACCGTGACCAGAACCGGCGGCAGCGCCAGTACGAACTCATGGCCGGCGAGCCCATGCGAGGCAGTTTTCAGCACGCGCTCGACATCCTGCAAAAACGCGGCATCAACAACCGCAAAGTACTTAATTATCTTGAAGAAACATGCATTGTTCCGGTACTGACCGCGCACCCCACCGAAGTGCAGCGCAAAAGCACCCTGGATCTGCACCGGGAAATCGCGCTGCTGCTGGCCCATAATGACGACCCCATGACCCCCGGCGAGCGCGTGCAAATGCAGCAGCGCCTGGCCGGGCTGGTGGCCACGCTGTGGCAAACACGTATGTTGCGCTGGCAAAAGCTCACCGTCATCGACGAAATCGACAACGCGCTCAGTTATTACACCAGCACCTTCCTGACCGCCATTCCCGCGCTGTACAACGACCTGGCCCAACGCCTGCAATCGCCGGGCAAGTCGGCATTCACGGCCAGCACCCAGCCGCTGCCGGCCTTTTTGCAGATGGGCAGCTGGATAGGCGGCGACCGCGACGGCAACCCCAATGTCGATGCCTCCACACTGGAACAAGCGCTGTTGCGCCAGTCCACCGTGGCCCTGCGCCACTACCTTCAGGAAGTGCATACCCTGGGCAAGGAGCTGGCCTTGTCCAGTTCGCTCACCACCGCCAGCGAAGCGCTGATGCAATTGTCGAAAACCAGTCGCGACAATTCCGATCACCGGCTCGACGAGCCGTATCGTCGCGCCCTCATCCATATTTATGCGCGCCTTGCCGCCACCGCACGCCACCTGACCGGCAAGACCATTGCCGAACGCCCCACGTACGACGCACCGGCCTACAAACACCCCAGCGCCTTCCGGGCCGACCTTGAAACGCTGGCCGATTCGCTGAACACCCATCACGGCACCGCCATCACCCGGCTGCGGCTGTCGGGCCTTATCCAGTCGATCAACATTTTCGGTTTCCACCTGGCCACGGTCGACCTTCGCCAAAGCTCCGACGTGCATGAGCGCGTGCTGACCGAGCTTTTCAAGGCCGCCGGCATCCAGCACAACGGCAAAACCGTCGACTACGCTGCACTGACCGAAGACGAGAAAATTGCCTTGTTGCGCGACGAGCTCCAGCAAACCCGTCCGCTGGTCTCGCCCTGGATCAAGTACTCGGCCGAAACCGAAAAAGAACTCGCCATCTTGCGCATGGCCGCCACCTGCCGCGACAAGTACGGCGAATCCGCCATCCGGCAAGCCATTATTTCGCACACCGAAACCCTGAGCGACATGCTGGAAGTGCTGGTGCTGCAACAGGAAACCGGCCTGATAGCTCCCTCGCGACGCAATAACGGCCTGTCCACGCAAAGCGGGCTGATGGTCGTTCCCTTGTTCGAAACCATTCCCGATCTGGAGCGCGCGTCCGAGATCATGGCCGCCTGGCTCGATCTTCCCGAAGTCGCCAAGCGTGTGCAACACACCCAGAACGGCATTCAGGAAGTCATGCTGGGCTATTCCGACAGCAACAAAGACGGCGGCTACCTGACGTCGAACTGGTCGCTGTACTGCGCCGAACGCCAGCTGGTTCAAGTGTTCAAGAAACGCAAAGTGCGCTTGCGCCTGTTCCACGGCCGCGGCGGGTCGGTTGCCCGCGGCGGCGGCTCCAGCTTCGACGCCATTCTGGCGCAGCCGCCCGGCACCGTGAACGGCCAGATCCGCCTGACCGAGCAAGGCGAAATCATTCAGGGCAAATACAAGAATGCCCGGGTTGGCCAGTGGCACCTGGAAAACATCGTGGCGGCCACCCTCGAGGCCAGCATCAACAGCGGTTCGGCGGCCTCGCAAACCGAAGACAAAAACATGGCCCGCTTCGGGCGCGCCCTGCACGCCATGTCGGAAATGGCGCAAACCAGTTATCGCGATCTGGTGTACCACACGCCCGGCTTCAACGACTATTTCTTTGCCTCCACCCCCATACTGGAAATCGCCGGCCTGAACATCGGATCACGGCCCGCCTCACGCAAGGCTTCGCAGAAAATCGAAGACCTGCGCGCTATTCCCTGGGGCTTTTCCTGGGCGCAATGCCGCTTGATGCTCACCGGCTGGTTTGGTGTGGGCAGCGCCATGCACCAATACATTGAAACCGGGTGCGACGGCAGCCCGGCCAGCCCCGAAGAGCGTCTGGCCGAGCTGCAGGAAATGGCCAAGGTATGGCCCTTCTTCCGTACCCTGCTGTCGAACATGGAACAGGTATTGGCCAAAACCGACCTGGAAATCGCCAGGCAGTATGCCGGGCTGGTACCCAACGCGCGCCTGCGCACGACTATTTTCAACCGCATCTGCGCCGAATACACCCTGACACGCGCCATGTTCGTGAAAGTGGCCGGCCATGATCTGCTGGCCGAAGACCAGGTGCTGCAAGCCGCCCTGAGCGAACGCTTCGCCTATATCGATCCGCTGAACCGGCTGCAGGTGGAACTGTTGCGCCGGCATCGCAAATCGGGGCGCAAAGGCGGCAAAGGCGGCACCGAGAACAGCAGCCAGCGCGCTATTCACATGACCATCAACGGCATTGCCGCCGGGTTGCGCAACTCGGGCTAAGGAAAACGCCATGACCACAGAAAAATTTGCACTGATCACCGGTGCCGGCTCAGGCATCGGTAAGGCCGTTGCCATTGGCCTGGCGGCCGACGGCTTTCATGTGGCGCTGGCCGGCCGCCGTCAGGCGGCCCTGGACGACACAGCCGGCGAGGCACGCCGGCACGGCGTGCGCGCCCTGCCTATTGCCGCCGACATCAGCAAGCCCGACGACGTCAACCGTATATTTCATGCCGTCCACGAGGCGTTTGGCCGTCTGGACTTGCTGTTCAACAACGCCGGCATTTTTCCCCGCTCGGCCTCGCTGGAAGAACTGTCGCCCGAAGAATGGCAGGCCGCCGTGAACGTGAACCTGACCGGCGCGTTTCTGTGCACCCAGGGCGCCTTTCGCCTGATGAAAACCCAGCAGCCGCAAGGCGGGCGCATTATCAACAACGGTTCGATCTCGTCGCAGGTGCCCCGCCCCCGCGCGGTGGCCTACACCGCCACCAAACACGCCATTACCGGGCTCACCAAAGCCGCCTCGCTCGACGGACGCGCCTACAACATTGCCTGCGGCCAGATCGATATCGGCAACGCCGCCAGCGACATGACCACCACCATGGGCAAGGGTATTCTGCAAGCCGACGGCTCCATACGGCCGGAACCCCTTATGGCCATGGACAACGTTACCCGGGCGGTGGTGTACATGGCCGGCCTGCCACTGGACGCCAACGTTCAGTTCATGACTGTCATGGCAACCGCCATGCCCTTCATCGGGCGCGGCTGACCCATGAGCACCGCCTTTTGGGACACGCCGTACGCCAGCCGCCGCCTTCCCGTGATGGCGGCCAATATGGTCAGCACCTCGCAGCCACTGGCGGCACAAGCTGGTTTGCGCATGCTGCAACAGGGGGGCAATGCCGTTGATGCCGCCCTGGCGGCGGCCATCACGCTGACCATCGTTGAGCCGGTCATGAACGGCATCGGCGGCGACCTTTTCGTACAAGTGTGGCACAACGGGCAGCTGCATGGCCTGAACGCGTCGGGCCGATCACCGGCCTCATGGACCCACGACCATTTTGCCGGGCTGAAAGAAGTACCCTACGGCGGCTGGAAAACCGTCACCGTTCCGGGACAAGTGGCAGGGTGGGCGGAGCTGTGGCAACGATTTGGCTCGTTGCCCTTTGCCACCCTGTTCGAACCCGCCCTGCATTACGCCCAAGAAGGCTTTGCCGTGTCGCCCACCATTGCGCGGCAATGGGCGCTTTACTCGCCCAAGCTGGCGCATGAGCCCGGTTTTGCTCCCGCATTTCTGCCCTCCGGCCGGCCGCCGTCGGCCGGCGATATCTGGCGTTTCCCCGATCAGGCCCGCACCCTGGAACGCATCGCCCAAAGCCAGGGGCGCGATTTTTACGAAGGCGAACTGGCGCAACGTATCGCCGCCTTCGCCGCCGACACCGGGGGCGCCCTGACACTGAACGACTTGAAGGCCCACACCTGCGACTGGGTGACGCCGATTCACATTCCCTACCGCAACGAGTACGCCTTGCACGAGCTTCCCCCCAACGGCCAGGGCATCGCCGCCCTGATGGCCCTGGGCATGCTCGATACCTTCGATCCCCCTGCAGAAAACGACTGGGCCGCCCGACTGCATCTTGGCATCGAAGCATGCAAGCTGGCCTTTGCCGACCTGCATGCCCATGTGGCCGACACACCGTCGATGGCGCCCGGACTTACCGGAAAACTGCTGGATCCGGACTACCTGCGCCAACGCGCCCGCTTGATAAAGCCGAACCGCGCCGGCCTGCCCCAGGCCGGCCGGCCCCACAGCGGCGGCACAGTGTATCTGGCCGCCGCCGACCGGCACGGCACCATGGTGTCGTTCATTCAATCGAATTTTCACGGCTTCGGCTCAGGCTGTGTGGTACCCGGCACCGGCATCGCCCTGCATAGCCGGGGCAAAGGGTTCAGCCTGGACCCCGGCCACCCCAACAGCGCCGGCCCGGGCAAGCGCCCCCTGCACACCATCATTCCCGGCTTCATTACCCGCCATGGCCGGCCACTGGCGGCCTTGGGTGTCATGGGCGGCACCATGCAGGCCCAGGGCCATGTACAAATAATGCAGCACCTGGTCGATTACGGATGCAACCCGCAAGCCGCCATTTGCGCACCCCGGTTCCGCGTAGAAACCGACGGACGCGTCATGGTCGAGGCCGGCCTGCCGGCGAGCGCCCTGGCAAACCTGCGTGAACTAGGCCACACCATTGAACTACACGGCCCGGACAGCCTTGAGTTCGGCTCGGCACAGATCATTATGCAACTGCCCCACGGCCAGGCCTATGTCGCCGGCTCCGACCCACGCCGCGATGGCCAGGCCGTAGGCTACTGAGGAACGCGAGAAAACCGTCATGACAACACTCCAGACACCGCACTTGTGCCTGCCGCTCACCGTATTGCCCGAATGGATCGATCTGTACGGCCACATGAATGCATCGGCCTACGTACGCGTGTTTGATCACCATGGCTACCAGCTATTGGGCACGCTGGGCGTCGGCGAAGCCTACACCCAGTCGCGCCAATGCGGCATTTACACCGTGGAATTGCGCGTTCGCTACTACCGCGAGCTCAAAGAAGGCACACCCATTGAATTGCGTTTGCATTTGCTGGGCGCCGACGAAAAACGCGTGCATTGCCTGATGGAGCTGTATCGGACCGACGACGGCACGCTGGCGGCCACCATGGAGCAGCTGTCGGTGCATGTGGACCTGACCACCCGCCGCGCCCGACCCTTCCCGAACGATATTGCGGCCTCGCTGACACAAACCGTACACACCCACGCCGGATATGTGCAGGGAACGGGATACGAGGCGAAGCTGAGTGTGGGGGGCAAGGCCGGCCGGTAGCCTCAGAAATTGCCCAGAAAGTCCAGAACCGTACGATTAAACACATTGTATTGTTCGGTTTGCGGCCAATGACCGCACTGGGTCAGGAAAACGAATTGCGCACGGGTATAGTGCTTCATGGCTTCGATACCGATCTCATAAGGCAAACTACGGTCCTCCACCCCCCAGAAATGCAAGGCGGGCACACTGACCTTGCCGCCGGCAATATCATCACGACGGAAACCTCGGCCCGCCTTTCCGCGCGCCTTGTTCGACTCCCAGCGCTCCCCCTGCAGCATCGCCAGCCGAAGGCGCACGATATCGTCGGTTACACAATGCTCCTGGTTAAAGGTGTTCATGCACACGGCTTTTATGCTGTCGAATGTGGGCTCAATCGAGCTAAGCCGCGCACGATGGGATAGCAGACGGTCCTGGATACTAGGTGGGGGATCGAAAAACGGGTAAGCCGCAGAAAGTATGAGCGAAGACACCGTGGGGCCAGACGGTTGCCGCAATGCATACAATGAACATAAAAGCCCCCCGATGGAATTGCCCACCAAATGAACGGTGGGCACCTGAAGAGCGTTCAAAAACGCAACCAGATGCTGATAGCGAAAATCAATGCTGTGATCCGACGGGCTGCTACTGTAACCAAAACCCGGCTGGTCGTAGGCAACCACATCGTATCCGTCCAGCACCAACGTCGCATAGTTCTGGAACCAGTTCAGCTCTGAACATGCTCCCGGCGCTCCCCCATGGGCAAGGACCACCACCGGCCTGTCACCCGCTCTTTGCTTAAGCCCAAAGGATGGGTAATACGCCGTGTTGATGCCCAACACATCAACAAACAAACGCTCGGCGGGCAAACGGATAGCCTGTTGTTCATTCACGGACTGAGCCATCACGTGCCTCAACCCAGCCACAACGCATCATCGGCAGACAGCCCATCCCAACCCGAATGATCCTGGGTATGATCCACAAAAAACTGTAAAAGCAAGCCATCCGGATCCGTAATGTACGCAACAGTGCGCAGCGGATGCTCGATGAATCGCTCAACCTTTCCGCCTTGTGCCAACCACGTCGCCACCGATGCCCTGAGTTCGTCGACACTGGTCACCTCAAACCCTACATGATGGTACCGAGGGCCACGATGCGTTGCCGGCGCAACCAGCGTCAGGTTCCTCTCGCCACAACTTCCCCCCAGCATGGCGTAACCCTCTCCCCGGACCAGTACATTCAATCCTACAAGGCCGGTGTAGAACTCGATGCTCTGGTCCAGATGGCTGACCACATGAGCAGCATGCTTGGTTTTGATCGGGTGAAAAACCGCATGGGGGACTCGCCGGATCGAGGGCTCTGCGTCGTAATTCTGATCAGTGACCGGCGGCGTCTTGCCTGGCCACCATTCAGGCTTCGGCTTGGTGACCGTGCCCGTTCGAGCGGTACGCCACTCGCGGATAACGTCGGCATAGAGCTCGTTGGAATGACCATCGGGATCTGCGCAATAGGCGGAATGCGTAATATCGTGATCCAGCGTTCGTTGATACACATGGCCATCGGCCACCGAACGCTCATACCCTTGAACCAAAGCCACCTCATTTTCCAGCTCAAACGCCAGATGATTCAAGCCCGGTGGTCGACCTCGACCAGATGCCCCGGCGCTTTCGATCATGCCGATATCGTGGTGGGTATTGCCATTACTCAGGAACCCTCCGCCCACAGCCGGCACGCGATACACCTCCTCCAGACCCACAACGTTGTTATAAAAAGTCATCGACGCGTCCGTATTGCTGACGATCAGATTCACATGTCCCAACCGACGCGGATGAAAATAAGGCCCACCGCTTTGTCGGTGGCCTACGCCCCGTTCTTCTACTGAATTTCCCATAGTCACCACCCGAAAGTACAAATCACAAATCCAAAACCAACCGGTTGCTCCTGGAACGCGAACAACAGGGAGTAAATTGCGTGTTGGCCGCTTTCTCGTCGTCGCTCAGGTATACATCCCGATGTTCCGGCAGCCCTTCGAGCACACCGGTCAGGCAGGTACCGCAAATACCTTGCTCACACGACATATCAATAACCACGCCGTGGCGCGCCAACGCATGTGCAACACTTTCCTCTGCACCGACCTGGATCACACGCCCCGACGAGGCCAACTGCACCTCGAACGACCCATCTGCGGCACGAAGCGTGCTGTCGGCATTGCCGAACCGCTCAAGATGAACGCGATCAGGCGACCACCCCAAACGATCGGTCGCACCAATGACTGCATCGATAAAACCAGACGGCCCGCAAACATAGACATGGCACCCGCTGGATGCGCGCCGTAACCAATCCTCGATCGCCGGGCGCTGCTCAGCCGGACCATCGTCGGTGTGTATAAAGACCGACTCAGAAAACCCTGCGTCTTGCAGCTCAGACAAAAAAGCCATTCGCTCAACGCTGCGACCGCAATAGTGCAGCTGGAAAACCCTTCCTTCAGACGCCAGGTAATCCGCCATGCACAGAATGGGTGTAATTCCAATCCCGCCAGCCAGCAAAAGCGCTTGCTCGGCATTCGCAGCCAGCGGAAACAGATTCCTGGGCGCACTGATCTGAAGGGTATCCCCCAGGTTTAGCGACTCATGAACTGCCAGTGAGCCTCCTCGGGAATCGGGTTCGCGCAGAACGGCAATCTGATACGATGCCGGATCACTACGAAACCGGGCGAGCGAATACTGACGCACCAGCCCATTCGGCAAATGAACGTCAATGTGCGCGCCCGGCGTGTACGATGGCAAGACCCCTCCATCATCGCGCTGCAATTCAAGAATACAGACCTCTTGTGCACCGCGGGTTTTACACGCCACCTTGACGGTAAAACTATCACCCATTGTGTGCTTTCTCACGAGGGGGTTGCCCCGTGTTGACCACGCCGGGCAACCGCGTCAGGAACTCGGTCAGCTCACCGGTGTCTTGAACTGTATCCACCGGATTCATGGAAAACGCCGAACCGTCGCGAACCAAATCCTTGAATGCTTGCAGCGATTCAGGGCTGGACGTTATTTCCAGAACCTTGCGACGCGCCACAACAATAGCCAGGTCAGCGCTCACGAGCTTCTCTTTCGTTCTGTCGGCAATCCTGCCCATTCCCTCCTGCATGGCGCGGTCTTGATCATTGACCCCGTGGATACCCGTTGTAGAGATCCCGGCCTGCGCTTCACGGCTGACAAGATAATCATTACGCCGATGCCGCACCGGTGCCCAGGTATCGATGATCGAACCGTTGTTCAAATGCACGGCTTCATAGCGGTACTCGGGGGGGAACGAAACCCCCTTGTCGACAAACTCGTAAAACGCCTGGGGAAGCTCACCTTCAAGGACATAACTGAAATCCCAGCAATACGTATTCTCGTCATCGATCGGAATCCACGCACGACCACCAATCGGCCACGCCGCACTGGGAATAATCGAAAACATGGGCGCCATCCATTGGGTAACACGCCAATAAAAACGATCGTCGGCCAGACGACGCGCTATCGACATAAAACCGATAGGTGTCTCTTCAATGTTGAGCTGTGGTTTGGGATCTTTATAGGTATAGGTTCGATGAACACGATCGCCCTTTACACCCTGATCGGATTTATGCAGTGTAGAGACATGCGAGCTGTCAATTTCCCCTTCAGCCCCCTGCACCCAATTTGTTTCCTGAAGCCATACCGTCGCCAGACGCTGGCTGGACGGCAGATCGATCCAGGGGAACTTGGGTAGCTCAGGCGCAGTGCCGGTGCCCATGTAAATCCAGATAATGTCAGCTTTCTCGTGCACCTGATACGCCTTAAGATGCATTTTCTGACACAAGCTGGAATTCTTTTCACTGGGCATTTCCAGGCATTGCCCGTCTTTGCCGTAAAGCCACCCATGGTAAGAACAACGAATACCCTGCTCTTCGACTTTACCGAAAAAGAGCGGCGCCCCCCGGTGAAGGCAATGCGCCTGGGTGATGCCTACCTGGCCTGCACCATCACGAAACGCGATGAGGTCCTCGCCCAGCAAACGAAGGCGGACGGGTGTCCGACTTCCCACGGGTAGCTGAGATGCCAGCAAGGCCGGCAGCCACAACGACCGAAACATCTCATTACCCGGCGTACCGGGCCCAACCCGGCAAAGCCTTTCGTTATTCTCTTTCGTTAACACAATAACCTCCTGTGCTACTGACCAGCCACCTTGGCAACCGCTTGCATGATCCGCTTTGCAGCAGCCTCTGTTTCACGAAGTTGTTCCTCGGTACGAACTTCAACCACCTTGACATTCGGCATCATAGACTTGATCTTTTTAGTCGTCACAGAGTCTGGATCGGAGAACGCGGAAAGGTACTCTTCCTTCTCTTGAATTTCAGCGCCTTCAGTAGCCAGCCATGCCAGGAAGAGCTTGCCCAGATTCGGCTGGGGTGCCCCTTTCAACATAAACATGAACAGCGGGCCAACCGGCATCATTTCCATCGGCACCCACTCAATTGGGGCGCCTTTAGCCATCTGAGCCTCTGCCAGTGCGGTATACCCTGAGACCCCCACCGCTACCTCGCCGTTGGAAATGGCACCAACGACGGCAGGCGGACCAGGCTTGAAGCGGGGTTTGTTGGCAACCAGCTTTTCCGCCAGCTCAACGGCCTTATCAACACCAATATCCACCGCAAGAATATCCAGGGGAGGCGGCGTGTTGTTGGCCATTGCAAACCGGCCTTGCCACTTTGGCTCGGTCAATTCCCAAAGGCTTTTGGGAACATCCGCCGGTTTGACCAGATTCTTGTTGTAAACCATCACGTACTGCACGTCCCATTGACGCAGCATGCGGTTGTGGTACTTCGGCAAGACGCCATCAACGGCGGCCGCCTTTATTTTTGGAAACATCTCGCCAAATTCGCCTACCCAGTCCACTTTGGCATCCAGACCGTTTTTGGCAAACCAGTGTTCGTAGGTGTTATAGCCATACCCTCCGATCGCGCTGGGCACAGGCAGACCGGCGGTCGCCTGTTGATGAACGCGCGGTGCCGAAACGGTCGAGGTTAATGGCGTCCACTCCCAATTCACCTTGATATCGAACCGTTTCTGAAACGCGTCCATAATGGCGCGATGCCCTTTCTCTGCCTTCGGAGAGCTGACCATAATGACAAACGGGCCGCTTGCCGCCTCTTTGCGAGCCGCTTCGATGATTTGTTTATTATCGGCGGCACCAGCGACCGCCGGAAGCGCCAAACATACCGCCACCGTGAGCGTCGCCAAGCGATACCCGTCAACCTTCTTGGGACCTTCTGAAATTCCTGAGTGTATTTGTTTCATCGACAATCTCCCAATAGTCGTTAAGAGCGGATACGCAATGAAAGAGGTGCGTTCCAGTTTTCCACTTTAGAGAGGCGCGAATTAACCGGCAAACGATTTATCCGCGCTCAATACATGAGCCAGGCTCAATTATTCCGGGCGTCGACACGCGCCATATAAATCTGCATGGGTGTTACCACGGCAACCAGCACGACTACCAGCAACATCGACAATGCGGCCGCACCCGGTGTATTGGGATACCCCCACAGCACCCAAAGCGACGAACTCAGCATGACAGTATTAGTCGTCAGGAAAATCAGCGGAATCCCCACGTCGCGCATCGCATGGGCGAACACCAAGAGCCACCCATTGAAAATCTGGGTTCTGAGAATGGGGGCGAGTATGCTGCCCATGATGCGAAGCTGGCTTACCCCCCCCAGGGCTGCGGCCCGCTCGATGTCGGGATGGATCTGAACCAGTCCCGCCGACAAAATTCGGGTGCCAAATACCAGATTCACGACCATTTGCGCCAGGATGATCGCACCAATAGTGCCGTAAATTGGTGTGCGCACGTACAGCAGCAACACCGCCAGCCCCAAAACGATATTGGGTATGGCAATAGGCAAAAACGACATCACGTCGAGCCAGCGACACCAGCGATTAATGGGACGAACGCTGACATAAGCCACCAGAAAGCTGACAACAATAGTCGCCGTTGACCCCAAGAACACAACGATGGCCGTGTTGCTCAAACTGCGCTGAAACATTGACGAAGCAAACAGATCCGCATAGTTACTTAATGACACGTTCTCCAGCGCCTGCATCGACGGCAATGTGTAGAAAGGCAGCAAGCTGGCCCATAACAGAATAAATACGGGCATGAACGCCAAAACAAAAAATACGATGGCGTAAGCGCAAACCAAATGGTTTTTCCATCCAAGCGCATTGGCAACCAGACGGAAATTCTTTCCGCTGATCACTGCGAATTTTTCCGACTCCCGCGTCAATCGCTGGTACAGCAGAACCAGAAACAAGGCTATGACAACCAGCACAATGCCAAAAGCCGATGCCAGGTTGTAATTTGGTGCGCCCAGCTCTGCCGTGCTCAGCAGATAGATACGCGTGCTAAGCACCTGAATACCGCCGGTCAGCCCGATTGACAGCGGTATCTCAAACACCTGGATCATGATCATGATGGTGTATATGAGCACCGACAACAGACCGGGCAATAAAATGGGGCCAATAATTCGGGTAAAGATTCGAAACGTTGACACGCCGGCCAGTGTTGCAGGAAACTCCAGCTTGTAATCCATATTCTTGATGATGCCCGACAACATCACGTAAATTGTGGGGGTCAGCAAAAAGCTGCTTACAAAGACCATCATTCCCAAGCTGTAAATATTGATCGGGCCATTCATCGTTTCAAGGTCGAACCAGGTTCTGAGCAAATGGTTGATGTATCCATTGCTTGGATTCAACAAAAGAATCCACCCAAACCCTTGAATAAGTGAGGGTAACGACAACGTTACAATCATGAGCACCCGAACGGTGATCTTGTACCGAAAGTCGGTACGCTCTGTAATCCAGGCCCAAAGGGTGGCAAAGACCGTGGCCAGGGCAATGGTACCCCCAACGTAAACCACCGTATTAGAAATGAGTTGCTCCAGCCCGGGCTGGGTCGCCAGGCTGACAAAGTTCTCAAGAGAAAAACCGGCCGGATCAAGCCACAATGAGCCTTGGGGCCGGAATGCCGTCAACAACAGAACGATCACCGGAAGGACCGTTAGCGAGATAACCAGAAAGCTGGCTAAACCAAAGATCGCTACCATGAGGTTTAGTCCTTGATGTAGTGAATCTTCTCGGCGGGATAGTGCAGTGTGACCTGGGCGGTATTCCCCGCCAGAGCACGCGGGTTCACATACGCTGAAATCAACCTTTCGGCGTCATTGCCTACCCCACACAAGAGCTCCATGCGCTCACCCAAAAAAATCGCACGCTGCAGTGGCAAGCCAAAAGAATTACCGGCGGGCGGCATGGATGCCGCATCGGGGTAACAAATAAAATCCTCTTGCCGAAGAACCAGCAACACCTTGTCACCCACATGAAGCGAATCTTGCTTGCGGATATGAAACGCCAGCGTCCCCAGACAACACGCTGCGTGGGCCTGTGATAACTGGTTGTCCACGGCAGTGACAGTGGCCTCCAGTAAATTGGGGGCACCCATAAACTGGGCAACAAATCGTGTTTCCGGATGGTAATAGATGTCGTGCGGCGTTCCGATCTGTTCAATACACCCTTCACTCATCACGATAATGGTGTCCGACAGAGCAAGCGCTTCTTTCTGGTCGTGCGTCACGTAAATTGCAGTGATTCCCTCATCACTGACAATGGCACGAATCTGCTTTTGCATGGCGTCACGAAGATTGGCGTCCAGGTTCGACAGGGGTTCGTCCAGCAGAATAAGACTGGGGCTTTGCGCAATGGCACGAGCCAGCGAGACCCTCTGTTGCTGACCACCGCTTAGCAACGGGGCGGGACGATCCGCCAGATGGTCCAGATGCACTTTTCGCAATGCCTCATCTACCGCACGTTCAAGGTCGGCGCGCTGGGCAGAGCGCTTGCGCCCGTTCAACAACGGAAAAGCTACGTTCTCGCGTACCGTCATGTGCGGCCATATCGCGTAACTTTGAAACACCATGGAAATGTTACGTTTCCCGGCCGGAACAAACACCGATGCCTTATCGTCATAGACGCTCATGCCGTTAATGGCAATCTTGCCGCTGCTGGGTTTGTCCAGCCCTGCCAGCAAATTGAGCAAAGTTGACTTGCCGCAACCACTGGGACCAAGCAAGGTGACAAAGGCCCCGGTTGGAGCAGAAAATGAAACGCCCTTTAGCGCCTGATGCCCCTCGCCACGACGCGAGTATTGCTTAGTCAGGTCAACGATCTCGACTCCCATGTGTACCGCCCTATCGCTCTATTTGTTTTCCGGTGGCACTTGACTCCAAAATGGCCAAGCAAACCTCAAGCGTATCTTTCCCCCAGCGCGCGTCACGAAGCGTTGGCGCACGACCGGAAATGGCATCGTGCAGCTCATCGATAGTGTCACCCTGGCTATAGGGCCCGCGACCAATGTCTGCGGGCACCTCGCTCACCCCCTCATGACCGTAAACGATGACCCCATCGGGAGATGCCCGCAAATCGGCGCGCTCACAGGTAACCAGCATTACGCCGAAGTGCGGCTGCTTCCTGTCGGTATCTCCCTGCTCCATTGATTTGGAGATCGGCCCGCCAAAGCCATAGCGCGCCCGCCGCAGATCGGCCTCGTTGCCTTCCAGTTCGCGCAGCACCTTGCGTGCACCGCCATGATTGGCCTTCTTCGGACGACCGCCCTCTGCAATCCAGAAATGCATTTCATCGCTGTCAAAATGGTCGTATCCGCTGTACACAACAACGGCGCTGGCGCCTTGCTCCAGCGTAAGCAGGGCCGCGCAGTTCCCTTCGGTGGGCCGTTGTGAATCCAGCTTGTCCGCAATGGCTCGAACAGCCACGATACGCTGACCGGTAATCGCTTTAATACTGTCGATCTGGTGGGGCAACTGATTGTAGATAATGCCCCCGCCCAGTGTTGTATCGAGCTCCTCGGGGCGCCGGGGCCGATACAGGAAATCGGTATAGTTAAAGCAATTGAGCATTGACACACGACCAACCTGTCCGCTGTCGATGATTCGACGCATCGTACGAATTACCGGATCGTGGCTGCGGGACGTTCCCACAACCAGGTGCACACCGGCCCGCTCGGTCGCCGCAATCATTCGATCAGCCTCTTCACGACTTAATGTGAGCGGCTTTTCCACGATAATATGCAACCCGAACTGGCTGACCAGCTCGACATGATCACAGTGATACTGATGCGGAGAGGCCACATAGACGGCATCCAAGTCGCCTGCCTCCAGCATGTCTTTCAACGTTGAATACACAGGAATCTGGTAGGCCTCACCGAAGCGCGTGCGCACATCCTCGCTCGGATCGCACGCCGCAACAATTTGGGCATCGGGGTGCTGGCGCATGGCCGGAGCCATTAACACCGATCCCGCAAAACCCAAGCCGCAAATGCCAAATCGTAGTTTCATACGTCTCTTCCTTTGGTGTTCGAATGTCTATTTGCCTTAACAAGGTGCGCGCTTACACATGTCCATATTTCTGGAGTGCTTGTGCAAGCGTCAGCCCCTTTGCCAGCTCTGCCCGTATCTGAACTTCGGTCGCCGTCAAGCGCTCCGCTTCTTCGAGCACTTTTTCGACCACCTCGACAGGAATCAAAATAGCGCCGTCTTCATCGGCCAGAATAAAATCGCCTGGCCGAACCCGCACATAGCTCGACGTCGCGCCGCGCACATAGACCGGTACTTGGTAATCCGTCACCATCCAGCGACCAATGGATTGCACCGGAGTTCGATAGCGCGCGTACACGGCAATACCATGCTCACCAATCCAGCGCACATCGCGTATTCCTCCATCCACCAGGGCGCCGACCGACCCGCGCTCGCGCATACCCAACGCAATCAGCTCGCCGAAGTAACAAATCCCCTTGCCGTCCCCGCTCCATACACTGATCTCGCCTTCGGATATACCGTTACAGGCTTCCATTTTTTTGGCGTCCCCCCCCAACGGGAACGGAGACATCTGACCACGTATGGTGTATGCCCAACCCGCCAGCCGTGCCCCATTAGCGGGAAAAGGCATAAACTCCTGAGACAGCCCGCAGTCCATATAGCCAAGCGTATCCAGCACATCAGCCACATTGGCCGTATCAACTGTTTCGAACCGCTTGCGTATCTCGTTACGTCGCTCTTGGGTAAACATCTCTACTCCTCTTCTGAATGACTTACTGGGTTTGGCGAATTAAATACTCGGGATCAACCCGCCGTCTACACGAATGACTGATCCGGTAATGTACGAAGCCGCCTCACTGGCCAGAAAGGCTACCGTTTTCCCGTACTCTTCAGGGCGGCCATAACGCCCTGCCGGGATGCTTTGCACGCTGGCCTGCACCACATCGGCAATGTCCCGGCCTTCGCGCGTGGCCCGTGCCTGATCCAATTGCTGGATCCGCTGCGTCGCAATGCGTCCGGGCAAAATGATATTGGCAGTGACACCATCGGCTGCCACTTCGCGCGACAGCGTTTTCGACCACCCCACCAACGCAGAACGCAAGGTGTTAGATATGCCAAGATTCGGAATGGGCGCAACAACCCCAGATGAGGTGCTGGTGATAATGCGCCCCCAACGCCTGCTGCGCATGCCGGGCAAAACGGCATCCGTCAACTTAATTACACCCGTTACCATACTGTTGAAGTAAATTTGCCAATCGGCCGTGTCAACACCCTGTGCAAGCGTTGGCGGCGGCCCACCGGTATTATTTACAAGAATATCCACCTGCGCCCATTCGGGAGCAAGAGCGTTCAGCCGTGCCGGAATACCCGCCACATCACCCAGATCCCATTGCAACGCCCTGGCGTAACCACCTTGCTGCCGGATAGCGCTTGCCACCTGCTCGGCCGCTTCATCATTGATATCGGCAACAATGACACACGCACCCTCGGCAGCAAGCGCATTGGCTATCGCACTGCCTAACCCGCCGGCAGCACCAGTTACCAAAGCCACTTTTTGACTGATTCCAAAATCCATAAGGCTTGCTCCTTCGAGGCTTTACGTACCGACCCGTAACGGCGCCGACACTTTGCGCAGCATGGCCAGAACGCTCTGGGCGGTTATACGTCCGGTTTTCGGATTTTCCGAGGGAATGTTCTCGATCGTCATATTCAGCAAGGCCGCATCCGAAACCACCTGGATGGTATGCGTGTTGCGCACGACGCCTGGATCAGCCCAAACCTCCAGCTCTGTTTTGTCGGGCCCGATGCCGGCCAATGACAAAGCGATCGCCACATTTAGATTTGCCGGAAAACCTTTAGCCGCCCCTCGGGCAGATCCCGAATAAAGCAGTAAGGGTTCCGTAATGCCGTCAACATCAATGTTTCGCTCAACCAAGAAGGGCGCTCCCTTGAATCCGATGGGAGGCTTGCGCGAAACCATCCTGACTGACGAAATTTTGCCTTCGGCGGCAGCGGTTACCGCATCCAACCCCAATAGCGCTCCGGTGGGAACCAGAATTTGGCCGTTGCCTTGGGCCGCTTTGTCGATCAGGTGAGAAAGTTCAAGCAACGCACCCACCGACAGCACAATGACCTTCTTCCCGGCGTCAAGCATGGGCTCGATGATATCGGCCAGCACGGCAGCCGGCGCGCATTCCACCACAATATCCGACACACTGGGCAAATCATTCAGAGCAACGCAGGGAACCGGGTACGGCAAGGTATCCACGAACGCCTGTGTTTTCTCAAGACTGCGGCCACTGACAGCACTTAATCGGCAGCCTGCCACTTCCCCTTTTGCCAAACGACTCGCTATTACCTTCCCTATCGCTCCGAGTCCGGCGACAGACACGTTGATGTCAGCTCGACCACGCATTGTTTTTCCTTACTTCCTATGACAGAATGACGTTCCTCTCGTGCGATTCACTATATGCGTAGCAAATTTGGCGTACAAACGATTTGTTCACAGCTGAACCATGATTTCTGGTAATGCATAAACCGTATGCACCCCAAAAGCACCAGAGGAGCAACCTACAATGAGCCGGCCCTTACCCTCTTTAATTGCTTTGCGCTTTTTCGAAGCTGCAGGACAGTTGCAAAGCTTCTCCAAAGCCGCCCAAGAGCTTCATGTCACACAAGGCGCGGTAAGCCGCCAAATTCGAGCCCTGGAAGAAGACCTTGGCGTAAAGCTGTTCGTTCGGCTAACCCGCAAAGTTGAACTCACTGAAGCAGGGCGTGCGTATTTAAACGAAGTACAAGACGCGTTCTCTCGCTTGCGAACCGCCACAGACCGTTTGCGCGCTCAAGACGAACACGTTATCTTGCGTATCAGTGTTCTACCCTCGGTGGGATCGTCATGGTTAATGCCACGTTTATCATCGTTTTCGCGCGAGTACCCAAATATCGAAACTCGCATCAGCAGCTCGATCGAGCCGGTTAATTTGCATAGCGGCGAAGCACACGTGGCAATCCGCGTCGGGTCCAAACCCGGGCAACGATACGGACGCAATCTGCCGAGTATCGACTTGGTCATGACTGAAGATTGGCGTGGCGTATTGGCGGAAGAATTGGTGCAGGATATTCTGGTACCCGTGTACTCGCCAAATATCCTGGAAACCCACGCACGCCTTGATGATCCTCGCATTTTTTCGAATTTGTCACTTATCCACACATCCAGCCGCTCGGACGCCTGGCACGGCTGGATGAAAGTGTTCGGCCTGGCCGACCTGCCCCAAACACCCCGAATTGAATACGGCCATTTTTTTATGGCGTTCGAAGCGGCCAGACAAGGCCTGGGCATCGCATTGATACCTGAAATCGTCATTCGCAGCTCGAATACCCAAGGTTTATATTGCGCGAACGATTACAAAGTAGCCAGCGCCGGCGAATACTACATGCTTAGCCTGGCCAAGCATGCAGAAGATTTCCATATTGCCGCCTTCAGGAAATGGGTGCGCAAGCAGTTTGATGCGTTCAGAACCTTTCAGAGTGCCTGATAGCGAAACGGCCTCGCCACACTCACCCAGCAATAGGTTTCCTTTATGGTTCCAGACAAATGTTCTATTTTGTGTCGACCCCGGCTGCGCGCTATTCTCATGCTGGGATCATTGTCTTCTAGTGGCATGCGCGCGTAGTTTGCTACAGTAGACAATCCGGAATACACGGCATCACGCTGCTGCGTCGATGGCCAGGACATCCAGGCGCACGTGACGCGCCGGGAACAATACTTCCTTTACGAATACACGGAGAATAACGATGGCTGGAGCAGTGGAAAACTATCAAATGCTTATCGGAGGCCAATGGGTTGACGCCCTTGACGGTGAGTGGATCGACGTTGAGAACCCGGCCAAAAAACAGGTGTTCGCCCGCGTTCCCCGCGCCAAAAAGGCCGACGTCGACCTGGCGGTCGCCGCCGCCAAGGAAGCCTTCCAATCCTGGTCTAAAGTGTCGGCGGCAGAGCGCGGACGCCTGCTGCACAACGTCGCCAACGATCTGGAAGCCGAGATCGAAGACCTGGCCAAAACGATCAGCCTGGAAAACGGCAATGCGCTGCGCACCCAAAGCCGCGGCGAAGCGCGGCTGTCGGTCGACTACGTACGTTACGTGGCCGGCTTGTGTCGCGAAATCAAGGGCAACACGGTTTACCTGAGCTCCGACAACCTGGATTACACGCGCCGCGAACCTTATGGTGTCGTGGGCGCCATTGTTCCCTGGAACGCACCGCTGTTGCTGGCCGCCCTGAAAGTGGCGCCGGCTGTCATGACCGGCAACACCATTGTTCTAAAAGCGTCGGAAGAAGCGCCCCTGGCAGTGCAAAAGCTGATTCGCGTCTTCAACAGGCACTTGCCGCCAGGGGTAGTCAACGTACTGACCGGCAACGGTATCGAGTGCGGTGCGCCGCTGGTCGAGCACCCCGATATTCCCAAGATTTCCTTCACGGGATCCACCGCCGTCGGCCGGTCCATTCTGGCGGCGGCAAGCAGCCGTATTGCGGCGGTTACCCTGGAGCTGGGCGGCAAAAGCCCGCAAATTGTTTTCCCCGATGTCGACATCAATTACACGGTGGAAGGCGTCATCAGTGCCATGCGGTTTTCCCGCCAGGGCCAATCATGCACCGCCGGTTCGCGTTTGTTCGTACACGAGTCCATTGCCAAGGAATTTGTAGATGCGCTGGTTGGCCGGCTGAAAACCTTCAAAGTAGGCGATCCGCTCGATGATTCAACCGACGCCGGCTCCGTTGTGAACGCCAAACAGTTCGGTCGGGTTTGCTCGTATATTGAAGAAGCCATGAAGCTGGCTCCCAACGCGTTGCTGCTGGGCGGCATGCCGCCCAAAGAGGGCCCGCTGTCCGAAGGCTATTACTTCCAGCCCACCGTATTCCTGAACCTGCCCGCTGAAGCCAAGCTCACGCGCGAAGAGGTCTTTGGGCCGGTATTGTCCATTTCCACCTGGGGCTCGGAAGAAGATGTCGTTGAA
>JBFWLP010000045.1:0-26006 GCA_050252075.1 Burkholderiaceae bacterium | reverse complement strand
AGCCAGTAATAATAACGGTCTTTGCTGATTGGCAAAAACGCAGTAAGCCAGCCGATGCCGAGATTCGCTTTACCCCAACCGCCTGTATTCAAGCAGGTTCTGTGGCGGCGAACAAGGCTAAGGTTGCAGAAAACGGCGCTTCAAATAGCGGCGATCAGGGTGGTTTACCATTTTTCGGTCGCAACAATCTTGAAGAAGTTGTTTATGCAAACTACCCCGTGGTGGCCCAGGTGCAGTCCTGGTTGCAGCAGCAGGGGGTTCCGGCAAGAATGTCCGGATCGGGTGCGTGCCTTTTTGCTGAATTTGTAACGATGTCGCAAGCGTGTGCGTTTCGTGATCAAATTCTCGGTAAAATACAAGGTTGTAATAACAGCGCTGCAGGGTTGATAAAAAATGTATGGGCCTGTTCAGGCTTGCATCATCATCCGTTGCAACGTTGGGTAGACGAATAATTGGGGAATCGCCAAGTTGGTTAAGGCACTGGATTTTGATTCCAGCATGCGAAGGTTCGAATCCTTCTTCCCCAGCCAGTTCAAGTCAGGCCTACGGGCTTGCCACCTCGTAAAGCTGTTGAGTCGGCCCCCAAAAGGGGGTGCTGTTCAACAGCTTTGTTGTTTAGCGCTAAGCAAATTGCATCCGCCATGGCCAACGACAGATTCATGATCTTTACCGGTACAGCCAACACGCGTCTGGCTGTCGACGTCGCCAACCACCTTGACATGTCGCTTGGAAAAATGACTGTCGGCCGTTTCTCCGACGGCGAAGTCATGGTGGAAATCAACGAGAATGTTCGCGGTAAAGACGTTTTCGTTTTGCAGCCTACCTGTGCGCCAACCAATGACAACCTCATGGAAATCATGGTCATGGTCGACGCCTTGAGGCGCGCTTCCGCCGGGAAGATAACCGCGGCCATACCGTATTTTGGCTACGCCCGCCAGGACCGCCGCCCCCGTTCGGCACGAGTGGCCATTTCGGCCAAGGTCGTGGCCAATATGCTGCAGGTTGTGGGTGTGGATCGCGTCATGACCATGGATCTGCACGCAGACCAGATCCAGGGCTTTTTCGATATTCCCGTCGATAACATTTACGCCGGCCCCATTTTGCTGGGCGATATCTGGCGTCGCAACTACCAGGATCTGGTGGTGGTGTCTCCCGATATCGGCGGTGTGGTGCGTGCCCGTGCGCTGGCAAAACAGCTGGAAGCCGATCTGGCCATCATCGACAAACGCCGCCCGCGGGCCAATGTGTCCGAGGTCATGAACATTATCGGCGAGGTCGATGGCCGCACATGTATCATTATGGACGACATGGTAGATACCGCCGGCACCTTGTGCAAAGCCGCCCAAGCCCTGAAAGAGCGGGGAGCCTTGTCGGTGTATGCCTATTGCACGCACCCGGTTCTGTCGGGCGGTGCCGTCAAGCGCATTAACGAATCCGAGCTCGACGAGCTGGTGGTGACCGACACCATTCCCCTGTCGGAAGAGGGGCGTGATTGCGCCAAGATTCGCCAGCTTTCATGCGCTTCGCTGCTGGGCGAAACCATTTTGCGCATTTCGAACGCGGAATCCGTCAGTTCGCTTTTCGCCGATTGATTTTCAAGGCGGTTCGCTGGTCGCGGCGAACCGCTGCCGTTGGCGGCATGTTGTTGCGTATGCCGCCGTTTTTTGCATAGACCTTGGGTCTTATTGTTTTGGAGCTATCCATGAAATTTAACGCCACACCGCGTAGCGTTCAGGGTTCGAGTGCGAGCCGCCGCCTGCGCCGCGCCGGCCGCGTTCCCGCCATCGTTTACGGCGGGGAAGCCACGCCCGCAACCATCGAACTGGACCACAACGAAATCTTCCACGCACTGCGCAAAGAAGAATTCCACGCTTCCATTCTCGATATGATGCTCGACGGCAAAGCCGAACAGGTTTTGTTGCGTTCGGTGCAATGGCACCCTTACAAGCAGCTGGTGCTGCACGTTGACTTCCAGCGTGTCGACGCCACGCACGCCATCACCACGAAAGTGCCTTTGCACTTCATCAATGGTGATACGGCTCCGGCAGTCAAGCTCAGCGGCCAGATCATCAGCCATGTGCTGACCGAACTGGAAATTACCTGCCTGCCCGCCGATCTGCCGCAGTTCATCGAAGTCGACGTCGGCATGATGGTCGGCGGCTCCAGCCTGCATCTGTCTGAAGTCAAGTTGCCCAAAGGCGTCAAGCACGTTACGCATGGGGCCGAAGGCGATCTGGTGCTGGCATCGGCACTGCCCAAGCCCGGCGCCGATGTCGCCGACGCTGCCGAAGGCGGCGAAAAAGCCGGCGAGTAATCCGCCGGTCGGGTGGCTGCACGCAAGTGTTTCGGCCCGCGTCTGATCCACACCCCCGGGTGGCCTATGCGCTGCACGGGGGTTTGTTTTTTTATTGCCGGTATATTCTCACGTTATGACGCCTCCTATCCGCCTGATCATTGGTCTGGGTAATCCCGGTCCCGAGTACGAAGCCACACGTCACAACGCCGGATTCTGGCTGGCCGACGATATGGCGCATGACTTGCATACGTCGTTCTCGCCGGAAAAATCTTTTTTTGGTCTGGTGGCAAAGGCACGCTTCGAGGGCGAGAACGTTATTCTTGCCAAGCCCGCAACGTATATGAACCGGTCAGGCCAGTCGGCCGGCGCATTGTTGCGATTCTATAAGCTGCAGCCCCAGAACGTACTGGTGCTGCACGATGAGCTGGATCTGCTGCCCGGTCATGTAAAGCTTAAACAAGCAGGCGGGCATGCCGGCCATAACGGCTTGCGTGACATTCAGGCAGCCTTTGGCAGCCCCGATTTCTGGCGTTTGCGGCTGGGCATTGGCCATCCACGCAGTCTGGGGCTGGCCCAGCAGGTGGCCGCTTTTGTCCTTAGCCCGCCACGCCGCGAGGAACAGCAATCCATTCACGATGCCATGACGCGCTGCCGAGCCATTTTGCCCGCCTTGTTGCGCGGCGATTTTCGCCAGGCCATGGCACAACTGCACGAGGGTAATCGCAGTGGATGACAACCAGGCGGTTCGCGAACCAGGGCACGGTTTGCGTTTTCGGTATGAGCTTGCCGATTTCTGGCGGTTTATTCGTCGTCCAGCGTTTGCTCCCCGCACACCGGCCAGAAAGGCCGGGCCGGTGTGGTGGGTGGACTGGTTTACGGGCGTGTCGGTGCGCCGGCTTTTTGCGTGGGCATGCTTTCTTTGGGCCGTGAACATGTTCGTTCTGGGTCCGCTGGCGGTCAGTGCCGCAGGTGCCGCCGGCGCCACCCACCGATTGAACATTCACGCCATTCCCTGGGTTTATGCGCTGGTGTGGGCGCCCATCGTGGAAGAGCTGGTGTTCCGCTACGGTTTGCGTCGGCCCGCGGTGTTGTGGTGGTTTGTGCCGATAGCCGTCGTGGCAATGTTCAGCGGCCCCCAAGGACTGGGTGTGGCGCTGGCGGGTGGGCTGATACTGGCTTGCATGATTCCGTTTCAGCTGAAAACGCCGCGCTGGCGCCGGCCGCTCGGCTGGCATGCCCGGTTGGCCTACCGGCATTATTTCCCCTGGGTTTTCCACCTGTCATCGATTGCGTTTGCCGCCTTGCATCTGTACAACTTCAATTTGCACCAAACCCCCTGGCTGTATTTGCCGTTTCTGGTATTGCCCCAGTGGTTGACCGGCATGGTGCTGGGCTGGCTGCGCGTGCGGCGTGGAATCGGCGCGGCAATCATGCTGCACAGCTTGTTTAATGCCGGGCCATTGCTTTTCATCTGGCTGGTGCTGTCGTTTGCACCGGACAGTGTGTGATCGCCTACAATACGCGTTTGCCCTATTTTTACGTTCAGGAAACTCATGGCTTTGCAATGTGGCATCGTTGGCTTGCCCAACGTTGGTAAATCGACTCTCTTCAACGCGCTCACCAAAGCAGGTATTGCCGCAGAAAACTACCCCTTCTGCACGATCGAGCCGAACGTGGGGGTGGTGGAAGTACCCGATCCCCGTCTGAAAGCACTGGCGGCCATCGTCAACCCTGAGCGTGTCGTTCCCGCGGTCGTCGAGTTCGTGGATATCGCCGGGCTGGTGGCCGGGGCGTCCAAAGGCGAAGGGCTGGGGAACCAGTTTCTGGCCAATATTCGCGAAACCGACGCCATTGTTCATGTGGTTCGCTGCTTCGACGATGAAAACGTCGTGCATGTGGCCGGGCGTGTCGATCCGGTTTCCGATATCGAGGTCATCAATACCGAACTGGCGCTGGCCGATCTGGGCACCGCTGAAAAGGCCTTGCAACGGCACCAGAAAACCGCACGTGCCGGCGATAAAGAGTCCATCAAAATGGTGGCGCTGCTGGAAAAGGTGATGCCGGTGCTGAACGAGGCGAAGCCGATACGCTCGCTCGACCTTGACGACGACGCCAAGGCAATGCTCAAGCCGTATTGCTTCATTACGGCCAAGCGTTGCATGTACGTGGCCAACGTGCGTGAAGACGGCTTTGACAACAATCCTTATCTCGATGCGGTGCGCGGGTACGCACAGGCCGAGAATGCGCCGGTGGTGGCCGTGTGTGCGGCGGTCGAGGCGGAGATCGCCGAGCTCGACGACGAAGACAAGGCGGTTTTCCTTGCCGATATGGGTATGGACGAACCCGGTCTCGATCGCGTCATTCGTGCAGCCTACGACTTGCTGGGTTTGCAAACGTATTTCACTGCCGGGGTCAAAGAGGTTCGTGCCTGGACCATACACCGGGGCGATACGGCGCCGCAGGCGGCGGGCGTCATCCACACCGATTTCGAGCGCGGGTTCATTCGTGCGCAAACCATTGCCTACGACGACTTCATCGCATTGAACGGCGAGCAGGCGGCCAAGGAAGCGGGCAAGATGCGGGCCGAGGGTAAAGACTACGTCGTCAAAGACGGCGATGTTCTGAATTTTCTGTTCAACGTCTAGCCGCTTTTCCCATGACAGACTGGATAGCGCTGTATTTGCGCTTGGCAACGGTGTTGACGCCGGTGATGGTATGCGTTGGCGCCGGCGCTTTCTGGGGGCTGCGTGGCAACGAATTCCCGGGCCAGTTCATTGGCCGGTTCACCACCGGCGTTACCGTGCCGGCGCTGGTTTTTCACACGCTTTCCACCACCACCCTCGATAGCGCGATCCTGATGCAGGTTGGTCTGGCCGGCGTGGTGGGTTTGCTGGTTTGCGGGGTGGTGGGTGCCGGCGTGTTGCGCCTGGCGGGTATGCCCGTTGCGCCGCTGGTTCCCAGCGTGGTTTTTCCGAATGCCGGTAATCTGGGGTTGCCTATGGCGCATCTGGCATTTGGCGATAACGGCCTGGCAGTGGCGATCGCCATTTTCACGGTGTGTTCGCTCATGCAGCATACCGGAACGCAGTGGTGGTTCAATCGTGTTTCCGGGCATCATGCCACGGGCGGACGGCGGGGCGGGTCACAGGGGGTCATTCTGGCATGCCTGGTGGCGTTGGGCTTGCGCTACGCGGCCGTAGATATCCCCGTTCCCATCCTCGACAGCGCAAAGCTGCTGGGCTCGCTGGCCGTACCGCTAATGCTTATCAGTCTGGGCTATGCGCTGGTAACTGTAACCCGGAACAATCTGGGGCAGGGGTGCGTTATCGGCTTCACCCGGCTTGGCGTGGGCCTGGTGGCCGGCTTGCTGGTCATGTGGGTATTCAACCTGCCGGCCGAGGTGGCGGCGGTGATCCAGCTGCAGTTCATGATGCCGGTGGCAGTGGTCAGTTACCTGTATTCTGACCATTACTCGCGTTTCGGGCCCGTGGTGGCCGGCGCCGTGGTGGTATCCACCCTGGTGTTTCTGCTTGTGGCGCCGGTGCTGTTGTGGTGGGCGGAACGGCTGGGTTAAGGTGATGCCTCTTGCCAGGCAATGACCTGGTTCTTGCCGTTCTGCTTGGCCTGGTACAGCGCCTTGTCGGCGTGCAGTACAACGCTGTCGCCCTGGTCGGCGTGGTGCAGATCGGTAACGCAGCACAGGCCGATACTGACGGTGAAGTTGCCCACTGTGGGCAGCCGGGTTTGTTCCACCAGATGACGCAGCTTTTCAGCCAGGGCCGTGGCATTGTCGCGGTCGCACGGCGCATTCACCAGAATTATGAATTCCTCGCCGCCGTAGCGTGCAACGATATCGTTGATACGGGTATGGGTGGCCAGCAGCGTGCCCAATGCTCGCAGCACGGCATCGCCCACGGGGTGTCCGAAGGAATCGTTGATAGCTTTGAAGTTGTCAACGTCGAGCAACAGCACGGCATAGCCAACCCCCGCGCGACGGAATCGCTCATGGCTTTCGTTCAGACGTTCTTGAACATAGCGCCGGTTGAAAACGCCGGTGAGGCTGTCCCGTATGGAAAGCTCTTCAAGAGCCTTATTGGCCTGTAGAAGTTCGTGCGTGCGTTCGGCAACCTGGTTTTCCAGCGATGCATTCAGTTCGCGCAATTGCGCTTCGCGATGTGCCAGGGCCGCTGTCATGGCCTCGAAGGTGGTAACAAGCTCGTTCACTTCGCGAATGGCAACATCTTTGGGCAGTGGGGCGGGGCGACGATGCGTTTCAACCTCTTTGGCGGCACGCACCAGCTGCTCGATGGGGCGGCTCAGGCGCCGGGAAATCGCGTAGGTGATAACCCCGAAAAACAGCAAGGCCAATGCACCCAGGGCGGCCAGGCGCAGGGCCAGCGCCCTGGCCGGGGCGGTTGCGCTGTCGAGTGGCTGGCGCATGACCAGTTTCCAGCCAAAGTCGGCCAGGGCGGTTAGCTCGCCGGCGCTTGACAGATAAGACAGGCCATCGCTCCAGAGCAATGTTTGAAAGCGCTGCCGGCTGGTCAGGTTGGCGGGTACGTTCACCGGTTCGCTGAAAGTTTCCGGATAAATGACCGTGCCGTTCCGGTCAACGATCAGCAGCTCGGCATCGGGGTTGAGCTGCCGGTCGGTGACGACGGTGTGCGCAATCTGTGTTACCCACGACCAATACAGGTGCGAGGCCAGAACGCCCCGGAACTCGTTCCGTTCGTTGAATACCGGCGCCGCAATGTCAATGAATCGCAGGGGCTGGGAAGGATCTTGGCGGGGCTGCAGCTGTTTGGCCAGCAGTACGGCGTCATGGACATCGCCCAGGAAAATGCCTTGTTTTCCGGCATCGAACCACGGGCGCTTGCTGACATCGGCCCCCACCAGCAGCCCGGATGTTGCCTGCCGGACAATGCCGGCGTGATCGGTGATGCCGATCCAGGCGTGCTCGTCGCTGTGGTTCTGGTAGCGTTCCAGTGTCTCCCGCAGCTGCGGGCTGTTCAGGTCCCCCGTGACGAACAGCGTATCCTGGCGTAGCAGCTCAATTTCACGGCGCCGCTCCGTCAGGCTGTTGCCCAGAAGCTCGGCGGCGGACCGCGCGGTAATGTAAAGGCTTTCCCCCACCGAGGCGACCGATTGCCGTGTAGCGACCGCACCGCTGTACCAGCCGGCACTGACCAGCGTGGCCAGCGTTAGGCCGCCGAACCACAGCAGCAGCTGAATGCGGATGCTGGACAGGCGGTGTTTCAGCGAGGTGGATGTTCCTGTCATTGATGAGTAGTTTCCTTCGCTGGGCGCGGTTTTGTTCCTTGCGATTGTGCCATTGATTCACGGGCAGACCAACGCGTATTGACCAAGGGTATTCCAGCATCTTTTTTAAATTAGTACTAAAATGGTACTTATTGTTGTTGCAGGAGCACATTGTTCATGAGCCGTATCGTTTTATTCGAGAATATCCATCCCAGCGCAACGGAAGTTTTCACGGCGGCGGGGTTCTCCGACATCATTACGCATGCGGGGGCGCTGTCAGGCGAGGCGTTGCACAAGGCTGTGCAGGGCGCCACCATCTTGGGCATACGTTCCCGCACGCAGCTTGATGCCACGCTGCTGGCGGCGGCGCCCGATCTGCGCGCAATTGGCTGTTTCTGCATTGGCACCAATCAAGTGGATCTCGAGGCGGCCATGATGCGCGGCGTTCCGGTGTTCAATGCGCCGTTTTCCAATACGCGCTCGGTCGCCGAACTGGTGCTTGGAGAAGCCATTTTGCTGCTGCGCCGGATTCCCGAAAAAAATGCGCGGGTGCATCAGGGTTTCTGGGATAAAACCGCCGACGGTGCCTTCGAGGCCCGAGGCAAGACGCTGGGCATCGTGGGCTATGGAAACATTGGCTCGCAAGTCGGTACCCTGGCCGAGGCGCTCGGGATGCGGGTCATTTTTCACGACGTTGAAGCCAAGCTGCCGCTGGGCAATGCCAAACCGGCCGGCTCGCTGAAAAAGCTTTTGTCCCAGGCCGACGTCGTTACCCTGCATGTCCCGGCCACCAAAGCCACCCGAACACTCATCAACGGTGCGGCACTGGCCGCCATGAAGCCGGGAGCCATCCTGATCAATGCGTCCCGCGGTACGGTGGTGGATATCGATGCCTTGCATCAGGCGCTGGTGTCCGGTCATGTCTCGGGTGCGGCGCTCGATGTCTTTCCCGTCGAACCCAAAGGGCGCGACGAACCCCTGGCAAGCCCGCTGATCGGTATGCATAATGTCATCCTTACGCCCCATATTGGTGGAAGCACCCAGGAGTCACAAGAGAATATCGGGCGGGAAGTTGCCGAGAAACTGGCGCGGTATGTGCAGAACGGCGCCACAAAAGGGGCGGTGAATTTCCCCGAAATTTCTTATCAGCCGCCCATGGGAACCGCCCGCATCTTGCATGTTCATCGCAATCTGCCCGGTGCCATGGGCACGCTCAGCAACCTTATGGCCGAGCACGGCCTGAATATCGTCAGCCAGCAATTGCAAACGCGTGGCGCGATCGGCTATGTCATTTCCGATGTCGAGGGCAAGGCAGACGATGCCGTCATGGCAACGTTGCGTGCCCACCCCATTACGGTGCGCTGCGATAAAGTGTGATGGTGGCGGGCGGCGTTGTTGAGTCGGGCGGCATTTGCCGGCCCGACGCCAGTATGTCGGCAAGCGTATACCCGTCAAGATAGGACAGAAACTGATTCAGGGCACCGTGCATAATGCCGGCCAGCCCGCAGTGGCCTTGCAGGCTGCATTGTGTCGGGCCTCCGAAGCATTCCACAATGTCCAGATCGTTTTCTGTGTCGCGTATGACGGCTCCCAGGCTGATTTCGCCCGGGGGGCGCGACAGGCGCATGCCGCCGTTTTTTCCGCGTACGGTCTCCAGCCACCCCGTCTGGGAAAGGCGATGGGTCACCTTCATGAGATGGGGCTCGGAAATACCGTGGGCCTGGGCGATTTCCGCAATGGTGCACAGACGGTCAGGATGGTTGCCCACGTACATAAGCAGGCGCATGGCGTAGTCAGTCAGGGTGGTCAGCCGCATGGTCGTTGGCCTAGTGAAGTGCGTCGGGGCGTGGGCGAATCAGCATGGGCAGGTAACGCCACAGGTACAACCCCATGGCGCCTATCCAGCACAATGCCGAGGCCTGCAGCAGGCCCATCGTGGCCGACGACGGAAACAAGGCGGCCAGTCGCAGCACCACCGCGGCAACTATCAGGTAATAGCTCAGCAGCATACCGGTGTCCAGTGCCAGGGGGCGGCCCAGATGGCCCAGTGCCGTGCGCGTGACCATGCCGATAATCAGTACGGCGAATCCGCCCATGCCCAGCGTGTGAATGTGCGTGGCGGGCCGGGCCAGCGGACCAACGCCCAGCCCCGAAAAATGAAGCGCCGCCAGCAACAGGCCCGCGCCCATGAACGCATAGCCCAGGTACAGGATCCACAACATGGGTTTGCGGCGTACGGCCCACGGCTTCCAGGCAATGAGCTGCCACAGGCTGATGATACCGACCAGTCCCAGGGCGGCCCCCATGGTTTTTGTAAAGCCCAGCAATCCGGCGAGGATTGCGACGATGCTGACCGCCAGCTGCCACTGGCCGCTGCGAGTCTGCATGGAAATCTGCAACCCGGGCACCATACGCATGGAAAAAAACGGTATGACCCGCCGTGCAATGAGCAGTGCAATCACCGCCATGCACACCAGGCCCAGATTGAATTGCGCCATGAGTTTTACGTAGTTTCCCTCGTAGGCTGCCAGCAGGAACAGGATATTGCTCAACCCCAGCCCGGCCACCAGAAACGGAATGCCGTCGTTGCGCCGGTTTTTACCCTTCAGCACCACTCGCATCAGGCTGTGCGCCGACGCGAAGAAGAACAGCGATTCGGCCGTCAGGGCGATGAAGAAGCCCGGTGCTCCGCCCGCGAGATAGCCGATGCGTGCAACAAGCCACGTGACCGACAGCAGGGCCAGCGGCAGGCCGTACATGGGATTGTGACCGGTCCAGGTGGCGCTGGCGGTTAACAGGAACCCCACGGCGATGGTGGCAATGAAACCCCAGAGCATTTCGTGGGCGTGCCAGGCAATGCCGCCCAGCGGGCCCGTGAGCCATTGAGGGGCGAAGATCCAGAGCGCAACGGCGATCAGCGCCCATCCGCAACCGGCGATATACAGCGGACGGAATCCAAGGCTCAGGAAGGCCTTCAGATCGGGAGCCGTGCCGCGCTGGGGGTGATGTTTGCCAAGGGGAAGCGTTTCAGCCATGGTGAAGCTCCGTGGGTGCTTTGCGGGGTTCGTTGCTTAACTGGTATCCAAACCACAGGCTGCGCGCGATGCGTTGCGCGAATTCGTCGGCCCGTTCGGCCAGCGCCCGGTTTGGCAGGCCTTGGGTGGTTTCATGAAACAAATGCAGCCAGTGCCGGAACAGCTCGGCGGTCAGACCGGGCAGGGCCACGTGCTTGGGCATGGGGGTGCCACTGTAGGTTCCGCTGCCCAGCAGCAACGACGACCAGAAGCGCACCATGATCGCCAGATGGGTGTCCCAGTCGCTGATATGGGCGTTGAAAATGGGGCCCAGGCTGGCGTCGGTTCGCACGCGGCCGTAAAAGCCATGAACCAGGTCAGTGATTTCTTCTTCAGTGCATAAGGTGGATCGCGACATGATGGGCAGTGGAATGGATCGGGGTGTATATTAAGATAACTATAATAGTAACCTTATAGTGCAAGAAACGCCAGCATTCTATCGACGACCCGCATTCATAAGTTATCATCGGGCCACTCGCGCGCACGGCTCGCGATTCCAGTAACCCATTTCGTGCCGATCGGTCGTATGACAGAGTCCCCAACGCTTAGCTGCGTCGTTCCTTGCCTTAACGAAGAGGCCAATCTGAATGTCTTGTTGCCCGGGCTGATGGCAACGCTGACTACGCTGGGGCATGCGTTTGAAATTATTGTGGTCGATGACGGCAGCACCGACAATACGCCGGAAAGCATGGCAGGGTGGGCGCAGCGCCATCCCTGCATTGTGTATTTGCAGCTTTCCCGCAATTTCGGAAAGGAAGCGGCCTTGTCGGCGGGGTTGCAGGCGGCACGCGGCGATGCGGTTATTTGCATGGATGCCGATCTGCAACATCCGCCCGCGCTGTTGCCTGAAATGGTCGCGCGCTGGAAGGCGGGTGCCGAAATGGTCTATGCCGTACGGCAGTCGCGCAAGGATGAAACCTTGTTCAAACGCTGGGGGACACGTCTGTTTTACAAGCTCATGCGCACATCCGGCGGAGTGGATTTACCGGAAGACGCAGGCGACTTCCGGCTGATGGATCGCGTGGTCGTGAACGCCCTGCTGATGATGCCGGAACGCAACCGGTTCATGAAAGGCTTGTTCGCCTGGGTGGGCTTTCGTTCCGAGCCGCTGCTGTATTCGCCGCCTGAACGTTTGCACGGCACGTCAACATTCAAGGCGTTCAAGCTGTTCCGGTTTGCGGTTGACGGTATTACAGCCTTCACCACGTTGCCTTTGCGCATGCTCAGCCTGTGCGGCATCGGGTTGTCAGTGTTGTCGTTTGGCTACGGCTTGTTTGTCGTGCTGAAGCATCTGTTTTTCGGCGATCCGGTTCCCGGCTGGACGACGCTTATTGCCGTTATTTTGTTTTTTGCCGGTGTTCAGCTGGTGTCGGTAGGGGTTCTGGGCGAGTACATTGCCCGAATTTTCGACGAAGTGAAAGGGCGGCCGGTGTATCTGGTGCGCCGCCGGCAAGGCAAGGGGCTGGACGTTCCGGCGCATTCGCACGCCGGCGGCGAGGCATCGTCAGCGTCGGCCCTGAAAAGCCCACAGGCGACCCACTATGAAGGTGGCGACGGCAATGGCAATTAATACCAATGCCAGAAGCACGTCGTAGCGCCATGCCGTGGTGTGCAACAGCCAGGCGTAGCTTAGCTCGTTGACCGCAAAGCCGGCGGCCGACACGGCGAAAAAACGCCGCGCCGCGCGTGCCGGCGGAGCATGCTGGTGGCGAAAGGTAAGCAGGAAATGGCCGCTGAACGACACAATAAAAGCAACAAGCCAGCCGATCACGTTGGCGATCAGGGGGGGGAGTGAAAGCAAGGTGACCAGCAATACAACGATCAGCCAGTGGGTGCCGGCCGCGGCACACCCCACGGCGATAAACCAGGCTAACTGACGAAAGACAGGTGACATACGTTGGGAAGTAAGTTCGAAAAAAAATGTGCAGCGCCCGCAGGCGATGTGGTTATGTGCGCCGATGATTTCGGCCTGGCACCGGCGGTGGATGACGCGATTCTACAGCTTGCGCACGGCGGCTGCCTTACCGCTACCAGTTGCCTGGTGGATGGGCCCAGCTTCGCCGGCAATGCCCGGCGCCTGGCCGTTGCACCGCTAAAACCGGGGTTGCACCTTAATTTTACCGAGTCGTTTCCGGCATCCACCCTGAACATGCCGCTGGCGGTCCTGATGCGCAAGGCCTGGTTGCGGCAGCTTGATCCTGTGGCCGTGCGGCGCGAAATAGCACGGCAACTGGATGGCTTCGAGCAGGTGCTGGGCCGGCCGCCCGATTACGTGGACGGTCATCAGCATGTGCATCAGTTTCCCGTGATTCGCGACGCATTGCTGGCCGAACTGCGGTGCCGTTATGCGCCCGGGTATTATCCCTGGCTGCGTTATACTGGTCCGGCCGGGCTCGCAGGCATTCCGTGGCGACAGCGCATTAAGGCTTACACCATCAGTGTCCTGGGTGCGGCGCCGTTTCGCAAGCTGGCCCGGAGTGCGGGGTTCTCCCTGAACCGGGCGTTTCTGGGCGTGTACGATTTCTCGGCCGACGAGGGCGGTTATGCCAGGCTGGTGAATACGTGGCTGCGTAACGCGCAACCGGGCGATTTGTTTATGTGCCATCCCGCCACCGGCGCGGTGCCGGGCGATGCCCTGGGTGACCAGCGCGCGCTGGAGTACCGCGTACTGGCAACCATTGCTTGCACATCGCGGGAGCAGAATCTACTATGCTAGGTCAGTTCATGTTCCTTTGGCCGGAGGCAAAAGAAAGCTATGTCGTTTCCATTTAACCCGCTCACGGACACATTTGCCGTCGCGCCGCAGCTGTCGGCCCACGATATGAAAGCGGTGGCCGAGGCCGGTTTTAAAAGTGTCATTATCAATCGTCCCGACTTCGAAGGCGGGCCCGACCAGCCGGTGGCGGCCGATGTCATTGCCGCCGCCCAAGAGCTTGGCCTGGCCATTGAATACCAGCCGGTGGTCAGCGGCGCCATGACGCGCGACGACGTCGTCCGGTTTGCCCAGCTGCTGAACACGCTGCCCAAACCGGTGCTTGCCTATTGCCGCACCGGTACGCGTTGCACGCACCTTTTCAATGCGGCAACGTCGCTTTGATTTTCGTCAATAATCAGTGGTGTGCACCACTGAATTTTTTCACCGATTGGTTTACTCTGCGTCTATCTATCAATCAATTTTTGTGGGGGCTCGATCATGTTCAAAAAAATTCTTATACCCACCGATGGCTCCAAGCTGTCTGCACAAGCCGCGAACAAAGGGGTGACATTCGCCCGTGAAACCGGTGCCGAAATCGTTGCCATTTACGTTACCCAGCCGTTTGCAGCCACTGTAGGCTTCGATGGCATGGCGGCAGCGTATGCCATCACCGACGAAGATTACGAGAAAACCGCCCAGGAGCAAGCGCAAAAATACCTGAAAGCCGTTCTCGACCGTGCCGACACGGCCGGGGTCAAGGCGAGCGGCAGGGCGGTATCGAATTTCAATGTGGCCGATGGCATCGTTCAGGCCGCCGAAGAAGATAATTGCGACCTGATCTTTATCGGTAGTCACGGGCGCAGCGGTTTGTCGCGCCTGCTGCTGGGCAGTGTCACCCAGAAAGTGCTCAGCCTGGCGAAAACGGCAGTGCTGGTGTACCGGGTAAAAGAAGCCGACTAAACCCGGCGCGGCCGGCGGCATGGCCATGGCTACCGCCCGTTGCCGTGTCCGCCGGCTTTGGGCGGCACAACGGCGAGATCCTGCAAAGGGTCTCGCCTTTTTCATTCGCGCCGGGTTATCGTTCAGGGTAATGCTTTTTTCTGAACAACATGTACAAGGGGACTTTATGAAGATGTACTACTCGCCGGCCTCGCCATTTGCACGCAAATGCCTGGTGGTGGCGCACGAGCTGGGGCTGATCAACCGCATAGAAATCGTCGACGCCCTGGCCCATCCGATCAATACGAATACCGATATTGCGCGAACCAATCCTCTGGGGCAGATACCCACGCTGTTGCTCGATGACGGAACTTCGCTGCACGATAGCCGCGTGATTTGCGAATACCTGAACACCCGGGGCAAGGGCGAGCTCATCCCGTCCGACGACGGCAAACGCTGGCTGGCCCTGACCGAGCATTCCATTGCCGACGGCGCTCTCGATGCCGCGCTGCTGGCCCGCTATGAAAAAACCGCCCGTCCCGAGGCCTTGCAATGGTCCGACTGGCTGGGCGGGCAAATGAATAAAATCAATCGCTCACTCGCCTATTTCGAGTCCGTAATTGAGAAGCGGGCCAAAGACGTCGATATCGGAACCATCACGCTGGCTTGCCTGCTTGGGTATCTTGATCTGCGTTTTTCCGACTTCAACTGGCGTGCCCAGTATCCTGCACTTGATCGCTGGCTTGCCGATTTCGGAAAGCGCCCTTCAATGCAGGAAACGGTGCCGCGCGGGTAGTCCGGGTAGTTGTTTGGCCCCTCGTCAAGGCGTGGGGGTTTTGTCGGCCGGAGCCAGCGTTGCGGCATGTTTTTTGATCGCCTCGCCGGCCAGGCTGTGCAGGGTCAGGCCATTGCGGCTTCCGTCCGGGTGGCTGGCCAGAAAGTCCAGCATGCTTGCGCGCAGGCTGGGCGCCCAGAACTTCCGGATGTGGTCGGCAATGTTGGCCATTGATTGTTCCTTGTCGGGGTAGGCCTCGAAAAACAGGGCGATACGGTTGGCCTGACGGATCAAATGGTCGATGGTGCTCATGGTGGGCGCGCTAGGTGGAAAGATTAGGGTCGGGATCGCATCGCAGCAGTCGGGCGTGCGTATAAACGGTCATTTGCCGGTCGCGGGCAAAACCGGTCAGCAGCATACCCAGGTCGTCGGCCAGTTGCACGGCCATTGACGTGGCTGCCGACACGGCCACCAGCGCCGGGAACTGCGCGGCGGCGGCCTTCTGTACCATTTCGAAACTGGCCCGGCTGGACACCAGGCAAAAGCCTGCCGTCCGGTCGGTTTTTTGCATCAATAACGAGCCGATCAGTTTGTCCAGCGCGTTGTGGCGTCCCACGTCTTCGCTCAGGCTGTGCAGCGTGCCATCGGGGGTTGCCCACGCTGCTGCGTGGGTGGCGCCTGTTGCCTGATGCAGTGTCTGGTGGCTGCGCAAGGCATCCAGGGCCGACAGAATGGCGGCAACGCCGACACTGCCCGGAGCTCCGGCCACGCGGGGAAGCGCCCTGTGCACCTGTTCAAGGTTTTCTACGCCGCACAGGCCGCAGCCGGTGCGGCCGGCCATATGCCGGCGGCGTCGCTTAACCTCGTGCATGCACTCGGCGGCAATGCGGCAATGGGCAATCAGGCCGCCCGGTGCCGTTTCCATCGCCACGTCGAAGAGATCGTCGGCGCCACGCACAATGCCTTCCGTAAACAGGAACCCCAGCACCAGCTCTTCGAGCTGGGTGGGCGACACCAGCAGGGTGGCATGGCTGATGCCGTTGATTTCAATGGCCAGGGGAATTTCCACGGCCAGGGCATCGGGCTCCGGTACGGCAGTGATGCTGTTGCCTTGAAGCCGATGCACATGGCGTGTTTCGGTGGCCTGGCTTCGTGTCAGCGCATCGGTTTCGTTGCGCGCCACCATCATTGGGCCGACTCCCGGGCGTGGGCGGCGTCCTCCGGGCGCAACAGCGCAAGCTGGGTCTGGCTGAAGGCGGACCAGTCATCCTGCCATGCCGACGGGCCTGCTGATTTGCGCACCTGAACCGCCGTAACCTTGTATTCCGGGCAATCGGTAGCCCAGTCGGTACTGTCGGTGGTGACCACATTGGCCCCCGATTCGGGGAAATGGAATGTGGTGTATACCACGCCGGGCGGCACCCGGTCGGTGACATCGGCCTGCAACACGGTTTCTCCGGTGCGGCTGGCGACAGTGACATGATCGCCGGGTTGAATGCCGCGGTCTTCGGCGTCGTGCGGGTGGATTTCCAGGACATCGGCACTGTGCCAGACCACGTTCGGCGTGCGTCGCGTCTGTGCGCCCACGTTGTACTGCGACAAGATGCGCCCCGTGGTGAGCAGCAGGGGAAACTTGCGCGTGCTGCGTTCGTCGCTGGGAATGTAGCGCGTGATCATGAACCGGCCTTTGCCGCGCACGAACTGCTCAACGTGCATGATGGGTGTGCCTTCGGGGGCCTGGTCGTTACAGGGCCACTGAACGCTGCCGCCCAGCTCGTCGATGCGTTTGAACGACACACCGGCGAACGTGGGAGTGAGCCGTGCAATTTCGTCCATGATTTCCGACGGATGGGCGTAGTTCATGGGGTAGCCCATGGCGTTGGACAGCGCGCAGGTAACCTGCCAGTCGGCCAGGCCGGCACGCGGTTTCATGACCTGGCGAACGCGGGAAATACGGCGCTCGGCGTTCGTGAACGTGCCGTCCTTTTCCAGGAAGGATGATCCCGGCAGGAAGACGTGGGCATATTTTGCCGTTTCATTCAGGAAAATATCCTGAACGATGATGCACTCCATGGCGCGCAGGGCTTCGGTCACATGGGTGGTGTTCGGGTCCGACTGGACAATGTCTTCGCCCTGGCAGTAAAGCCCCTTGAACGACCCGGCGACGGCGGTGTCAAACATGTTGGGTATGCGGAACCCGGGCTCCGGCGACAGCCGGACACCCCAGGCGTTTTCGAATTGTCCCCGCACGGTGTCGTCGGAAATGTGGCGGTAGCCGGGCAGTTCGTGTGGAAATGACCCCATGTCACAGGAGCCTTGTACATTGTTCTGGCCACGCAGCGGGTTCACCCCGACGCCTTCACGCCCCAGGTTGCCGGTGGCCATGGCCAGGTTGGCAATGGCCATGACGGTGGTGGAGCCCTGGCTGTGTTCCGTCACGCCCAGGCCGTAATAAATGGCCCCGTTGCCGCCGGTGGCGAACAGGCGTGCCGCGCCCCGAACGTCGTCGGCGTTCACGCCGGTTTCAGCGGCCATGGCTTCGGGAGAGTTCTCGGCAAGTGCGACAAAATCACGCCATTGTTCAAACGCTTCGCGTTCACAGCGTTCTGCCACAAAAGGCTCGTCGAGCAACCCTTCGGTAACAATGACATGCGCCATGGACGTGAGCAACGCCGTGTTGGTGCCCGGACGAACCGGCAAGTGATAGGCCGCCTTGGTGTGCGGGCCGTCAACCAGTTCGATCTGGCGCGGATCGATGACGATCAGTCGGGCGCCTTCACGCAGCCGGCGCTTCAGGCGCGAGGCAAAGACCGGGTGGGCGGCCGACGGGTTGGCACCCATGACGATAATCACATCGGACTGCATGACCGAGTCGAAGGTTTGCGTGCCGGCCGATTCGCCGAGCGTGGTTTTCAGGCCATAGCCGGTCGGGGAATGACACACCCGGGCACAGGTGTCGACATTATTCGTGCCCAACGCAGCGCGCACAAATTTCTGGACGAGATAGGTTTCCTCGTTGGTACAGCGCGACGACGTGATGCCGCCCACGGCGTCACGCCCGTAGGCGGCCTGAATACGTTTGAGTTCGGAGGCGGCGTAGTTCAGGGCGTCGTCCCAGCTGACCTCTTGCCAGGGGTCGTCGATGCTGCGGCGAATCATGGGGCTCAGGATACGGTCGGTGTGTGTGGCGTAGCCCCATGCAAACCGGCCTTTCACGCAGGAGTGCCCGCGGTTGGCCTTGCCGTCTTTCCAGGGCACCATGCGCACCACTTCCTCGCCTTTCATTTCGGCCTTGAAAGCACAGCCCACACCGCAATAGGCACATGTTGTCACCACGGCGTGCTCGGCCTGACCCATGTCGATCACGCTTTTTTCCGTCAGCGTGGCCGTGGGGCACGCCTGCACACAGGCGCCGCAGGAAACGCAGTCGCTGTCCAGAAAGGAGTCGTTTTGTCCGGCCGTAATGCGTGACTCGAAGCCGCGACCGGTGACGGTCAGTGCGAAGGTGCCTTGCACTTCGTCGCAGGCTCGCACACAGCGGTTGCAGACAATGCATTTGGAGGGGTCGTAGGTGAAGTAGGGGTTACTGGTATCCGGCGTATCGTTCAGATGGTTTTCGCCGTCGTAGCCGTAGCGTACGTCGCGCAGGCCCACCACCCCGGCCATATCCTGCAGTTCACAGTCGCCATTGGCGGCGCAGGTCAGGCAATCGAGCGGGTGGTCGGAAATGTACAGCTCCATGACACCGCGGCGCAGCTCGCGCAGGCGGGTGTTTTCGGTGGTGACCTGCATGCCGGGTTCTACCGGCGTGGTGCACGAGGCGGGGAAGCCGCGTCGGCCGTCGATCTGTACCAGGCACAGCCGGCAGGAACCGAAGGCCTCCAGGTTGTCGGACGCACAGAGCTTGGGAATGGCGATCCCGGCCAATGCCGCCGCCCGCAGCACCGAGGTTCCTTCGGGAACGGTCACGGGCGTGCCGTCGATGGTCAGCGTAACTTGCAGGGCGCTGTTGGATTCGGGCGTACCCAGATCTCGGTCGCGCTTGGCGATGGTTTCCAGCATGATGTGTTGTCTCCGTCAGGCGTCGTGCGCGCGCGATGGCGCGGCCAGACCGAAATCTTGGGGGAAGTGGTTCAGGGCCGAAAGTACCGGATAGGGCGTCATTCCACCCATGGCGCACAATGAGCCGGCCAGCATGGTGTCGCACAGGCTGCGTAGCAATGTGACATTCTGCTCGCGATTGTCATTGCTGCGGATTTTGTCGATGACCTCGGCGCCGCGTACGGCGCCGATACGGCAGGGCGTGCATTTCCCGCAAGACTCAATGCTGCAGAATTCCATGGCATAGCGGGCCATGAGGCTCATGTCGGTGGAGTCGTCGAACGCCACAATGCCGCCGTGCCCCACCATGGCCGACAGTGCGATGTAACGTTCGTAATCCAGCGCTTCGTCCCATTGTTCGGGAGGCAGGTAGGCGCCCAGCGGCCCGCCGACCTGGACGGCCTTGATCGGTTTTCCGCTGGCGCTGCCGCCGCCGAAATCAAACAGCAGTTGCCGCAGCGAGACCCCGAAGGCTTTTTCCACCAGCCCCCCTTGTTTCAGGTTTCCGGCCAGCTGAAACGGCAAGGTGCCTCGTGACCGGCCCATGCCAAAACCCTGGTAGAAGGCGGCGCCGCGCGCCAGAATACAGGGTACGGTTGCCAATGAGATCACGTTGTTCACGACGGTGGGCTTGCCGAACAGCCCCTGGACGGCGGGCAAGGGCGGCTTGGCCCGAACCAGCCCGCGCTTGCCTTCCAGGCTTTCGAGCAGCGAGGTCTCTTCGCCGCATATATAGGCGCCGGCGCCTTTGCGGACAACAATGTGAAAGCGGCGGCCGCTGCCTAAAACATTATCGCCCAGCCAGCCGGCCGCAATGGCGTTGTCGATGGCCTGTTCCAGTGCCGCAATGGCCAGCGGATATTCGGAGCGCACGTAAATATAGCCCTGCGTGGCCCCAACTGCCAGCCCCGCAATGGCCATGCCCTCAAGCAGGGCGTAGGGGTCGCCTTCCATGAGCAGGCGGTCGGAAAATGTGCCCGAATCACCCTCATCGGCATTGCAGACAATGTATTTTTGCGGTGCTTCGGTATCGAGAACGGTTTTCCATTTCACCCCGGTGGGGAAGGCGGCACCGCCGCGCCCTCGCAAGCCCGAGTCGGTCACTTCCCGAACTATGGCTTCGGCCGGCATGGCCAGGGCCCGTGTCAGCCCGGCCAGGCCGCCATGGGACTGGTAGTCGGCCAGGGACAGCGGGTCGGTAATGCCAACGCGGGCAAATGTGAGGCGTTCCTGGTTTTTTAGAAACGGAATGGCGTCTGTGGGCCCGTGGCAAAGCGCATGGGCGGCACCCGTGTGCCAGTGCGCATCGAATAGCTCCGGAATGTGGTGGGCCTGGACCGGGCCGTAGGCGATACGCCCCTTGGGTGTGTCGACTTCCACCATGGGTTCCAGCCACAACAGCCCGCGAGACCCGTTGCGTACCAGCGTTACGGGAATGTCGCGGCGTGCCGCTTCGGCGAGCAGGGCGCTCGCCACCTGGTCGGCACCTGCCGCGATGGCGGCGGTGTCGCGCGGTACATAGAACGTGACGCCGGGCCCGCGGGATAGGGGCTCAGCCTTAGGGCGGCTATCGGCGCCGGCAGCCGTGTTTTCGTTTGAGTGGCGCGATGCGATCAGGCCGTCGAGCTTTTCAGGCGTGACGTGGGCGACAGGGTGCTCATTCACCATGACGGACGGTGATTGGGCGCACAGGCCCAGGCAATAGACCGGTTCAACATGCACGGCATCGTTGCCGTGGCAGCGCTCAAGCGCGTGCTTGTAGAGCGCCGCTGCCCCGCGTGACTGGCAGGCTTCGGCCTGACAGACGGCGATCACGGTTTTTGCCGGTGCCGAGCGTCTGAAATGCGGATAAAAGGTAATGACGCCATGCACTTCGGCACGCGACAGCTGCAGGGCGTGTGCAATATCGGGCACCAGATCGTCGGGGATATGGCCCAGGGCATCCTGGATGAAATGCAAAACAGGCAGCAGATTACCCGGCTCCTGATGCGCCGCCAGCGCCTGCTCTAACAACTGTTGTGCGTCTGCCGGGGGTGAGCTCCCCTGGCGCGACGGCTGCCTGCCTGCCATGCTGTCTCCTTGGATACGGCGCGCCGGCCGTTGTGCTTCAATGGGTAGGTGTGTGGTAGGGTAATTGCACACTTTCTGTCCGATCATAAGCATAATACGGGTTTAGACCTTCTGCCAAAACGCATTGCCAGGTTGTCATGAGCAAAGTCATCGTCCATTCTCCCGTTGCCGGTCCTTCTTCCAGCGAGCAGGCCCGGCCGCGGGTGTCCGCAGGCGCATTTCTCGACAAGCGCGACCGGCCTTTGCGCGATCTGCGCATTTCGGTCACCGATCGTTGCAATTTTCGTTGCTCGTACTGCATGCCCCGCGAAGTGTTCGGGTCCGATCACCCCTTCCTGCCGCAAACGTCGCTGCTGAGCTTCGAGGAAATTGCCCGTTTTGCGCGCATTGCCGTCAATGCCGGGGTGCGAAAACTGCGGCTGACCGGGGGGGAGCCTTTGCTGCGCAAGCATCTGGAGCGCCTGGTCGAAATGCTGGCCTGTATGCATACGCCCGATGGCAAGCCGGTCGAAGTCACGCTCACCACTAACGGTACCTTGCTGGCCCGCAAGGCCAGGGATCTCAAAAATGCGGGTCTTGCGCGTGTTACTGTCAGCCTCGATGCGCTTGACGAGGCATTGTTTGCGCGCATGAGCGACAGCGACGTCCGGGTGGCCGACGTGCTGGCGGGCATCGACGCCGCGGCACAGGCCGGCATTCATCCGGTCAAGGTGAATATGGTGGTTCGAAAAGGTACCAACGACCATCAAATTGTGCCCATGGCCGAGCATTTCCGCCATTCCGGCCATATTCTTCGTTTCATTGAATACATGGATGTCGGCAACACGAATGGCTGGAAGCTGGACGAAGTGGTTGTCGGCCGCGATGTCGTGTCCATGATCGACCGGCACTATCCGTTGCAGGCGGTGCAGTCCGGTTATCGCGGCGAAGTCGCCGAGCGTTGGCAATACCGCGACGGTGCCGGAGAAATCGGTGTCATTACCAGTGTGTCGCAACCATTTTGCGGCGATTGCACCCGGGCCCGGCTGTCGCCCGAAGGCAAGCTGTTCCTGTGCCTGTTTGCGTCCGCAGGCGTCGATATCCGCCATCTGTTGCGTTCCGACGTTCCCGACGACGTGATCGCCCACCGGCTGGGCGGTGTCTGGGCGGCACGCGATGACCATTATTCCGAATTGCGCGGGCGTGCAACCTTGCTGCCGCGCAAGGTTGAAATGAGCTACATCGGGGGATGATCCCGCGATCCCAGCTTTCCGGGCTGATACTGGCGGGTGGCCGGGCCACCCGCATGCAAGCCCGGGCCGCCGGCCAGCCCGTTGACAAGGGGCTGGTCACATTGCACGGGCAGCCTCTTGTGCGGCGCGCGGCCGATTTCCTGCAGCCTTGGGTCGCCGTGCTTTTGATCAGCGCCAACCGCAATATCCCGGCTTTTCAGGCGTATGGTCAGGTCATTCCCGACGATGTCGGTTTCGGTCACCAGGCGGGGCCGTTGGCGGGTGTGGCCAGTGCGCTGGCGATCTGCACCACCCCCTGGCTGGTGGTCACGCCGGTAGATGTCGCCCGGCTGCCCGAAAGCTTTGTGCCCCGTCTGGCCGATACGCTCTTAATAACCGGGCGCCTCATGGCTTATGCCAAATCAGATGGCCACGATCATCCGTTATGTGCGATTATTCACCAAAGTCTGGAACCAGCACTTCGTGCTTGGGTTTTGAGCGGGGGACGCAAAGTTCGGCAGTGGTTATCCGTTTGCCAGGCAGTACCCGTCAGTTTTCCCGCGTGTTATCCGGACTTTGCCAACATAAACACACCGGAGGACTTATGGCAAGCTCACCAGAATTCCCCGCGGGAAGCACCCCCAGGCGGCCGCGGTCACAGCAACTAGTACTTTCCATCGGGGTGGCGCTGGCCATGTCCGCCGGCCTGGCGCATGCTTCCGATGCCGCCAACCAGGCCCAGGTCAAGGCGTGGGCCTCGGCCTGTCTGACCTGCCATTCCGCGCCGCAAGGCAAGGAAACCAATGCCATTCCGTCGCTTTACGGCATGTCGGCCAGCCGCATCGAGAACCAGATGCGTGCCTATGCCGCCGGTGAAAAGCCCGGTCTGCTGATGCAGCAACTGGCGAAGGGGTACGACCCCGAGGTCTTGCGCCAGATTGCCCTGTGGTTCCAGAACACGCCTAAGGAGTAACCATGAAACGACGTTCATTTCTGACCGGTATGGGCTCCGCCGTTGTCCTGGGAGCCCCTGGCTTGAGCCGGGCGGCGGGGTCGTCCGCACCGCACGTGGTGGTGGTTGGCGGGGGATATGGCGGCGCCACGGCGGCCAAGTACCTGCGGCTGTTCAGCAAGGGAAAAATACGTGTCACCCTCATCGAGCCGCAAAAACAGTTTATTTCGTGCCCTATCTCCAATCTGGTGCTCGAGGGTGCAGTCACCATCCAGGACATCACCCATAGTTACGATCATCTGAAGTCGCGCCACGGCATTACCATTGTTCACGACACGGTCACCCGCATCGACCACGACGCCCGCAAGGTGCACTTGAGCAACGGCGACACCCTCGCCTGGGACAGGCTGGTCGTGTCGCCCGGCATTGATTTCATGTGGAACCGCATTCCCGGCATGAACAATCCCGAGGCCCAGGGCAAAATTCTGCATGCCTGGAAGGCGGGCGAGCAAACGGTGGCTTTGCGCAAACAGCTCGAAGCCATGCCCGACGGGGGGCGCTTCATTCTTTCCATTCCCGAGGCGCCGTATCGCTGCCCGCCGGGGCCCTACGAGCGCGCCTGCATGGTGGCCTCGTATTTCAAGAAGCACAAGCCGCGGTCCAAGGTGCTGGTTTTCGATGCCAACCAGGACATCACTTCCAAGAAGGGCCTGTTCATGGCGGCCTGGAAAGCGCACTATGCCGACATCATCGAGTACAACCCCATGTTCAAGGCGGTAGACGTCGACGTGGCCCAGAACACCGTTGTATTCGAGCTTGGCGAGCGTGAGAAAGCCGATGTGCTGAATCTGGTGCCGCCCATGCGTGCGGGCAAGCTGGCGGTCGATGCCGGCCTGGCAACGGCCAACGATCGCTGGTGCGAGGTCGATTTCCTTACCTTTGCCTCGGTGAAGAATGACCGCATCCACGTGCTGGGCGATTCCATCCAGGTGGCGCCGCAAATGCCCAAATCCGGCCACATGGCGAACCAGCATGGCAAGAATTGCGCGGCGGCGGTCACGGCGCTGTTGCTTGGTTACCCGGTCAACCCCGACCCCATCTACGCAAACACCTGCTTCAGCTTCGTTACCGACGCCGAAGCCATGCACGTTGCCAGCGTCCACCGCTACAGCACGGAAAAGAAAACCATGCTGCCGGTTGCCGGTTCGGGCGGGGTTTCCGATGCCTCGTCAGCCCAGGAAGGCACGGTTGCCCGAACCTGGGCGCGGTCCATCTGGAACGACGTGCTGGGATAATTTTTTACAGTGTAGGTGTGTGCTGGTTGATGGTATGAATTTGTACTGATTTTTACCAGCCAGTTGCATCCGGTCACCCCGGTACAGCTTCTACCGACGCCTTTTGGGTCGGGAAGGCTGTGCCGGGGTTTTGCTTTAGTGATAACCCTTGTTTATGTCTTTATGGAATTAGCTTATTCTTAATTCGTATTAAGAAATGCTTAGGAGTCATCACTGTGACCACACGTAGCAAACTGACCCAACCGGCGGGTCGGCTACTCAAAGCTCCCGAAGGCTTCGTTCCCGGCGATCTGGTCAACGACATCAGCAAGGCGGGCCTGAACGAGGAGCGCCGGGGATTTTTGCGTAAAAGTTTTCTGGCGGCAGCCGCAGCGGCCGGCGGTGTGTCCGCCGCCCGCGCGCAGGGCGATCCTGCCATACTCCAGCTTCAGCCCTGGAACAAAATGCTGGGCAATCCGGTAGCCTCGCGCCCGTACGGGTTACCCAGCAAATACGAGGCAAATCTGCGGCGCCGCCAGTCGCCCGGCCTGACCCAAACCGATCAGGCTTCAGTGGCTTTTGCGCCGCTTCAGGGCTTTTTCGGCATCATCACTCCGTCCGGGCTGCATTTCGAGCGCCATCACCAGGGCTGGGTCGATGTCGATCCGGAACAGCATCGCCTGATGGTCAACGGCATGGTCAGGCAGCCCAAGGTGTACACCATGGACGATCTCATGCGCCTGCCGTCGGTGTCCCGCATTCATTTTATCGAGTGCGGGGCCAATACCGGTATGGAATGGGGCAACACGGCTGTGCCAACAGTGCAATACACGCATGGCATGTTGTCCTGTTGTGAGTACACCGGCGTGCCCTTGAAGGTTCTGCTCGACGATTGCGGGGCCGATATCAAGAACGCCCGGTTTGTGCTGGCCGAAGGCGCCGACGGTTCCGGCATGACACGCACCATTTCCATGCAGGCCGCCCTGGACGACGTTCTGGTGGCCTGGGGAATGAACGGCGAAATGCTGCGCCCTGAAAACGGGTACCCCTTGCGTCTGGTGGTGCCGGGGGTTCAGGGTGTCTCGTGGGTGAAATGGCTGCGTCGCATCGAGGTGGGCGACAAGCCCTGGAATGCCAAAGACGAGGCCGTTCATTACGTCGACATGATGCCCGACGGCCTTCATCGCCAGTACACGTCTATCCAGGAGTGCAAGTCGGTCATCACCACGCCGTCCGGCGGGCAGGTACTGCTCGACAAGGGCTACTACAACGTGACCGGCCTGGCATGGTCGGGGCGCGGGAAGATTACCCAGGTCGATGTCTCCTTCGACGGCGGGCGCAACTGGCGAACCGCCCGGCT